>JAZUPO010000030.1:0-17934 GCA_045605205.1 Victivallaceae bacterium
GGTATCAACAGCGGCGTATTCCCGCTGCTGATCTTCATGGGGGTCGGGGCTATGACTGACTTCGGTCCGCTGCTGGCGAACCCCAAGACGGCTCTGCTGGGCGGTGCTGCTCAGTTCGGTATCTTCTCTGCTCTGCTGGGTGCTCTGGTCCTTACCTGGCTGGTTCCCGAAATCGAATTCAGCTTGAGTGATGCTGCCTCAATCGGTATCATCGGCGGTGCTGACGGTCCTACTTCTATCTTTGTGACCGCCCGTTTGAGTCCCCACCTGCTGGGTGCTATCGCCGTGGCCGCTTACAGCTATATGGCTCTTGTGCCCGTGATCCAGCCTCCCATTATGAAGCTGCTGACCACCGAAGCTGAACGTAAGATCAAGATGAAACAGCTCCGCACCGTGGGCAAGGTCGAAAAGATCTGCTTCCCTGTGCTCATCACTCTGCTCTGTGCTCTCTTGCTGCCCGATGCCGCTCCTCTGATCGGTATGCTGATGTTCGGTAACTTGATGAAAGAATCCGGTGTTGTGAGCCGCCTGAGCGACACTGCCGCCAACGCTCTCTGCAACATCGTGACCATCTTCCTCGGTATCGCTGTGGGTTCCAAGCTCTCTGCTGACCAGTTCCTCTCTCTGCAGACCATCGGTATCCTGATCCTCGGCTGCGTGGCTTTCGCCTTTGCAACTGCGGGCGGTGTGATTTTCGCCAAGATTATGAACCTCTTCAGCAAAGAGAAAATCAACCCCCTCATCGGTTCTGCCGGTGTGTCCGCTGTGCCTATGGCTGCCCGTGTGGCCAACAAAGTGGGTCTGGAATCCGACCCCGGCAACTTCCTGCTGATGCACGCTATGGGTCCCAATGTGGCAGGCGTCATCGGTTCAGCTGTGGCAGCAGGTGTCCTGCTCTGTATGCTGAACAAATAAGCCTTATTTCAAGGTTTTCCAAGTGCTCCTCATTACGGGGAGCACTTTTTTATTGTCAGGGAGCAAGGCTTTCTTTTGGGATTAGCTCAAAAATTTCTGTTTTGAGGGGTTGACTTTGAAAGTGAGCGGTACTATATTAATGGCTGACTGAAGAATTCAAGCAGAAAGGGTGTCTTTATGAAATATTTGCTCACAGCAGCTTTTCTCGTTGTAATGATGTGTTTTTCTTTGAGGGGGGCAGATTTTTCTGAAGATCTTGCCAAATTCAATGCCGCACTTGCCAAATCGTGGGCAAAACACAACACTGTTCCTGCTCCTGTGATCGATGATGCGGCCTTTTTCCGCCGCCTCTCTCTGCGTGTCAGGGGGAAGCTGCCTCTGATTGCTGAATTGAAACGATTTATTGCCGATAAAACCCCTGACAAAAGGCGTAAACTTATCGACAGCTTTCTTGCTTCAGAGGAATTTGCCCAGCTGATGGCTATGCGTTATGCGGATATGTTCCGCATCAAATCCGAGTTTCCCATCAATCTGTGGCCCAATGCGGTACAGTGTTATCACCGCTACTTTTACGTTCTCACCCGGGATGATCTTTCCTGGCGTAAGGCCGCCCGGGAGCTTCTGACTGCTTCCGGAAGCAACTTCCGTGTCCCTGCTTCCAACTTCTTCCGTGCCAACGCCGACCGTACCCCAAAAGGCCTTGCCGCAGGTACAGCTCTGGCTCTGATGAACTTCAGAACAGATAAAATGACAAAAGAAGATCAGCAAAGTTTCGCCCTTTTCTTTTCAAGAGTCCGTTTCAAATCCACCAAAGAATGGAAAGAGGAGATCGTCTACACCGCTCCTGAAGCCGTCACCCTCAAGTGCCGCACCCCTGACGGCAGAAATTTCACCGTCAATACTGCCAAAGAAGATCCCCGTACAGTCTTTGCCGATTGGCTCTGCGATAAAAGCAATCCCATTCTGAGCCGGGCCTATGTAAACCGTGCCTGGTACTGGATGACCGGTACCGGTCTGGCAAATCCCGTTGATGATATGGCTCTGCCCCGGGGATTCTGGGAAGCTCTCTCTGCCGCCCCCCGGAACAATGATCCCGCCGATGAAAATATTATGAAATTTCTGGTCGGATACTTTGAAAAGAACAACTGCTCCACCAAAGCCCTCTACCGTTTGATCCTCAACTCCCGGGCGTGGCAGGCCGACTGGCGCTGCAAGGCCAAAGAACTGGCCGCCAAAGAAAAATACCTCGCCGTCTACCCGGTACGACGGCTGGAATCAGAGATCATCAACGATGCTCTTTCCACCCTCACAGGTTCCTACGAAAGGTATGTCAGCGTCATTCCTGAACCTTTTACCTTCATTCCCCGGGGCAGTGCTGCTGTCACCCTTGCCGACGGCAGTATGTCAACAGGGACCCTTGACAAATTCGGCCGTTCCCCCCGGGATTCCGGAAAAATCTCCGAACGCAACAACAACTCCACCGGAGCCCAGCGGCTCCACCTGATGAATTCCGGTGTTCTCTACCGCCAGCTTGCCTCATTGCCCGGCCGTTTCTTCAAGGGGGGGCGTCTTTCCTGGAACAGCCAGCTGGACACCGCTTATATGGCTGTGCTTTCCCGTCTTCCTGCGGAGAGAGAAAGAAAAGCGGCCCGGGCCTATTTTGACAAACTTCCCCCCAGGGAGCGCTGGAAGTTCTGGCACGAACTTTTCTGGACCCTGGTCAATACCAGTGAATTCAGTTATCATCACTGAGATTTCAAAAGAAAGGTCTTTTTACTATGTACAGCTTTTTGAAAACCTTTTGCCTGACTGCTTCTCTGGCAGCAGTTTCAGTTCTTTGGGGAGCCACCATCGGATATGTCTACCCATCCGGTGCAAAAGCCGGAAACACAGTGCAGATCATTATAGGCGGACAGGGCTTGTGGGGCGTCCGCAATCTTATGATCGACGGCGGCGGTGTGAAACTTGTCAAATGGCAGAATGCACCTGGTACATTTTATCCCGGCTGCGGAGAACAAAGCAACTGGGCCAGAGAATATATGCGGCGGGTCTACGCCGGCGAACATCTGCAGCCTTTCCGGAACAACCCCCGGAACTTCGGTGTCTGGCGGTACAATCAATTTATGGAACACCTTGACCAGCTGGATCCTCTGATGCTTTCCCTCGCCTGCAAAGGGATCTTTGAACGCCCCAATTCGCTTCAGGCAAGCCCCGCCATCGGGCAGAAAATCGTTCTGACACTCAAGATCGACCAAGATGCCAAACCGGGCAAACGTGAGTTGCGTCTTGTCGGCAGCGGCAACAATCTGCGTGTCACAAATCCTCTTGCCTTTTTCATCGGCAGCGTGCCTGAATTCAGGGAACAGAACTACCAGATGCCCCCCCTGAAACGGAAACCCGTCACTTTCACCATTCCTTCCGCCGTCAACGGACAGATCGAACCCGGGGAAGTGGATCACTTCAAGTTCAACATCAAAAAAGGTGAAAAATGCCACTTTGTTTTCTGGGGCCGCAAGCTCAATCCTTTTATCGGCGACGGTGTACCCGGGAACTTTCAGCCTATTCTTGAGATCAAGGATGCCGCAGGAAAAAGTCTTGCCTTTGCTGATGACAACTACTTCGATCCTGACCCGGTGCTGAATTTTCAAGCTCCTGCCGACGGACTTTACACCCTTGAGATCCGGGATGCTCTCTACCGGGGAAGAGAGGACTTTGTTTACAGGATCGACGTGAAAAAAGGCTTCTATGCCCGTCCGGGCATCCCCGCTCCCAAACTGGGGATCCCCGAAAGCTGCGAACACATCGCCTTGAAAGAGGTGAACACGCTGCCCTGTTTGATTTCCGGTACCATCTCCAAGCCCGGTGAAGAAAAAATCTTCCGCTTTAAGGCGGAAAAGGGACAGCGGGTCGTCACTGAAATATACGCCCGCCGTCTGGGTTCTCCCCTTGACTCCATCATAACGGTCTGCGGCCCTGACGGAAAACAGATCGCCGTCAACGATGACTTCAGCCGCCCCAACATCGGCTTGAATATGCAGCACATCGACTCCTATATCTGTTTCAAGGCCCCCGTATCGGGCATTTACTCCGTCAAGGTGGGCGACACAGCCAAAGCAGGAAACAAGGATCACATTTTCTACTTGCGCCTTGACCGGCCCCGGCCCGATTTCCGGGTCTATCTGGTGCCTTCTGCAATGTGGATCTCTCAGGACAACGCCCCTGATCCTGTCAAAGTGGTGGTGGAAAAACTGGACGGATTCAAAGGGGAAATTTCCTTTGAAATGAAAAATGCCCCCGGCATCACTCTTGCCGGGATCAACTCCATTCCTGCCGGAGCCGATGAAAGTCAGCTTTCCTTTTCCGCCGGCTGGATCAAACGTGCAGTACCGGTCTATCCTGAACTTTATGCCGTTCACGGCAAGATCCGCCGCAAAGTTTATGGAGCTGATGCTGCTATGCAGGCCTTTGCCTACACCCACTATGTACCTGCCCGGCGGTTCGGCTTCTTCCGCACCTGGCTCCACGGCTACGGAGACCGCGTCCGCTTTGCTCCAAATTTCAATCACAGAATAAATTTGAAACAGGGCAAAAGCACCTCTGTTGAAGCGATCTACATTGCCTCCAAAAATCAGCGTTCACCTCAACTGGAATTTACTTTACCCGATCCGCCTCAGGGAGTTTCTTTCAAGGTCGAAAAGATGAAAAATAACCGTTTCAAGCTGATTTTCGCCGCTGACCAAAAGGCTCCCAAGTGTGCCGTCAACGCTCAGATCAAGGTGAAATACACTATGGAATATTACGACAACCGCCGCAAGGAATGGCGTAAATCCGTCAATACGTTCCCCCTTCCTATGCTTCGTATAACAGTCAGGTGACCTATGCAGAAACACAGTCAATTTATTTCCGGTTCTTCCGGTATTGAAGAACACTTTTTTGCTCTCAGTGCCCCTGTTCACGAAACATTTGCTCAGGATGTCAACTTTATCCTTGACGCTTACAAAGCACTTGCCGCTCAGTACAACTGCACTGAAAAAGATGAGTTTCTGCTGCGTTTTCACCTGAGCGATCCTGCCAATCAGGAATCCACCCTCAAGGAGCTGCTGGGCGAAAGAGATTCCTTTGTTTCCATTGTGGGGCAGCCCCCTTTGAACTCCCGTATCGCCCTTGAAGTGTGGTGCTGGAAAAAGTGGCGGTCGATGAAAAATTACACCCCCTACTGGTTTCAAAGTACCACTTCTGAAAAGGGCAGTTACGCTCAGACGGCCGCCGAATTTGCCGAACTTGACGAATTCATCACTGCCAAAGGTCTGACCGTGGAACTCAACAGCGTCCGCACCTGGCTTTACTGCAAAGATGTTGACAACAATTACGCCGGTCTCGTCAGTGCCCGGAACGACTATTTCGCCACCCGGGGAATGACCGCCGATACCCATTTCATCACCAGCACCGGCATTGCCGGACAATGCGGTGATCCTCACCGGTTGGTCAGAATGGACACACTTTCTTATGCCGGTATCAAAAGAGAACAGATCCAATTTCTCTATGCCCTTGAAAATTTGAGTCCCACCGCTGTCTACGGTGTCAGTTTTGAACGGGGGACCCGTATAATCTGGGGCGACCGTTCTCACTATTATATTTCCGGCACTGCCAGTATTGATAAAACAGGAGCAGTGCTTCATATCGGTGACGTCCGGCTGCAAACCCGGCGTATGATGGAAAATATCTGTGCACTCCTTGCTGAAGGCGGTGCCGCTGTCAGTGATATCAAATGGGGCACTCTTTACCTGAGAGATATGTGCGATGCCGCTGTCGCCCTTGAAGAAATAGCTGCTGCGGGTGTCGCTGCAGAAATTCCTCTTGTGGTGACTCAGGCCCCTGTCTGCCGTCCCGCCTGGCTTGTGGAAATGGAGTGCATTGCTGTAAAAGCAGAAAACAATTCTTTCCCGGTTCTGGGATAATTTACAGGAGAGATTTTTTATGTGTGAGAAATTTTTTGAACTTGACAACGGTACTGTCAGGTTCCGTATTGCTTCTGATGCTTCCCGTGCGGAAGCCTTTTCGCCTTACGGCAATTGGGAAAGCACCGACCTTGTGACAATGATCTACGGCAATGCCATCCGTCTGGACGCCGTCCGCTGCGGCAAGGTCACAATGGAACAAAAGGGCACAGAGATCTGTTTTCAGATCACCGATCTGGTCTGGATGGCACGTTTCCCCGGACACGGCTACCTTAAACCCGATCCGGCCCCCTCTATAACACTTTCATTCCGCATTTTTCTTGAGGGGGATGAGATCTGTTTCGTCACCGAAGTTCCCCGGGGACTTGACGATGAAGTTATGGAAATCTGGTTCCCCAAAGAACCCATTTCCTGGCAAACCGCCTCAGAGGGACACTTTGCCGGTGCCTGGGATACTCTGGGCAGCTGTCTTTTCTATCCTTCCACGGAGCGTTTTTTCTCTGACTACACAGGGATCCTGCCTGTGGCGGGATTTTTCTCTCCCTCAGGCGGTATGGGATTCCGCACGGCAGAAACTTGCGACTTCCGGCTGCGGACAGATGTGAACTTCAGTTATGCAGGCATTGGCCGCAGTACCATTCTCCACGAATTTGCCCGGGGCAAAAGCGAATATGAACGTACTGTCCGCTTAAAATTTTTCCCTGCCGGCAGCAATTATGTCACCCTTGCCAAGTGGCACAGAGAAAGTGTCAAACGGGAAAAGCGTTTCAAAAGCCTCGAAGAAAAAATCGCCGCCTCTCCCGAAGTGGCACAGCTCCCCGGTTCAGTCATCTGGAAACACAACACATTTGCCTGTGAAGTGCCTCCCCACATCAAAAAAGATTACTCCCTTTACACCAGTACCCTCGAAGCCGCTGAAGCCGAAGGACGTCCCGGCAACTGGAGTGCCAAAGAGGTCTTTGATACAGCATACGCCGCCGGATTTGACCGGGTGTGCATCCTCAACACCGGCTGGAACAACAAAGGATTTGACAGCGGTTATCCCACCCGTTTCCCTCCCAATCCGGAACGGGGAACAGAAGCGGATTTTTCTGCCGCGGCAGCTTACGGCAAATCACTTTCAAAGGATTATATTTTTTCTGTCCACGACAACTACAAAGATGTCTACCCCAATTCAGAGGAGTTTTCCTTTGATGAGATCGTGACCACCATTGACGGCGGGAAACTCAAAGGCGGTATCTGGCGGGGCGGCAGATGCTATCTGATCTGCGGCAAAGAAACCCTCAAATTCGCCAAACGGGATCTGCCCCATATCGGAGCGATGTGCGGCAGAGGGGCCATTTATCTCGATGTACAGGGATGTACTTCACTGAACAATTGTTATCATCCGGATCATCCCGGTTCCAAAAGGGATGATGCTTTCTGGCGGCTTGAAACCTTCCGTGAAGCCAAGAAGCACATCGGAGCCGTTGCCACCGAGGGAGCACCCCACGAATTTGCCGTCCAGGATATCGACCTGGGAGCCTATCCACCCATTAAAAGGGGGAATGCTTCAAATATGAAGCCCATTCCTTTCTTTCAATTGGTCTATCACGACTCCCTTTATACCTTCTGCGGCCAGGGGGTATCAGGAGTCCACGGCACAGCATACAGCAACCGCGTGGCTCTGTATTGTATGCTTCCCTGGGATTTCGGGCAGGAATCAAAACGAATCTCAAAAGAACTCCGTGATACCTGTACCGCAGAAATGGTCAGCCACGAATTCTGCTCACCCACATTGGAACATACTATCTTTTCAGACGGAACAGAAGTGTACGCCAACTTCAGCAATAATGAAGAATCCGGTGTTCCCGCCAACTCATTTATCATCAAAAAATGATTAATGCTAATGTGCTGTTCCCGACAAAGGACGGTAAAACAGGTTGAGGAAGTTGGGGCAGGCCGAAACGTCAACTTCGGAATAACTCGCAGCTGTAAATAGCTGCGAGAATCGAAAACTGAAGTTCCCTTTTCTCCTTGTCACGGCGTAGTTCAACGAAGCCGGAAAACCTTTTTCAGTAATGCTTTTCATTTTTGAATGCTCAAAATAAAAAGCGATCTGCAGGATGAATATTGACTATTTATTGCAAAAAAATTCTTTACGGGATTTGAAAAAATGCTTGAGAGGAGGTAAATTATTTCCCTGACATAAAGAGGAGAGTTGAAGTGAAGAAACCTGATGAAGAAATGCTGATACGCCAGCGTTCCGGACATCGAGAACGTGTCCGGCGGCGATTTTTACAGCACGGGATCGCAAGTTTGCAATCTTATGAGGTTTTGGAATATCTGCTTTTTATGCTTATTCCGCGACGGGATGTTAAACCTATTGCAAAAAATTTACTGGAACGGTTCAAAAGCGTTTCAGGAGTTTTTGAAGCAACCCGGGACGAACTGATTGAGTTTGGATTTACGGAACGTATTGCCGCTGATATTCTTTTCTTGAAAGAAGTCGTCAAGTTCAAAGAGTTTGAAAAACTTATGACCACCCCGACCTTGAATTCTCCGGAAGATACTCTCGAATATCTGCGGGTCAAGATCGGACACAATCCCAAAGAAACGATCATTGCCTTTTATCTGGATTCATCTCAAAAAGTCATTGGTGTCTGGGAAGTTGAGGGCACCGTCAACAATGTCCCTGTCGCTCCCAGAGAAATCGTCGAAAGAGCTCTGCTCTATCACGCTGTTTCCGTCATTTTAGCCCATAATCATCCCTCAGGTTCCAAGAATCCTTCACGGTCAGATATCAAATTTACTCAGGAGATTTTCAACGCTCTCGACCTTTTCAACATCAAACTTGTTGAGCACATCATCGTTACTGCGAACGATCACTTCAGTCTGATGAAGTAAAGATGGGCGAAAAAGGTGGAGAAAATTGAGGCGGAGAAAAAGGGTGAACGTTGCTTTTCTTTACACTTGCTTTTCCTCTGTTCCGGCATAGTGCAAGGCTGCCCTTCGGACTTTCATTCCGTTTCAACTTCCTCGGGTTTTTGAATTGATTTTTGTCCGGGACAGTACCTTATGCACCTGACCGAAGGCCAGTAAAGTTTTTGTTCACTCTTTGCGGGGGCCGGTGGAAAACGGTCCCTTGTTTTTACGGTACTCCCTGGGAGAAGAACCGTAATGTTTGAGAAAGGTGCTGGAAAAATAAAGCGGATCTCCGTAACCGCTTCTGTCGGCAGTTTCCTTGATCGAAAAGTTGGTATTACGGAGAAGTTTTTCGGCGTATGTCATTCTGACCTGCGTCAGATACCGGATAGGCGTGGACTCCAAATGGTGCTTGAAAAGCCATTGCAATTTGGTCTTGCCGCATTTCGCTGCCCGGCAGATCACTTCAAGGTCTATGGGGCAGCTGAAATTTGAGTTGATGAAATTGACCGCCCGCTGAAGTTCCGGCGGCAGATGCTGTTCGCCGGCTCTCTGAGACAAAAGAAGAAGCAGTTTGTAAATGAGAGTGCAGCATTCCAGAACGGAATCATTCTTTTTTTCAGTCCAAAGAGTAAAAAGAGCTGCAAAAATTTCTTCAAACTCACTGTTTTGGAAATTACGCAGCAATGTTACCCGGTTCAAGTTCATAGCATTCATATTATTGGCAAGAATGGGCCCGGTAATGCCGAGAAAACGTTTCCGGCACCGCATCTTGCTTCCTGCGGAAAGCTTGGACTCTCCGGGGGGGATCAGAATAGCTGAGCCTGCCGGGACATAAACTCTTTCTCCGCCGTAAGTGACAAACATTTCCCCTTCATCCACCATCTCGACATCCAGATAAGCAGTCTGACTGTGGTAGACCCAGGATCCGGTCTGCCAGATACTTTTGCCGATAAACTGCAGCCACAAGTAAGTGCTTTCTGCGGAAACAGGAAAAAACTGCAGGACCTGCTTTTCGTTGGGAAGGTTTTTTTTACTCCAGCGGTCGTAAGGCAAACTTTTCATAATACGGTCAATTTTAAAGGTTTTACGGTTTTTCTTCCATAATTTACACCGTTTTACTCCTTGTTTCAAGCAGAATTTGCGGATATATTAAAAAAGTTTCAAATAATTTTTATCCGTGAACTTCTGCCGGAGTTCTGTTTGCTGATCTTCCGTGGCAGACATTTTCTGACTTTGAGCAGAAGTTCCGCAAACAAGGAGTCGCTATGAAAAAAAATCTTTGCTTTTTGGTCCTTATTCTCTGTTTCCTGCTTTCTGCCGCCCCAAGACTTCAGAAAAAACTGCAATTGCCGGAAGTTATTTATGCAGTGCCGGGAATCGAATGCTGCATCTACTTTGAAAACACCTTTCTGACCATTAATCCGTCCAACTTTTCCTTTGAAGTCAAATGTGCCAAAGGCAGAAGTGATGCCAAAAGATGGCGTTTCACTCCGCAAGTTTCTGAAACAGGCAGCTACGATCTGACACTGCGGATCTTTGACGATGAAGGTATCGTGGCAGAACGCTCCGCCAAAGTGGTGGTCGTCCCCCGGGATGCAGGAAAGGGAAAAATTCTTTCTATGCTGATCGTGGGGTCAAGCAATATTGCCCGGCAGCACGCATTTCCGCTGCATCTTCACTCCCTTTTTCAGACCGACGGCAATCCGGTGTTGAAGATGATCGGGGAAAACGGTCCCGGTGCGCCTGACAAATTGGGCGCAGTCAGGCACGAAGGCTACGGCGGCTGGAGTTTTCAGACCTTTACCACAAGCGGAAGAAAAAGAATCAAAGGCAGAGGGTACAATCACCGGGAAAATCCCTTTTGGAACTTTAAAAGTTCAGCATTGGATTTCCCTGCCTACTTCAAAAAGAACAATCAGGGCCGGGCTCCCGGTATGGTCATTATCTCTCTGGGGGGCAATGACACCTTTCTCTGCGACGACACCACTCTTGAAAAAAACCTCGGCGAGATCCGCAAAAGGATCCGGATCTTTGTTTCTGCCCTGCGCAAAGCAGCTCCGGATGCTGTCATTGCCCTGAACCAGATGGAATACTGTGCCAGCTCCCAGGATGCTTTCGGTAAAAACTACGGTTCACAGCAAAGCCGCTGGCAGACCAGAAAAAATCTTTTCCACTACCGTCAGATGCTCGCAGACTTTGTTGAAGAAAGTAAAGACCCGAAACTTTTTGTGATCCCCATTTATCTTGCTCTTGACACTGAAAACAACTTTCCGGTACAGCAGGAAAGAGCCAACGCCCGCAGCAGCAGCAAAGTTCCCCGTCAGTCCAACGCACTCCACCCCCTGCCTGGGGGATATCAGCAGTCGGCTGACCTTGTTTATGCCTGGATCAAATATCAACTTTCACGAAATCAATAATCAAGGAGATCTGCTTTATGGGATGTAATGCAAAACAACACTTTTTCTGCAAAGCTGAAGCATTGTTCACGCTGATCGAACTTCTTGTAAACAAAACTTGTCAAATATGTATTTATTTTTTGCGAAAAATTGCCTCTTGCCTTGATATTTGCCGTTGCAATTCTGCCAAATGCGGGATTGTCGGTTTTGCGGATGCAAAAACGGCAATCCACCAAAAGTTTTTGGCAAGGATGGATGGGGCCTGGGGAAGGAAGGGAGAACCTTTTTTCAAAAAGGGTTCCCTTCCTTCCCCGTCTCCTTTCACCTTGATCGAACTTCTGGTCGTAATTGCCATTATTGCTATCCTTGCCGCGATGCTGCTGCCCGCTTTGCAGCAGGCAAGAGACCGTGCCAAAGGCACCCAGTGTCTCAATCAGCACAAACAGATCTATCAGTACTGGTTTTTCTATGCCTCAGAGAATAAAGAGTATCTGCTGCCGGATATAATCAAAAAAAGCGATGTACCGGAAAGCAGCCACGAATATTGGGCTTTCTATATGAATAAAGGCGTAAAACCCAGGCCGCTGCTCAATGAAAAAAAGTGGAACAACTGGCTGGCTGCGACTAAATTGTTCAAATGTCCTCTTGATTCAAACAGATCGACTGCATTGGCTGTTATGAAGAAAACCGTGGGGCTGACAGCTTTCAACCGGGCAATGGTTTACAGCAGTATCGGCTACAATGCCAATCTGGGAAGCAATGCCAGAAATTTCAAGCAGAACATTCAGAAACTTTCCGGCTTCAGAAAAAATGTTGCTCAAACGATCATTTTCGGAGACAGCTGGAAAACAGCAACAATGGATATTGCCCTGGGGAACGGAAATTCCGGAAGACGGCAGCTCATCAATGGAACCGATCTTGACACGGGAATAAATGCTTCGCACGGCCGGGGATACAACGCTTCTTATGCAGACGGCAGTGTTAAAAATTCATCCTTTGTCTGGATCACCGATGCCGCCAACAACAATCTTGCAGTTTGGAACACAGACAATCCGCTGATCCAGTTCAAAAGAGGCAATGCCCAATAACGTGATAAAAAAAGGAAAAAGTGTTATGAAATCAGTTTTTAATTTGCTTTTGCTTTCTGCTGCTGTTGTACTTCAGCTGCAAGGGGCTGAGATCATCAATCAAAAAAATATGTGCCTTGATTTTGGCAAAGCACGCCCCTACGTACAGCAGAAACCTTTTTTTGAAGTGGATTTCGGCAAAGATCCCGGCGTGTGGGATTTGAAAAGCCGTTTCAACTACCAGAATCTTGTCACTATGGATACTGCCGGTGCCCTTTTCGGTGAAAAATGTTTTCAAGTCTACCGGAACGACAGCAAACCCAATACCGATACCTGGTGGCAGATTTCCACCAAATCTTTCCCTTGCAATGTTCCTGCGGGCCCCGTGGTGATCGCCGTGACTGCCGCCACGTCGGAAGATATGGAACGGATCAGTTCCGGAGGGAAGCCCTGCGAGATCGTCTGGTGTGACGGCAAAGGGAAGATCCTTTCAACATCTCCTTTTGTGTTCAACAATTATGCCCGGGAATTCACCCTTTCGCAGACACCGGGAATGGTCCCCGCCGGAACAGAAAGTTTCAAGATCCGTCTGGGATTTAGCTCCCCGAATATTACAAAAGGGACTTACTTTGCTGTCAAGTCTCTTGCTTTGATTTCCACTGCAAAAAAGGTGCAGTACGTCAAAAGTTACAGCTATGAAACCTCTATTTTCTCTGCCGGAAACGGGAAAATTTCGTGGAAAGCATCCACCCCTGCCGGTACATCCGTCAAGATCGCTGCCAGCACTTCGCCTGACAACAGGAACAAAAGCGGTTTCCCTGTCAAGTGGAGCAAATTCGGCAAGGAATTTGATAAAGAATTCACCGTCAAACAGCCCTGGGTAAAGCTGCGGATCACCCATTACACCGCCAATGGACAATATCCTGAACTGAAAGAACTCAACGTGGGCGGGCGCAAGATCACCCATTTTCAGCCCCCCCGGGAACCGGCCGTGCCCCTTGTGGAAAATCTTTCATCTGCGGGCCCCACTCAAAACAGTAAATGTGACGTGGTTTTGCGCATCACCTGTCCCACCCCCATCCACTGGGGCTCTCTCAAAGTTGCCATCGACGGCAGAGATGTTACATCTGCCTTGAAATGCAATGGCGATGTCGTTACATACAAAACGCCCGCACCCTATGCCGAAGGCAAACATATTATCAAAGTTTCTGTGAGCAACATCAAAGGCATCGTCAGCAACAATACCAAGTATCTGATCATCGGCAAACACCGCAGTCCGGGGACTCCCAAAACCACTCTGCGTGATGACGGTGTCACCCTCATCGACGGCAAGCCCTTCTTTCCCATCGGGATTTTCGGTGTCACCCGATGCGATTTCAACAATAACGACTACGAAAAGTGTATGCAGGATTTAAAGAAAACCGGCTTCAATCTGCTTCACACCTACGACAGGATCAACTGCCCCGACGGTGATCTGTATGTGGCGACTGCACGGAAATACGGTTTCAAACTGTGGTTTGAAGGGCGTGATCCTTTCAAGCGGCAGCTGTTGAAGAAACACATCAAAAATCCCGCCATTCTGGCCTGGTATCTGGGGGACGATACGTCGGATTACACTTATCCTGCAAGATTTATCGACCTTTACGATGCTTCCCGTTCTGTGGACGGTTCCCGTCTCACCTGTCAGGCCGACGGCCCCGGCGCTCACAGAAAGGTCTCCCAGTACCGGGATTTTGTTTTGGGCAGTGATGTTTTTATGCCCGAGATCTATCCCTGCCAGCGGCAGACGGATGTTGACCGGGGAAAATCAGTTGCCCAGATCATCCACGAAATGGAGATCTGCCGCTATGATATCGCCGTCAGCGGCACAAAGCGTCCCCGGGCTCTCTGGCCCATCATCCAGTATTTTTATTCCACCATCGGAGATAATCACTTCCGGGGCTGGCTGCGTTTCCCTGACAAAACTGAACTTCGTGCTATGAGTTATGCCGCCATCATCCACGGCGGTCAGGGGCTTATCTGGTACACCTACGGAAAAAAAGCATTCAAAGGTGAGAAAGGTGGTTCTTACGGAGCCAACAGCACACCTGAACGGTGGCAGATTATGTCAGAGCTCACCAAAGAATTTCAGCAGTTGACCCCTGTTCTTGTTTCCCGGACGCCTGATGTTCAGCCGCCGACGCCCCTTGTGGTTTCCGGCCCTATGCAGGATTATTACGGCAGACCTGCTGTCAGCTGCCTGCTGAAAAAATATAAGGGAAAGAGTTACCTTATTGCTGTCAATGCCGCATTCAGGAGTGTTACCGTTCAATTCACTCTGCCCGGTATGAAGCAGGGAAAAGTTCTTTTTGAAAACCGGTCTGTCACCGCAAAGAACGGAGTCCTGACCGATAAATTCAACCCCTATGATGTTCACGTTTACGAATTTTAATATTGATTTGAATTTTTATGAAAGATTGTCACATTCATCTGATGCCCCTGATTGGGCCTGAAGATCCTCCCGAAGTATTTATGAACAAGGCGGCGGCCGCCGGAATCGACGGCGGAACCATAATGAGTTTGCCGCCGGAGTCATTCCGTCCCGACCCGGATCGTTCCCAGTATTGGCAAGACCGGCTTGAGGGGATTTTGGAATACACCGCAAATACCCCGGGATTTCATCCCTTTTTCTGGATCGACCCAATGGAAAAGGGAATTTACAAGCAAATCGAATTTGCTGCTTCTGCCGGAATTTCAGGATTCAAGTGCATTTGCAACCACTGCTATCCCAAAGAGTGTCTGAAACAATTTGCCGCTGTTGCCGAAACAGGATTGCCCATTCATTTTCACTGCGGCATACTCTTTGATCATTATGCTTCCAGTGATTTTGTGCGTCCCCTTGCTTTTGAACCTTTGCTGGAGATCCCCAATATCAAGTTCGCCCTTGCACACGTGGGCAACCCGTGGGTGGATGAATATGTCCTGCTCTACGCCAAGTTTCAGTCTGCTATGCGCAATGTGCCCGGGGCACGGAGTTTGCGAATGTTCATCGACCTGACCCCCGGGGTGACAAAACTTCGCCGCAAGGATATGTTCCGGATGCTGCTGCTGTCGGGATATGCCAACTGCACCCAGGACATTTTATGGGGGACAGACTGCCGGATCAACAATTACGACACCGAGAAAGCAGCTTTCTGGCTGGAATACGACCGCCGCATCATTGATGAAATAAAACAGGAATGTCTGGAAAATCAAAATTTCTTCCCTTCTGTTGATGAAAATCTCTGGGAAAAGATAACTGATACAAATTTCAAGGAATTTTACGGTAAATGAGTTTTTTCAAAAAGCTTTTTCTGACTATTCCAGCAGGGATAGTAAATGCCTTTACGCTTTATGGAGACGCGCCCTCTCCTTTTAAGGCGCCGCCTGCCGTTTTTGCTGTGGAAGATCACTACCAGATACTTGTGACAATGCGTTCATCTTCACTGGTAAGGATCCGGGTGGGAGAACACTTTTACAGCGGCCACATCAACGGGGTGCGTCCCACTTCACGCAGTGTGCACCGTTTCATCGTTCCTATGACCGAATTGAACAAAGCGGGCCGTTACACAGTGTATTACCGTCCCCTGCCCGTAAGACGCCCCTATATGCGGCACGTCAAACGTTACGAAGAATATTCCCGAAGTTACGATTTCCGCAAGCTTCCCGATGAAAACATAAGGATTTTCCATATTGCCGACACCCACAGCAGAATAGATCAGCCTGTGCGAAATGCTCTCAGCTCGGGAGCTTTTGATCTGCTCATACTCAACGGCGATCTGGTCAACACTTCAGAAGAAGCTGAAACTCTCGAAACTCCGGCCATTCTTGCCGGAAAAATAACCGGCGGCACACTCCCCGTCATCTATGCCCGCGGGAATCACGAATTGCGTGGCTCCTTTGCCGAAGAACTGCCCCGTTATGTCCCCAATAACAACGGCAAACTCTATTATACTGTGAAACTCGGTTCACTCTGGTGTATGGTCCTTGACGGAGGAGAAGATAAAACCGATCTCCACCCGGCCTACGGCGATACCATTGACTGTACCGCCTACCGTCAGGAACAGCTGGCATTTATCAGAGAAAGAGCGGTAAATAAAGATCATAAAAATCCTTCCGTCAAGTACAGACTTCTAATCTGCCATATTCCTTTTCCCCGTTATGTCGGGAAAAGTGCCGCCGATGAAGAAGAGTGTCTTTTCAGCATATACGGCGAATGGGGAAAAAGTTTGCAAATCCTTTACTCCCCCCAGCTGCTTTTGAGCGGCCATATCCACCGCTTTGCCATTGAAAAAAGTCAGGGATTCCCCTGTCCAGTGGTTATGGGATCTATGCTGGATAAAAAAGCCGACCTTGTTTCAGGTTCGCGAATCACCCTCAACCGGGGAACGGGGCTCATAGAATTTCTTGATCACAATGGCAAAACTGTCTCAAGAGAGAGTATTGCATTCTGAATCCTGCTTGACAAATTCTTACTGCAGTGCTATTTTAACTGAAGTATCAACAAGCCTGAAAACCGCAACTTTCAGTAAGGAGAAAAAAATGAACTTTCAGCGTTTGCTTTCAGCAGTTGCTGCAGCGTGTGCCGTCACCTTATCGGGTGCTGATCTTTCCAAAATCACCGAAGCAAAACGGTGGCATCCTGCAGAATGTACTATTACCCCGTCGGGCAGCGGCCTGAGCATCAATATGCCCATTGACCACCATAAGGGTCAGTACCCCAAATATCCCATTGGCTGGCCGCGTCTTTACCTTTACAAGTTAAATCCTGAGGAAAAGGATTGGAGCAAAGCCAAACATATCACCTTCAAGATCAAGCTTGAGTTCACCGGCACGACCTCAAATCAGAGTATAACCTTTCGTGTTTACACCAAAGGTTCGGACGATAAAAAGAACAACACCTACATTTTCAATATTCCCGGATTGGAAAACAACAAAGAAGTCCCTGTCTCATTTTCCCTTGACAAGATCAAACATTCCGAAAATGTAGTAATGCTTGGCTTCAGCATTTCTGAAAGCCGTTACAAACACGGCGAGAATGTAAAATTCACGATCAGAGATTTCAAACTGACAGACAAGTAAAAACGAAAAATCAACCGTTTTGAGGATTATTTTTGCAAATTTTCTTGAATATCTGTACTAAAACGCAAAATTTGATTTGACAAATCCCCAGCCACGTGCTATATTAAGCACAGAACGTTGCGGGGTGGAGCAGTGGTAGCTCGTCAGGCTCATAACCTGAAGGCCGTTGGTTCGATTCCAGCCCCCGCTACCAACGAGATTCAGGAACTTACAATTCGTAAGTTCCTTTTTTTACGCTCAGATCAGAGAAGTTGCAACTTTTTAAGCGAAGAATGCGTTGCAGATTTCTTTTACCACCGGAACCCTTTTCCGGCAGCAGTCAGCTCAAGATAGACTAACAATAAACTAACAATAGCCTAACATACTGCATGATCCCGTATTTTGCAAGGCGGCGGCTATTTTTTTTTATTCACCTGACTCGCTACAACTGCTCCACCCGCAACATCTCACAATATATCAAAAGGTATTCCATGCAGGGGAACGCAACAACGGTTCCCCCTGCATTTAATCATATATTTACCCACTATGACTTCCCCGGCTGCAATCAGAGCCGGGGAAGAAGTCGGTGGCCAAGCGGGCTTAGGAAGACAA
>JAZUPO010000031.1:0-6208 GCA_045605205.1 Victivallaceae bacterium
CCGCATCAACTGCGCCAGCAACCTGAAACAGATCGGTACCGCTCTGAAGTCTTACTCCATCGATTCCGACAGCAAGCTGCCCGCCGTCCCCACCCGTATTGGTATCTCCACCACCCCGATCGAGACTGCAGCAGGTTGGGAATCCTTTGAAATCCTCCGTGGTAATGACTACCTGAGCGATTACGCTGTCTTCACCTGCCCCAGCTCCATCACCGCTACCGGTTCCGGAACTGAGCAGTTAAGACATCAGGGAACTGCGAATACTGCAGGAGAAGGTGCGGCAAGTAATGCAACAGTTGCCAATTTGAGCTATGCCAGTAACCTCGGTATGATCGAAGGCGACAGTCAGACCTATGGCCGTGCCGACTCCGGTATCGCTGCTGACTTGGCCGGTACCACTTATAGTTTCTCCCTCTCAGATACGGACAAACCTAATTTCTCCAACGGCGGTAACTCCAACCACACCAACTTCGGTAACATCCTCTTCCAGGGTGGTCACGTCACCGGTTTCAACGGCGTCGGCTGGTTCAGCCCTGCCAATGCTGGCTATCCCTCTGCCAATGTCCAGGGGTTCAAGGAAGCAAGCGGTTTTTCTTACATTAAGCCCAACCTGCTCCGTAACGGCAACAATGGCAGCACCACTCTCTAATAAGTTGCGCTGTTAAAGCTTAAAAAATCATAAAAAGGCTGTTGCAAACCTTTCCCAAGGTAAGTGGCAGCCTTTTTTATCCCCCGGAGGGATGCTTCTGGATATATATATGATCTCTACCAAACGATAAGTGAGCTGCATAATGAAGGACAAAGTTGTAATTGCATTCGCAACGGATCATAATTTCCGCTATTATACCGGGGTAGCCCTGTTTTCTCTGATGGAACATACGTCTCCTGATACCCGGTATGAAATATTGATTTTGACGGAAGCGCTGTCCCCATCTGACCGTGCTGTATTTACCGGACTTGTTGAGGGGAAAAAGAATTTTTCATTACGCTTTATTGATGTAAGCGAAAAAATCAGAGAGATAGATATAAAAAAGTTACATTCAGGAACTTACGGTATTGCTGTCTTGTACCGTCTTTTTATGCACGAACTGCTCCCTGAGTATGACAGGATCCTCTATTTAGACTCTGACATAATTGTTCAAGCCGATGTCAAAGAACTTTTTGAAGCAGACTTGAAGGGGGCTCCGATCGGAGCTGTAAAAGATTGTCACGCCACAGAAAGTCCAATAACCGCATATACTTTTCAGGACTATTTCCGAAAAAAACTGAAACTGAAAAATCCGAAGAATTATTTCAACTCCGGTGTCCTGCTTCTTGATACCGATCAACTCCGAAAAACTGACTTTTCCCAAAAATTGTACCAGCAATTGAATTGCGGTATACCGTTCACCTTTCCTGATCAGGATATATTAAATCGCATATTTGAAGATGAAGTATGCTATTTTGATGAGAATTGGAATTTTATGATTCCTCCTGACCGTAATGCTTCAAAAGCAAAAATAGTGCATTTAGGCGGCTTGCATCCCTGGTATTCAAAATCGCTTCCTCAAGCCGATTTATGGTGGGAGATCGCAGAAAAAACTCTTTTTGCAGAAGATATAAAAAAAGATCTTGCCGATCCAGCTGTCAGGTTCCGATATCTGGAAGAAATAGAGAAAAGATACTTTGAAATATGCAACTCCACCTGCTGGCGTGCCACTGCCTTTATCCGGTTTGCTGTAAATACGGTCAAGTGGATAAAGTATTTAGTAAAAGAAATGTCAACTAACGGGAAATGAATATGAAATTTGAAAATTTAAGGCGTGAGGTTGAGGAGTTGTTCAACAACAGACTTATCCGTTTGATGTTAAAAATAGTGTTGCTGCCCCTTTTCTTCCTTCTAAAATTATTTCCATTCAAGAAATTTCATATTGATCATTTGGAAATTGTTGTAGGTTCAAAGTGTACTTTACACTGCAAAAGATGTGCCAATTTGATGCAATATTATGCGCATCCTGTTGAATTTTCTTTATCAGAACTCAAGGCAGATTGTCTCAAACTTCTTGAACTTGATATCTGTTTTGATTGTGTTCATCTGATCGGCGGAGAACCTCTGCTTTACAAAGGATTACCTGATTTGATCGCATTACTGCATAACTCCCCAAAAGTCAAAAGCATCAGGATCATCACAAACGGAACAATAATTCCAAAGGAATCATTACTGAAATATCTTCAGCTCAGCAAAGTACATATTTTGATCAGTAACTATATCCACATTGGAGCAAAGACCAACGAAGTATATCAGTTTCTCAAGAGATCCGGTGTTGATACACGCATTAGTACAGTTGCGTGGTTTAATTATCACCACAACTTTTCCGGATATAATCGTTCGCCGGAGGAATTGAAAAAAACATACAGTTCCTGTTGTGTAGCCTGCCATGAGATGTTGAATGGGGAAATCCATTTATGCCCCACCTCGGCACATGGTATGTATCTGGGACTGATCCCCCGAGATGAAAATTCCTTTGTGTCGATCAGACACAATGGTTCAAAGCAGGAAAAAAGAAAAGTAACCTTCCGGTTAAAACAACTTTTAAATCAGCAAGTTCCTAATGCATGCGACTATTGTTCAGGTAACAATGGTGAACTTGTCCCGGTTGCCGAACAGTTGCCAGCCGGTACATATTTAGATTCTCACGGCTGTATTATGCCAGCTACCAAGACCGTTTCGGCGAAATAAGTAAGGAGTTTACTGTTATGCTGAAAAATTTACTGATTATGCTCAAAATGCTTTTATTCGTTTTTCATCTGCCCCGGAAAAATACTTTTCTGATTGCAGAACTTAATACGTGCCACGGAGAACTGCTGCCCTCCTGGATAAAGTTTTTGAAAGACAGCGGTAAACAGTTTGAAATCATAGTCAACAAGGAGGTCTACAACGAACTGCAGCCTTTTGACAAATGTTTTGAAAATGTCAGGATTTTCCCCTTCTTTTTCCGTTTTTACAAGTTTCTTTTTTCCCCTTTGATCCTTAAACGCTACCAAAAGGTTATTTTTAATTCAGAGTATATCTATCCCGCAGCCGACTCCATTTGCAACTTACTTGAGCAATTCAACGAAGATCGGAAAAAATTTCTTTTGGTCACTCATAATATGAAAATGCCCCTGTCCTGTCCTGCAGAGAGAATAGGCTTGTGGAAACGTGACATTGAAAACTTTACTCCGATTTATTTTCAGTATTTCGGGGAAATTGATTTACACCCCATATCCACTGAACTCAAACACTTTGTGATCGTCGGCGGGGATAATCCGGAATGCCGGACCATTCAGCTGCTTTACCCGGTATTATCTGCTATGCCGCAGCACTTCCGTTCACAGATCAAGATCACTGTCATCGGTCAAAATAAGCCTCAAATACCGGAAGCTCTGAGTGATATTTTTGATTTGAGAGGCCGTTGTTCTTATCAGGAACTTTTCCAGACAATCCTGAGTTGTCACGCCATACTGATGCTTCTTGATCCGGAAAACAACGACCATTTACGCTATTGTTCAGGAGTTGTCAGTGGAAATATTAATCTTTCGTATGGCTTCCACTGCCCTGTGATCATTGAAAGTAAATTTGCCCGCTGCTATGACATTTCAAATGAAAATGGATTTGTCTATGAGGGCAATGATAAACTTTTTGATGCTATTATGAGAGCAATGACAATTTCTCCCGGGGAGCATTATGCTGTAAGAAAAGCTCTCAATACTATGGCAAATGAAAAATACGCTGAAAGTTTGAACTCTTTGCAGCACTTATTTTCAGACAGATAAGCTTGCACAATATATTAAAATGTCCTGAAAAATAAAGAAAAAATCAGGCCTTGTTCATTTGCAGAAAAGCAATAAAAAAACCGTTCTTTCTTAAAAAAGAACGGTTCAATATTATAAAGAGGAAAGACTCGTGGAAATTACAGTAAAATCAAGCGATGTTCACCAACAGCTCGATCAGAGTAAATCCACGACTTTTTTTCATTTTTTTCCTCTTTTTCTTTTTTAGAGTTTTGTTTTTTCCGGAACACATTTTATTGTTTTTGTTCAATGTTCCTTCACGACTACTTCTATTTTACATAATATTAAAACTTATGGCAACAATTTGAGGGAAAAAATAAGACAAAATAACACAAAATTGCAAATACAGCAACTTTTGTTGTTTTTTTCAATGTTCTCTTTCGTTTCAGAAAGACGAATTTTTCTTTTTTCAATCCTCCCCAGCCCAAAGTATTTTCAAGTTCCCCCATTCCAGAAGAAGCTTTTTCTTCTCTGCATAAGGCTCTTTTTTACCGTAGAAGAAGAGGATATTATAATATATCCGGCCCTGAGAAGCAAACTTTTCAAGCCGGGAACGCGGCATAAGTTTCAGCTGACGGTGATCCCGGGAAACACGGGGGATCGAAAAATCACCGGCAGAAGTTGCAATGTGCACGCTGTCTTTATATACGGAAATACAATCGACACATTTCATCAAAAGATCTCTGTAATCACTATTTGAAATATGCATACTCTGCGAAAGAATTTCATTGATGATGTTCTGACTTCTGTACAACTGTTTTTGAATATCCTGATCGACTGTGCGTAAATTTTCAACTTTCAGTCGTTCCTGCTGTATTTCTTTTATTTTTCCCATACAATTGCAGACACTTTTCTTGTATGCCTCTTCATCAAGAATATCCTGCTCCCAAAGATCAAAAGCGACCTGCACCTTACCACGGAGCCACTTTTCCCGGGAATACAGCTGAGCCATATACTCCTTACTGTTTTTTAACAATTCAAATTGTTTCTGCATCTTGATATAGGCTGTCACCAAAAGCGGCATAAGGGATCTTTGCATTCCCCACTGGTCTGAAACTCCGCCGGAAATGAGGATCCTGCACGCCCTGCAATCTGCATTGGAGCTGTATTCACCGTTACGGCATCTGTAAACGACCCGGTTGCGGTCATATACAGCAAGCAGATTGCTTCCGCAGTAACCGCAACGTAAAAAACCGCTGAAAATCAGCGGTGGACGGGCAGTGTATCTGTGAGGTTTGCAGATATGACATTGCCGTTGAGTAATGATTTCCGCGGCCTTAAAAAATTGTTCTTCTGTCACCAAGGGGGTAGGGGCATTGCAGCATCGGATAAGGCTGCCTTCAGAATCGTACATCAAACCGGCGTAAAGCGGTTGAGTCAAAATATGTTTCAACGTACTGGGATAAAAACACCTGGCATTCCCGACCCTGTCTGCGAATTTCTGATTGATATCATAAACGATCCTGCTTGGCAAATCACCGGCAATAAAATGTTTAAAGACATAAATAATGACTTCTGCCTGCGGGGGATCAAAATGAAATTTCTTATTTCCGTCATAAACGGCTCCATAAAACTTGACATTGCAAAAAATGCCGCTGTCACGGAGTTTTTTGCGGCTTTCGATACTTTTACGCTTTTGATTGGCGATCTGTTCGTCGTTGATCCGGGTTTTCAGAATGTGGATAAGATTTTGATCAAATGATTTCAAATCCAGAGTACCGCCTTTGACCTGAATGATTTTCACATTGGAACTTGTAATTTCATAAGTCAGTACCTGCTCAAGAAATGAATTGCTTGCAGCACGGTGAAGCCGGGTTATTTCATCGACGACGATAAACTCAACTTCCTGCAGCCGGTCCATCATACACCCCAATCCATTACGGAACTTTTTTGAACCGCTTTGCTGCTCAAACCACGTCTGAAATCCTTTGTCAGCCGCGGCAGTTTCCTCAAAGCGTTTTCCAGCTGGATATGTTTTTCCACTGACATTGGCATCGGTAAAAACGCCGCTGACTTCCAAATCCAGTTTACGGGCTGTATCAAGACAGTTCGTCAGCTGCTGCTGAATACTGAGACTGTTGTCTGAATCGCTGCTTCCACTGGATTGGCGGCAGTAGATAAAACATTTTTTCATCTTCAAACCTTTCTTTTAATTCTGTAAATCTGAAAATATGATAATATAATAGTAAAAAAAGATAATACAATATAATATATTAGTATTGGTGGTTATCGCCATCATCGCAATCCTGGCCGGTATGCTTCTGCCCGCTCTGCAGCAGGCCCGTGAAAAGGCCCGCCGCATCAACTGCGCCAGCAACCTGAAACAGATCGGTACCGCTCTGAAGTCTTACTCCATCGATTCCGACAGCAAGCTGCCCGCCGTCCCCACCCGTAT
>JAZUPO010000032.1:0-14908 GCA_045605205.1 Victivallaceae bacterium
CCGTCCCGCCACCTGACGGGCTTTCTGCAGAGCCTTGCCGTAAGGGGAGCCCCACACCATTGCACCGCAGAACAGAATTGTGCCGAGTGTAAAAAGTTTCTTCATAAAAATTTCTCCTCTTTTATTTTTTCAGTTCCAGCACTGCTTCGACCGGGCAGTGGTCTGATGCTTCAAATTCGGGGACGACCCGGAAAGATTTGACTTCAAAACTTTCTTTGGGGTAGGCACAGATGAAGTCGATCTGTCTTTTCCCCCCGAAAGAACACTCTGTGGTGGGTGTGACGGGATCGAGGTCATTTGCCACCAGCCAGTGTTTGTGGATATATTCCACAGTGTCGGTTCCCGTAAAGGTATTGAAATCTCCCGTCCAGATACAGGGATAATATTTATTGTCGATAATGGTATCGGTGATCAGTTTGGCTCCGATGGTGCGGTAGAGTTCACTTTTTTCAAATTCGCCCTGAAATGAAAAGTGACATACTGCGAAATAGTAAGGCTCAGGAGCATTGACCTTGACGATCAACGCTGAACGGGGTTCTGCTCCTTCCGGCGTCGGCAGCAGGAGCCTGGCTTTAAGTTCAAGGGTATAGGCTGAAAAAGCTCCCACACCATATTCGCCTCCTGCTTCAGTAGTAACGAGGGAACGGGAAAAAAGATAGTTCATCCGGGTGTATTTGGCGATTTCCAGAGGGGCATTCACATCAGGAACTCTTTGGGTGAATACACCTAATTCCTGGACACCCGCTACATCGGGATTGAGATTTTTCAAAACTTCTGCACTGCGGCGGAAATCGCTTTTGCCATCCATACAGATGGTGGAATGAACATTGTAAGAAACTGCTTTAATTTCGCTCATCTTTTTATACAGACTCCTCAGAAAAAATTGACACTGTCCATATTGTAGCACCGGAAAAGGTTTTTTTCAAGAAAACACTCCTTTTTTCTCCGATATATTCTCGAAAGAGCTGTCTTGAAAACAACTCTGCCCCCTCCCTCATCGGCATATTGCAGTTTCCGGGATGAAGCAGCAGCTTCCCCAAAGTCGGGCACGAAAGGTTTACAGCGGCTTTTTCTTGACTTTTCTTGAGAGGATTTCTTGTAAAAAAGCTCTTTCGGGTGTATCTTATAACAATAGTATTTTTTTATTGATCCAACAAGGAGGTAGCACGATGAAGGCTGAAGAAATCCGCCGCCGTTATATTGAATTTTTCAAAAGCAAGGGACACGCTGAGATCCGCAGTGCATCTTTGATCCCTGAAAACGATCCCACCTGTCTTTTTACCACTGCCGGTATGCATCCTCTGGTTCCTTATCTTCAGGGAGCCAAACATCCTTCCGGGACCCGTTTGACCGACTATCAGAAGTGTGTCCGTACCGGTGATATCGACGAGGTGGGCGATCCCGTACATCTTACTTTCTTTGCGATGCTGGGTAACTGGTCACTGGGAGACTATTTCAAAGAAGAAGCTATCCGCTTCAGCTTTGAATTCCTCACCGGTGCCGAAAACCTCAATCTGCCCCTCAATATGCTGGGCTTTACCGTCTTTGCCGGTGATGAAGACTGTCCCTTTGACGAGGAGGCTTTCAATCTCTGGCGTTCCCTCGGCGTGGCCGAATCCCGTATCGCCAAGCTCCCCAAGAAACACAACTGGTGGGGCCCCGCCGGTGTGACCGGTCCCTGCGGTCCCGATACAGAAATGTTCTACTGGACTGGTCCCTTGCCCGCTCCCGAAACCTTTGATCCCGAAGACAAACGCTGGGTCGAGATCTGGAACGATGTCTTTATGCAGTACAACAAAAATGCCGAAGGCAAATACGAACCCCTTTCTCAGCGTAATGTGGACACCGGTATGGGGCTTGAACGTATCACCGCTGTGCTTCAGGGCAAAAAAAGCTGCTATGAAACTGAGATCTTTGCTCCCATTTTTGCCGCACTTGATGCTGTCCGCGGTGTGGAATGGCAGGATGCCGCTGCCCGCAGTGCTTCTGAACGTATCATCGCTGACCATTTGAGAGCGTCCTGCTTCATCATCGGCGACGGTATCACTCCCGGACGTACCGATCAGGCTTATGTGCTGCGCCGTCTGATCCGCCGTGCGGTACGCGAAGGCAAAAAGCTGGGCATTGAAGCGGCTTTCTGTTCTCAGGTGGCTGATGCGGTCATTACGATGTTCAAAGAGATCTATCCTGAATTGACTGAACGCCGTGCCCTGATCCTCGAAGCTCTTGACAAAGAGGAAAAACAGTTCGCTTCTGCTCTTGAAAAAGGAACCAAAGAGTTCCAGAAACTTATCGACAGAGTTCCTGCTCACATTGCCAAAAAGATCATTTCCGGCAAAAATGCTTTCAACCTTTTTGAAACTTATGGGTTCCCCATTGAGCTGACTGTCGAAATGGCCAAAGAACAGAACTTTGAAGTCGATATGGCCGGCTACGAGGCCGCCTATAAGAAACATCAGGAACTTTCCCGCGCCGGAGCTGAACAGAAATTCAAAGGCGGTCTTGCCGATGCTTCTGAACAGACCGCACGGCTCCATACCGCTACCCATCTGCTTCAGGCTGCCTTGCGTAAAACTCTGGGCGATCACGTCTGCCAGCGGGGATCTAATATTACCGCCGAGCGTTTGCGTTTTGACTTCTCACACCCCGAAAAGGTTACTCCGGAACAGCTCAAGGTCGTGGAAGATCTGGTCAACGACGCCATCGCACGGGATCTGGAGATCGTTTGCGAAGAAATGGATCTTGAATCCGCACGTAATAAAGGAGCTATGGGACTTTTCGGCGACAAATACGGCGAAAGAGTCAAGGTTTACACAATGGGAGATGTGAGCTGCGAGATCTGCGGCGGTCCCCACGCAAGCCGTACCGGCGAACTGGTCAAGTTCCGGATCCTCAAGGAGGAAAGCTCCAGTCAGGGTGTCCGCCGTATCAAGGCTGTCATCGAAAGCAAGTAATCCCTTCCTCAGATCACTGCAAAGGATCCTTTATTTATGAATGCCAATGATCTTAAAATCGGAGAAACCGCAGACGCTTTTGTCGTTACTGCCGTGGGACGGGCCAACTTTGAGTATGCCGTTCCCATCAGAGAACTGGTCAACAGCAATGAGGGCCGTAAAACGATCCGGGTCGATCTCAAGGAATGTACCGCTATGGACAGCACCTTTATGGGAGTCCTCTCTATGGGGGGGCTCAAAGCGGCCGACAACGGTTCCGGCTTTGAGATCTACAATGCCTCTGATCTGCTGAAGCGTTCTCTGGCGGATCTGGGCGTCGATGAACTGTTTACCTTTCAGGAGGGCACTCTTGAAACAGGAACAGCCGCAGGCGGTGCTTCTGATATGCTGAGAACAGCCGAAACTGTGGAAGAAGCTCACCGCAAACTGGTCGAAGCCGACAGTGCCAATGCTGAACGTTTCAATGATGTGATCAATTATGCGGCAGCTGATGTGGAACGACTCAAAAAACAGCAATGATTCCTCAATACAAACAACAAATCCAAGGAACAAAACAATGAAATCTCTTCTCTTTTCTCTGTTCTGCTGTGCCTCTGCCGCCGTTATGATGCTCAGCGGTTGTGCCGATCCCAGAATCACCAACACCGGCAGAAATGCCATTGAGCAGCTGATCCTGACCACCGCTGTTGACCGTTCAGCAGCCAAGCTGGATCTCCGGATGCTGGCCAAGGATAAGGTCCGGTTTGATTATTCTCTGCTGGTGACTCAGGTCGATAAAAACTACGTTCAGGCCGCTGTTGAAGCCAGTGCCGCTGCTGCCGGAGCCATTATTGCCCTTAAACCTGAAGAGGCCGCTTATGTGCTGCGTCCTGTTTGTGCTGTCCTGGCAACAGAGGACAGCAAGATCCTTTTCGGAACTCCCCAGCTGCCCATCCCGATCCCGGATGTCAGCTTGAGTGTCGTTATTCCTGAATTGCCCCTTTTCAAGCGTGTCCGCCGTATCGGTGTCTGCAAGATTTATATTGAAGTTCTCGATGCCAAGACCAATAAACAGCTCAGAGTGGTCGGCCCTGCTGTCAGCCAGTCTGTTTATTCCAACTGGGTCATCTGCTTTATTCCCTTTTCCACCCGTGACTTCGATATGGGCGAAAGCGGACCTGCAACGGTTCATTTCTTTGAATAAGAAATCAACTTTTTACTTAACAAAAGAGGAACGTTTCAATGAAGTATCTTTGGGGAATGTTTGTATTTGTCCTCGCCTTCTGTGCCGGAGCTGTTGAGTACAAATTTGAACTTAAAAGTAATAAAGCCGATATTATCAAAGTCGGCGAAGAAGTCACTTTTTCCGCCCGCCTCCTTTCCCGGGCTGATGCAAAAGCCGGATTTGCTCCTGCCAAAACCGGGACTTTGCTCTGTCTTCTGGTGGGGGACGGCAACAAGACCGTGACTCAAAAAGCCGCCGTCAATGACAAGTTTGTGACGATTTCCGGCAAACTGAGCCGCCCCGGGTGGATCTATGCCCGCTTTATATTGCTCGATGAAAAGGGAAAAGCTGTCACTTTTAAAAACAGCAAGGGCAGAGACCAACTTATTCACGCCGGTATCGGTGCTCTGGTGGAACCTGACAAACTTAAACCCGGTCAGGCGGAACCCAAAGATTTCGACGCTTTCTGGAAAAGTCAGAGAGAACGGCTCAACAAAGTCCCTTTGAACGCCAAAGTGACCGAAGTCCCCTCCAAAGCCCCCAAAGGTTTCAAACTTTATGATGTAAAAGTCGATTGTGCAGGCAGTGCACCTGTTTCCGGATATCTCACTGTCCCTGTCAATGCCAAACCCAAAAGTCTGCCTGCCTATATGCTCTATCACGGAGCAGGTGTCCGCTCCAGTGCACCTTCCTGTGCCCCGGGAGCCATTACAATGAACGTCAACGCTCACGGCATTCCCAACGGACAGAACAGGGATTTCTATGTGAAGCTGGGACAAACAACTCTCAAAAGTTATGCGTTTCAAAACAAAGAAGACCGGGAAAAAATCTACTTCAATGGTATGTATCTGCGGATTATGCGTTCACTTGACTACATCAAGACCCGCCCCGAATGGGACGGCAAAACCATTATCGTTTACGGCGGCAGTCAGGGAGGCGGACAATCTATCGCCGCGGCGGCTCTTGATCCGCAGGTTACTTTGTGTGTGGCAGGTGTCGCCGCCCTGAGCGACCACGCAGGTTCTCTTGCCGGACGCCAGCCCGGCTGGCCCCGTTTCTACGATGTCCGCAACGGCCGCAAAGTTGACCCCCGAGTCGTTGCTGCCACGGCCTACTATGACAATGTGTTCTTTGCCCGCCGTATCAAATGTGAAGTCTGGCTTACTGCCGGATTGTTTGATACCACCTGTTCCCCTGCCGGTATTTATCTGGTCTACAACAATCTTGCTGCGGCAAACAAACATATTGACCTTTTTGCTACCGGCAATCACGGCGGTGCCCCCTGCCTTAATGGACAAAAAAGGATCAGAGAGCTCTTGAACGCTAAAAAATAATCAACATAAGGAAATTTACTGAATATGAAAACTTTTCTTTCTGTGGCAACGCTTTTGGCTCTTCTGTGCCTCGGAGCTGTTGAGTACAAATTTGAATGTAAAAGCGACAAACATTGGAATATGAAACGGGGCGAAGAAGCCCTCTTTACTGTTCAACTTCTTTCCAGAGCGGATGCAAAAGCCCCCTGGCGGAAAGTGGAAAAACGTAAAGTAAGATATGTTTTTTCCGAAAATGATGTCACGGTCAAAAGCGGTTTTTTTACCAGTGGTGCCACCCCTTTTTCCATCAAAGTCAAACTGGACAGGCCCGGCTGGATCCAGCTCCGCTGCAATCTTTATGACGATGCAGGTAAAAAACCTGCCACTTACAAAGACCGTTACGGCACTGTCCGTCAGGTGGCAGGCGGTATCGGTGCTCTGGTGGAACCTGACAAACTGGAACCCGGAATCAAGGAACCCGCCGATTTCGACGCTTTCTGGAAATCCCAGCGGGAACTCCTGAATAAACACCCTGTGAAGGCTGTCCTGACTCCCGTTAAAGGTACTCCCCGTTTCAATATCTGGGATGTGCAGATCCCCTGTCCCGGAACCCGGCCTGTTTCTGCTTATATGAGCATCCCCGCCGGAGCCAAACCCAAAAGTCTGCCCGCCATTATCTACTATCACGCAGCCGGTGTCCGCTCTTCTCACAAGACCACCGGACTGCAGGCGATCCAGTTCAACGTCAATGCTCACGGCATCCCCAACGGACAGCCCAAGGCGTACTACAACAAGATGCGTGATACCGAACTCAAAGGATATTCCCACGCCGGAAAAGAAAATCGGGACACCGTCTATTTCAGAGGTATGTTTTTGCGTATGCTCCGCACTCTTGACTATGTCAAATCCCGTCCCGAATGGAATGGCAAGACTCTTATCGTCAACGGCGGAAGTATGGGCGGCGGACAATCCATTGCCGCAGCCGCTCTTGATCCCCAGGTCACTCTCGTTTCTGCCGGAGTTCCCGCCATTGGTGACCACGGCGGCAACCTGGCTTCCATTCCCCGCCGTCCCGGCTGGCCCCAGTACTACTATGCAAAAACGGCCGACAGAAAAGTGGTCAAGGCCACCAGCTACTTTGACAATGTGTTCTTTGCCCGCCGGGTCAAATGCGAAGTTTATCTGACCACCGGATTGATCGACCGCACCTGTCCTCCCACCAGTGTCTGGCTTTACTTCAAAAATCTCAAAACAACCAAAAAGAATCTTGAAGTTTATCCCTGCGGCGACCACGGCGGTGCTCCCCAGACCATCGGTCAGAAGCGTATCAGAGAGATCCTTACCGGAAAAAGCAACTAAGTGAAACACTTTCTTACCGCTGCCGTACTGCTTCTGGCACTTTGTGCCGGAGCTGCCGAATATGATCTTGTGGTCAAGACCGATAAGAAGCACTGGGCACTGAAAGCCGGTGAAAAGGTGACCTTTTCATTTCAGCTTTTAAGCAGGGATAATGCCAAAGCTCCCTGGCAGATCGTCAAGGGACGCACTGTTACCTACTGGCTTATGGGCGACGGCGGTATGAAAGAGCAGAAAGGCCGTTTTGTGACCGCTGAAAAACCCTTTGAGCTGACAGCGTCGCTTAAGGGCCCCGGTTGGTTGTGCATCAACTTCACCCCCCGGGGATGAAAAGGGGAAATCCTCTCTGCATTTTTCCCTGCCGGGGAGGGAAAAAAAGGATAAAAAAATTTGTAATTTTCCTTCTGACGGAGTATATTATGTAAGAGGAAACTGCCGGGCATTTGTGCGGGAGTTTTTTTGACTGGTTCCGTCAATTTATTATAACAGGAAAATTTGAAATGTTTGAGCTGCTTTCTGACAAATGTGCCCACGGGCGCAGAGTTCTTTTCACGCTCGCTACTTCTCCCGGCCGTTCTGTGGCGGTCGCCGGTTCTTTCAACGACTGGGATCCGGCTTTTACGCCTATGAAGTATGATGATGGTGCCGGGAGCTACAAAGCTGAAATCTGTCTCAAGCCCGGAGAATATGAATACAAGTTCGTCGTTGACGGTGAATGGCTCCTTGATGAAGCCAATCCCGAATTTTATCCTAACGATTTCGGAACTCTGAACAGCGTACTGGTGGTCCCTGAAGATGGCAGCCGGTAATCTTTTTCTTGTCAGCACGCCTATCGGTAATTTGGAAGATATTACCTACCGGGCCGTGAGGACTCTGCAGGAATGTGATCTTATCGCCGCCGAAGATACCCGTCATACGGCATTATTGCTTCAACGTTACGATATTCACAAACCTCTTGAAAGTTTCCACGCTTTCAATGAACACGCCAAGGTGGAAAAACTTATCGCCCGTATCAAGGAAGGCCTTAATGTGGCTCTGGTCTCAGATGCCGGAACTCCCGCTGTTGCCGACCCCGGATTTCTGCCCCTGCGGGCGGCATTGGAAGCCGGACTTGAACCGGTGGTGATCCCCGGTGTTTCAGCAGTGACCTTTTCTGTAACTGCCTCCGGACTTCCGGTCGACCGTTTTGCCTTCTGGAACTTTGTTCCTGTCAAGTCCGGCAGAAAACGGAAATTCTTTGAAGAAATTTCTGAATGTAATTATACCGTCTTTTGTTTTGAATCCCCTTTCCGCATTGAGAATACCTTGAAACTCATTGCCGAGGTTATGCCCGAAGCCCAAGTGGCCATTATCCGTGAAGCGACCAAAGTCCACGAAGAGGTCATCCGGGGCAGAGCCGCAGAGCTTGCGGCACTTAAAAACCGCTGGCGGGGCGAGTTCGTCATCGGTATCTGCAACAAACTCAAACACGGGAGTTGCGACGACGGTCAGGCGTGAGATTTTCACTGCCCCCCCGGATTGCCCATAGGGTAAAATGTGCCTGACGGAGAAACTTTTGACCATACGGCACTGCGTACTGTGGGATCTCCCGGACCGTTGACCGCAGCTTGCAGAAGCCAGACTTCTCCTGTACGCGTATCCAGTTTCAAAACGCATTTCTGCACATTTTTTCCGTCAGAATTGACCACATTTGAAATGCTCAGTTCCGTCCCCAGCAAAGCATACCGGGCCGGTTCAAAACTTTGGGTACTCTCTCCCTGTGCCCCCAGGTACAAACATAAAAGAAGTACCCCCGCAGCAAAAATGATGTAAAAAATTTTCATAATGATATTCCCTCCTCTGTTGTGTCAATATAAGACACCCGAAGAAGAAAATCAATTTTTTTTCAAGGTGCTGTTTCCGGAAAGAGCGTTAAAAGAAACCGGCAGCAGTCGGGAAGGCCGGGGAAATCCTGTTTAAGGATAGAACGGCGAAGCAGGAATTTCTTTTTCAGCGTGCAGGGCGGGAGCCGGAACCCACCAGGGTGACTTTGGAACAGAATCCGGGGCCCAGTTTGCTGTTGATCTGCTCCTGCATACTTTTGACAATAGGTTGAAGCTCCTGGATCAGAGCATTGTGGGAAACTTCCACAAAGAATTCATCTCCCCGGAAATAACCGGGACGGACAAAGCGGGCAAAGGATTCTCCGATGATCTCGTGCCACATATTTTCCACCTGAAGCAATTTTCCTGCTTCCGGGGATTTGACATCTTTGAGCACTTCCGGAAGCACGTCGGCAATACTTCTTGCCTGGGGCGTGTGGGAGGAGGCCGAAAACTCTGTCATAGCGAATTCCGCACCATACCAGTCCCTGAGAAGAGAATAACGTTCTTTAAGCCTTTTCAATTCACGGTGATTGGCCATTATGAACCTCAGGTGTTAAAGGTGATGCCGAACATCACGATGGGCAGGATCAGTATGTGGAACACCATTTTGCCAATGGCTATACCCCCCCGGAGCGTATAGACCAACCCCGAGCGGAATCCCCCGAAAGGAGCTCCCACAGTCATTTTCAACAATCCGTAAGGCAGAAAGACCAGTTCTATCATATCTTTGCCCACCCGCAGCAGTCCTTTGCCGAGATTGATCAGCCCCCGGATCACATAGGGCCGGGCAGCATTGGCAAGCTGAAGAGCCACCGGAGCAAGTATGGCAATGGTTACAGGATCGATCGCTTTTGCCTGGTGCACAGGAACAAGCATCAGAGCCAAAACCAGAAAAAGAATTTTTATTTCCCGTCTGAACATTATTGAATCCCTCTGTCAGAAAACAGCCTTTACTGTGTTATGTAATGACTTTTTTGTAATATACTTTGCAATCCAGTGAAAGTCAAGTATGAAAATGCTAAAAGTATCACTCTCAGCCGGGTTGAAATTTTTATTTATTGCCGCTATATTATTAAGTAAGGCAATAAATCCCGAAAGGATCCATTTATGAATAAGGCGTATGATGTTACGGGCCGGAGAGAACTTTTGATCGATGATTTTCTCATTGATACCCGGCGCAATGTGGAATTGAGATCCCATTTTCCTGTTGAACTTCCCGCTCACCCCGGCAAGCCGGGAGGAGCTTATGTCACAGTGATGAAAACTCCGGACGGGTACAATCTTTATTACAGGGGTGTGGATTCTGTCTACAAAGGCAGTCTGTACAACAATCATCCCGGCGAATTTGTGGGCCTTGCACAAAGTTCCGACGGCATCAGTTGGACTCAGCCGGAACTCAACCGTTTCCCCGGGAAACCCGTTCCCGCAAATACTCTTTTTTACGGCAAAGAATTCATTACTCATAATTTTGTTCCTTTCTACGATACTAATCCGGAATGTCAGGATAATGAACGTTACAAAGCCGTGGCAGGGGTCCGGGAAACAAAAGGACTTTTTGCTTATTACTCTGCCGACGGCATCAATTGGCATCCTTACGGCGAAAAGGTTATGGAATACACCCCGGAAAAAACCGGCGGTCATATGCTGGATTCCCAGAATGTGGTGTTTTACTCCGAAACAGAAAAGTGCTATGTGATGTATATGCGGGTCTGGAAAACCGCCGACGGCCTGACGGGAGTGCGTTCCTTTGCCAAAGTTACAAGCCGGGATTTCAAACACTGGAGCGAACCCGAATTTCTGACTGTGAACCGTAAACGGGAACACCTTTATGTCAGCGGCCTTGCCCCCTATGCAAGAGCTCCGCACTATTATGTGGGGGCTGCCACCCGTTATTTCAGCACCCGGGGCAGTGCCACCGATGTGACAATGGTGTTTTCCCGTGAAGGCAAAGGGATCAGCCGTCCCTGGGAGGGGGCGTGGATCACCCCCGGACTTGAAGAAGATCGCTGGCTCAACCGGATGAACTACATTGCCTGGGGCATTGTCCAGATCAATGAAAATGAAATGGTGATGTACCACGGCAGAAAAGGACTTATGTATAAATTCCGGACAGACGGATTTGTTTCTCTGAGCAGCACTGCCCTCAAATGCGGGAGTGTATTGACCCGGCTTCTGACCCGGAAAAAAGGCAATTTGGATCTTAACTTTGCCACCAGTGCCGGGGGATATATCCAAATCGAGGTCTGCGACGGGGAAGGTACTCCCATACCGGGATACACTTTCAAAGAGATGAAACCCTTTTGGGGAGACAAGATCAGCTGGATCCCTGAGTGGAACGGAAAAACTTTTGACCAGCTGCCTGCCGGGGAGTTCCGGCTGCGTATCCGGATGAAAGAATGTGATCTTTACAGTATCAATTTCCCTGAAAATTGATTGTTCAATGAGATAAGGAGAAATGCCTGATATGAAAAAAATGTTTTTATTGTTGGCTTTGAGCACATCTTGTATGCTCTGCGGAGCGGTTCTTACGCCCGATATCAATGGCGGATTCAAAAATAAGGGCCGCAACTGGAGCCTTTTGAGTACGGGGCGTGGTACGCTTGGCAGTACGCCTGAAGGCTATTTGCAGATCACCCGCTTCAAAGATAAGAATTATGCCGATGCGGGCAATACGAAAAACTTTATTGAGATCCGCAAAGGCGATAAAGTGACCCTTACTGTCCGGGCCAGAGGAGAAAAGGCTCTTTTGATCGGGTTCCGGCTGATGAAAACAGGCAATATGACTGTCAGGCGGCCTTTGACAAAGGAATTTTCGGACCTTGTTTTCACTCTTGACCTTTCCAAAGTGAAACTTCCGGACAGGGCTGTGGTCAAATTCATCCTCAATAAAGAGTGTGAAAAAGTCATTATCCAATCCTGCAAAGTCACCGTCGAACGTACCGCTGCTGCTGCCAATATAACTCCTCTCAAGCCTTTTAAGCGTCCTCAGCTTCCCAAAGCAGGCCGTTTTCCGGAAAAAGGTTTTTATCTCGGTACAAATTTAATGGTCGATTCTTCTCTGCCCAAGATCGACAAAGTCGCTGAACGTGCCGCCCGGGCGGGGTACAATACCGTCTATCTTGCCGACTGGAAAATGGCTCAGCCCTGGGCTTTTGGAGAAACCTATGTGGAACGGCTCCGGAAAGTCGCTGAGATGTTCCGCAAAAGAAATATCCGGGTGGTGGTGGGACTCTGCTTTCTGGGGGATCCCTGTCCCTATATGAATGAATACCCTGAAGAAGTGGAGTGCATCCCCTCGAAGAAAACCCCTTTCACTGTGAAAAACGGCGTTCTGAGTGCTGAAAACGAACTGGTCAACGGCTCTTTTGAAGAAGGATTGAAAAACTGGCGTCTGGACAAGGATGCTAATATCAAGCTGGATGACAAAACAAGTGCCTCCGGAAAAAAATCTTTGTACTTTGCAGTGAAAAAATCCGGCGATGCCCCCTTGAATATGATCCGTGCCTGGTACAAGATCAAGGTGCGTCCCTTTCAGCAGTATACACTTTTTCTGAAACTGAAAACCAAAGGCCTCAAGGGCCCCGGTTCTTCCTTTGGTATCAGTGCGGGACCTCTGGGCCTTGATCCGGCTCTGCCCGACGGATTCAGATATCTCAGCCACAGAAAAATCGACAACCGTAATCCCATTAAGGCCACTCAGGAGTGGAAAGAGTACAAAGTCTCCTTCAATTCCCTTGAATGTTCCGAACTGACCCTTGTTTTCGGAGCCTGGAAACTGGAAAAAGGTGAATTCTGGATCGATGATGTGAAACTTGTTCCCAGTTCCTTTCTCAACGTTGTCCGCCGCCGGGATACGCCGGTCAGAATTAGTTCCGCCGACGGCAAAAAAGTCTATGTTGAAAACAGGGATTACTCCCCTGTGATCGACCCGAAAAGCGGCCGGTTCCGCTGGGTGGGGGATTATGATGACTCTCACGCCGCACCGGTCATCAGGGTGCTGCCCGGCTCCGGGATCAAAGAGGGGGAAAAACTCCTTGCAGATTACTATCACGCCTCTTTTGCCCTCACAAGTGTGTGCATTTGTCTCAACTCTCCGGTGCTTAAAGGTGTCATCGAAAAGCAGCTCAAGTGGTATATGGACACGATCAGCCCCGAGGGATTTGTCATCGCTATTGATGAACACCGCTGTTACGGATACGATCCTGGTTGTGAAAAATCCGGTATGAACGCAGGAAAAGCACTCAATCATCTGGCACGTTTCACCTATGACAGGATCAAGGCCGCCGCCCCTGAAGCTGCCATTTATATGTGGAACGATATGTTTGATCCTTATGCCAACTGTTATCCTGACAACTACTATTACCGTATCCGGGGCAAGGCTTCCCTGACCGGGAGCTGGATCGGTCTGCCCAAAGATATCATCATTCTGCGTTGGACAACCAAGACGTTGGAGCGGGTCAAGGGTTCTATGAAACACTGGCGCGATCTGGGAATGAAATATATCCAGTTCCCCGGCTATTTCACCGGAGCTGAATTCAATCCCAAATCCGAAGGGTATATGAAGGAAACTGTCAAAGATCCCGCTTGTATCGGTGTCGGATTCGGCCAGTGGGGCGGCATTGACAACTTCCGTCCCCACCTGGAACGTTTCCTCAAGATGGTGGACAAAGTGGAACGCTCCGGGATAAAGAAATAACAACATTTTTTTGACCTTTTTTTATCAACTCATATCGGGAACAGTGTCACAATGAAAACAGTATTGATATCAGCCGATGAAACGGGAGTGCCCCCATACTGCCTGCAGCAGATCAGAGAGGCCGGAATCCAGCTCGAATGCCGTAAATGCACTTCTCCTGAAGATGTGGCGGCCTTTTCCCGGGACGCAGAACTGATCTGGTTTTTCGGCCCGAATCCGGGATTGACCGCTGAGATCCTGCCCCTCCTTCCCCGGTGCAAAGGTATTTTCAGAAGCGGCAGCGGTTTGGATTCACTGCCGGTCAGTGCCGCAGAGGCTTTGGGGATCGAGGTGATGAATACCCCTGAGTCCATTGCTGAAAGCGTGGCTGAACACGCTGTGGCATTGCTCTTTGCTCTGATCCGGCGTATTCCCTATTATGACCGTTCCGTTAAAAGCGGACACTGGGAGGAACCCGCCGGGATGAACTGGCATATTTCCGGAAGGACTCTGGGATTGGTCGGTTATGGAAGGATTGCCCGTGCTGTGGAAAAGATGGTTTCGGGGTTCCGGATGAAAGTCGTTCATTATGACCCTTGGCAGCCGGATTCTGTGGAGCTGGACGAGCTGCTGAAAATGTCGGACTATGTGTCTTTGCATTGTCCGCTGACAGAGGAAACCCGGCAGCTGATAGATGCACGGCGCTTGGGTTTGATGAAACCCGGTTCACTTCTTGTCAATACCTCCCGGGGAGGGGTGATCGACGAAAAGGCCCTTGCGGAGGCTTTGAAAAAAGGAACTCCCGCAGGAGCAGCACTGGATGTTTTGTGTGACGAGTCTCCGGCAGAGGAGCATCCTTTGTATCACTTTGACAATGTGATACTGACACCGCACATCGCCGCTTTTTCTGCGGATTTTGAAAAGAATTTCTGGAACTGTTCCGCCCAAAAAATCATATCTGCCTGTCAACGCTGGCAGAGAAGTTGAAAACTTCTTTTGCAAATATACTTTGGTGTCAAAGGGGCGGGAAAGGATAAATTCTGAAAAAAAATTGGCATTATTCAAAAAGGTGTGCTATATTAATCAGAATTGCAATTTTTACAAATATCTGAAATATGAGGTTTACTATGTCTGAAAAAATGCTGGTCAACGGCAACGAGGCGGTCGCATTGGCTGCTCTTGACTGCCACGTGGATCTGGGATGCGGTTATCCCGGAACCCCCTCATCCGAGATCCTGGATGAGTTTGCCAGACTCGGCGGTTCCGCTGAGTGGGCTCCCAATGAAAAATGTGCCCTTGAAGTGGGTATCGGTGTCGCTCTTGCCAACGGCAGAACGCTTGTGACGATGAAGCACGTGGGACTCAATGTTGCGGCCGACCCTTTCTTTACCATTGCTTACTCCGGAACTCCCGGCGGTGTGGTGGTCATCAGTGCCGACGACCCCGGTATGGCTTCCAGTCAGAATGAAGTCGGATCGTAGCCATGTCGTTCTGTGTGCCAAGGAGTTGTCACCTTAACTTGTCTTCCTAAGACCGCTTGG
>JAZUPO010000033.1:0-18680 GCA_045605205.1 Victivallaceae bacterium
ATCCATTGCCATTCCTTCCGGCTGACCGAGGGCGGTAGTCCCCACCTGATTTCCGTGGGGCATCGCCAGAAGTTTTGCTCTTGTTCCGGGCAGAGACTTGACGTAATCCGTATGAGCACGGCGGATCGTTTCCCAGAAACGCAGATAAGCCGCCTTTGAATATACATAAGGACGTTCGCCGATAAACCAGATGTAAGGACCCCAGACGTTGAGCCACTTGGTTTTTCCGGCATAGCAGTAGGGTGAATATTCTCCCTGTTCTTCATTGTAACGGGGGTACCGGATGATCTGGTCGGTTCCCACTTCGGGACACATTCCCACCTCTTTGCCGCCGGCTTTCATAATTTCATCGTGAAGCACAAGGATCATCTTTCCGTGCTGCCAGCCCCGGAACTTGATGGCCGTCTCACGATATTTCCGTCCCAGCTGCAATTCTTCAGGCCAGACGGCATCGATCTTGTTTGCAGGGATCTTGGCAAATTTGGCAAATTCCTTTTTGCAAGTATCACAGAAACATCCCATATTACGGAAAGTGTAAGGCTCCCAGTTGGGCGTAAAACCGTCAAGTCCTGCCATTGCCTTTTTGACAGAGGGCACGACAACATCGTGAAAATAAGGAGTTTTGAGGTAGATCGCGGTCGGGCAAGTGGCATAAATGCTGCCGTTGCTCACCGGCCGTCCCAGCAGATCACGGTAAATGGAATAGGCGGGCTTTTTGTCGTTGGGAACTCTGCCCACCCGGTAACCGTTGGCAATGGCCCAGGGTTCACTTGTCACATATTTGACCCCGTATTTTTTATAAAGCAAAGCATCCGCAGCAGGGACAGAAGCAGTGATCCAGCGGGTACCGCTTTTTTCGGTCACGAATCTGGCAAAACTTTCCAAAGCGGCGGGAAAACGTCCAAACTGGATATCGCACGGCACAGAACTGAAACCGGGGAGGAAACGCTTTGCCGTCATCACTTTTGGCAGCGGCGGAGCAATGCGGATCGTGAAAGATTCTTTGTTGCTCAGGATGCCGCTTTTGTCAACAAGAGCAAGAGAACACTGCCAGGAACTTCCCGGTTTTCCTTTGCCGCACAGCATAACACCGGGAACGTTCCAACCGGAAAATGCGTTATTGTTACGGATAGACAGAGGTATCTGAGTGGTCATCGGCAAAGTCCACTTTTTGTACTTTTTACCGTTGCAGAGAATATCTTTTGAACTCACTTTTCCGGTAAACAAGTTATTGGTCCCCAATACTTCGACCTCGGCGGGCAATTCCATTTCAAGAGCGATCCGGTAATTTTTGAAAACCCCTTTGGGCAGTGTGTTACGGATACGCATACTCATAATGGCAGGATCACCGGAAGCGAGAACAAAGGTATTGTCCAACATCTTCATCGGAGTCACCTGGATGACCAGAGGAGCTTTGGCTTTTTCAACCTTTTCCAGATGAGCATTTCTGACCAGAGTCCTGCCGCAGCCGTCAGAACGAAACACCACATTCAGAGCCTTTGTCCCGGCGGGGACAGTCAATTCTATGGTATTATTGCTCCAACCGGGCTGCGGGGGATAGCGGAACACCTGATAGGAACGGGTGTTTTTGCCTTTTTCGATTTCAGAAAGATAATAGATCAGCACTGCCTGACTGGAAGTCGAAGAACCGATTTTCTGACTGCGGTACTGAAAGGTCAGCTTGTAAATTCCTCCCTGAGCATCAGGCAGGGGAACAGTTTGAGTGGCAGAAATGTAAAACGCTGAAGCATTGCTTCCCATAAGCTCTTCCAGAGCAATGGGGCGGTTGAGATCCAAAGCACTTCTGCCGCCGTCAATGGTGGTGCGTGCCTGAGAGATCTTGCGTGCCTGAGCAAAATATTTTTTCTGATTCCCGGTGCCAAAGAGCCAACACCCTTTACGCCAACCGCCGGTTTTGACCTTATGAGAAACAAATCCCTTACTGAAATCGCCGTTTTTGATCAGATTTTCCCCGCGGGGAGCTCCCCGGGTATTGAAACGTTCAGCGGAAATTTTTTCCATAGGAAAGGACACTCCGCCCCGATGAAAACGCAAATCTCCCGCTGTCGCGGCAAAAATACCCGCGGCGGATAAGGCAACGATCAACAATTTTCTAAACTTCATATCGCTTTCTCATTCATTCTCTTGCTTTGATCTGCCGCAAATGCCGCAAATTCAGATTGTTTTTTCCATAAGAAGCAGGGCCTCACGCCCCGGCATTCCAACACAAACGCCGCATTTTGCAGCTTCAGGACTGAGATCGGCCACAGGAGCGTTGAGCACCTCATCAATGGTGCTCACGCCCCGGACAATGGCAAAGCGGTCCTCCATTTTTTCAGCCGCAGCCATTGAAAAATAACCGCATCCCAGATTGGCCTTCTTCCCCTGGATCAGCAATATAACACTGTTGGCAGTGGGAAGAAGAACCGTTTTGAAAGAGATATTTTCAACAAGAATGGTGTCTGTCATAACTCCACCTTGACCTTTTCACGCATAGCCATAACTTTGTCAAGAGCTTCCTGAACATTCTCGCCCCGGGCAAGGCAGACGCCCAGACGGCGGTGTCCTCTGAGTTCGCCTTTGCCGAAAAGACGGACATCAGTCAGAGGTTCACGCAGAGCCTCGCGGACATCAAATGAAACAGAACTGGAGTGGCCGTCCACCACAATAGCCTTGGAGGCAGCAGGACCATAGAAGTCAATGGGAGGAATGGGCAGACCGAGAACGGCACGGGCGTGCAGATCAAATTCAGACAGGTTCTGAGAGATCATCGTCACCATACCGGTATCGTGGGGGCGGGGGCTGACTTCACTGAAAATAGCCTGGTCGCCTTTGATAAAGATCTCAACGCCGAAAATTCCCTGACCGCCCAGAGCGGCAGTGATAGCACCGGCGATCTGGCGGGCCTGACGTTTGGCTTCAAGGCTCATTTCCTGAGGCTGCCAGGATTCCTGATAGTCGCCGTTGACCTGATGATGTCCGATAGGTTCGCAGAAAATCGTTCCGCTGACACTGCGGACGGTCAGCTGGGTGATCTCATAATCAAAGTCCACAAAACCTTCCACGATGACCCGTCCGGCACCGGCACGGCCGCCTTCCTGAGAGACCCGCCAGGCTTCGTCGATATCAGCTTCGCTCTTGACGGTGCTCTGACCGTGGCCGGAAGAACTCATAATCGGTTTGACCACACAGGGGATGCCGATGTGTTTGACAGCTTCGACATATTCTTCGTATGTACCTGCGAATTCATAAGGAGAAGTGGGCAGATTGAGTTTTTCTGCGGCCAGACGGCGGATGCCTTCGCGGTTCATTGTGAGCAAAGCGGCATTGGCAGTGGGGATGACCCGGTAGCCTTCTTTTTCAAGTTCCACCAATGTGGGGGTGGCAATGGCTTCCACTTCGGGAACGATGTAGTCAGGTTTTTCCAGTTCGATCACCCGGCGGAGTTCTGCTCCGTCAAGCATATTGATCACGTGGCTGCGGTGAGCGACCTGCATACCGGGAGCGTTGGGATAACGGTCAACGGCGATGGTTTCAACACCGAGACGCTGCATAGCGATAACGACTTCACGGCCCAATTCACCGGCACCGCAAAAAAGCACTTTGGTAGCAGAAGGGGTCAAAGCTGTTCCGATCATAGTTCAAGTTCCTTTCTATGTTTGTCACTTGATTTTGTATTTTTCACATCAAAAGTAAATTATTGTATCAATCCAAACTGCACCAGCAGGAAATTCCTGCGGGCAGGACTTTGCCGGTACTTTCGGGAATCGTCATTTCTTCCCCTTCCACCCGGCACCCGCCAAAAATATCCCTGACCATCCGGGAAAAGACCTCAAGAGAAAATCCGGGAGAATGGCAGCTCAGCACCAGATTGAAGGGCCGTTCCGGATCGCGGAGTTCCCGGCAGCACTCAAGCAGCCGGGGCAGATCGGTTTCGATCTTCCAGACCTGACCGGAACTTCCCCGGCCAAAGCTGGGGGGATCAAGAGCGATCAGATCATAACGACTGCCCCGCCGCACCTCACGGTTGATGAATTTTTTAACATCATCAGTGATCCAGCGGATCACATTGGGCACCTGGGGATTGAGCAGCATATTTTCCTGTCCCCATTCGTTCATTCCCCGGGCGGCGTCCAGATGACACACCCGTGCACCGCCTGCGGCCATAGCCATTGAACCGATACCGGAGTAACCAAAGAGGTTGAGTCCGTTTTTGAAGTTCCCTTTCCGGAACCGCTCCCAGTTCCGGTATTGTTCGGCAAAAAAGCCCAGATGACCGAAATTGGTAGGTTTCATTTTCAACGTGAATCCGGCATATTCCACCAGCCACGATTCGGGGAGACGTTTCCTGAAATCCCATTTCCCGCCGCCGGAATTATCCCGGGTAAAGACGGCGTGAGCGGATTCCCATTCACTTTGGTCAAGAGCAGGTGACCAGAAAGCGTTAAGGGCAGGTCTTACCAGGCGGTAAGGCCCCACCTGTTCCAGTTTTTTCAAATTGCCGCTGTCCAGCAGACGGTAGGGCAAAGGAGAATTATTTTTTGTCTCTTTATTATTCATTTGTTCTAACACACACGTTGTATGATTATGCCTGATCCCGGTAGATGATCTCGCCGCCCCGGACGGTCATAAGCACCCGGTTGGTGTCCATTTCAAAAATGGCAAGATCCGCCCGGCGGGTAGGCAGCAGGACGCCCCGGTCTTCAAATCCGAAAACCCGTGCCGGATTGGCGGTCACACTTTGAGCGGCATCGTTTTCCGTCAGGTGTCCGCAGCTCATAAGACTGTGCCAACCGGTATCGAGCATTGATGAACTGCCAGCCAAAGTGCCTTCTTCGGTTTGTGAAAGACCGTCGCGGACAACTATTTTTGCAGGGCCGATCGTATAAGTTCCATTGGGCATTCCGGAAGCCATAGTTCCGTCGCTGATACCGATAAGACGGTTGACTCTTTTGCAGCGGCAGACCAGATCCACGATCCTGGGATGCACGTGGACACCGTCGATAATAAGTTCCACTGTAACTCTGCGGTCAGTCAGTGCGATCCCGATCAGTCCGATATCCCGCTGGTGCAGCGAAGACATACCGTTGAAAAGGTGGGTACAATACCTGGCCCCCGCATCGACGGCACGGAGAGCGGAAAATTCATCGGCACAACTGTGTCCCATTGCGGGCATCACATTGTTTTCGCACAGAAGCTCGATCAGCTTGTCAGCTCCCGGCAATTCGGGAGCAAAAGTCATCAGTTTGACCAATCCCCCGCCGGCACTGAGCAGTTCCCGGGCAAATCCCAGATCGATCTGCGAAAGGAATTCAGCCGATTGGGCTCCGCATTTGTCAGGATTGAGAAAAGGTCCTTCCACATTGATACCGATGGGTTCAGCACCGGAAACGGGCTTTTTCATTTCAGAGGCCAGGAGTTCCAGATTTTTCAGCATTCTGTTTCTGTCATCCGCCACCACAGTGGGAAAGAATCCGGTAACGCCCCGGCTGCAGAGGATGGCACACATAGAGGAAAAAGGATTGACAGACTCCGCCACAGAAGAACAGTCAAAGCCGCCGGCACCGTGGATATGGGTGTCAATAAACCCGGGAGTAATATAGGCATTGGGAAAGTCGAACACCTCGATTTCCTGTTCTCTGCGGAACCCTGAGATGCCCCCCACAGCCAGAATGGAGCTGTTTTCAGCCAGCAATGCACCGTTAGCTATACTCTGTTCGGGAGTGATGAGCTTTCTGGCACAAAACATTCTCCTGATCCGAGCCATAATCAGTTATTATCTCCTTTTTTTCCGCCGTCAAGGAAAAGATGACGGTACTTGACAAAGTATCCGGCTCCGGAAAGGACAGTTACAAGAACGATGCTCCACAAATAAGCGAGCCACACATACCAGAGCCGCACGCCCCACCATTGGGCATTCTGCAGATAATTGACACCGCCGTCCATCACCCAGGCAAAACCGGCGATGGCGAGCATAATCATCTGCAGAGCGGTTTTCAATTTTCCCCAGCGGTCAGCGGAAATGACGATTTGTTTTTTGGCAGCGAGGGTACGCAGTCCTGTGACCATAAATTCCCGGCAGAGCACCAGCACGGCAATAAAGGCCGGCATCAGGGCGAATTCAATTGCCATAAGCATAGTACCTGTGACAAAAATCTTGTCGGCGAGGGGATCCATAAGGGCTCCGAAATCACTGACGATATTGAATTTCCGGGCGAGATAACCGTCCAGAAGATCGGTAACTCCCGCCAGAATGACAAGAATATAAGCGATCCAGCGTAAAAGATACATCTGATCGGTACTTTTGCCGAAATAATAAGGATCGGCAAGGGTTGCCATCAGGACAAAAACCATCACCAGCACGATACGGCTGACGGTTAAGATATTCGGAACATTTTTCATTGCTTCAACCACCCTTTTTCCTGCCCGAAAACATTTCAGTGCAGGAGCACTCCTTCCAGATCTCCGCCGGAAAGAGCTTTTACTATCTTGACTTTGACTCTGTCCCCGGGAGAGGCTTTGAACTTTCTTTTCCAGGCGACATAAACATTCTGATCTATATCAGGAGCATCCGCATCGCTTCTGCCGACGGCGTATTCTCCATCCACATCATCCAGCATAATTTCCATAACCTTCCCCACCAGTTTTGCATTGGCCCGGGCTGTCCGCAAATGCTGACGCCGCATAAGTTCCTTTGCTCTGCGGTCGGCGGTTTCAGGGTCCACCTGATCGCCCATAAGGGCGGCGGGGGTCCCGGGTTCGGGAGAAAAGGCAAAAACACCCATACGTTCAAAACGGCTTTCTGCGGTAAAATCCACCAAAGCCTGAAAATCCTCTTCGGTCTCGCCGGGGAATCCGGTAATAAAAGTGGTCCGCAGAGCGATACCGGGAATAGCGGAACGCAATTTTTTCACCAGCTCTCTGATCCACCGGGAATCGGTATGGCGGTTCATACGGTCAAGCATTGCATCACTGATGTGCTGCAAGGGGATATCAAGGGCGGGGATAAACTTTTTGGCCTTGCTGAGAACTTCAATGAGTTCGTCGGTATAATGTGCCGGATGAGTATAAAGGATCCGGTATCTGAAAAATCCGGGCATCTCCTCAAGGGCACGGAGCAATCCGGCAAAAGTCTCACCGTTCTCTCCGAAAGCGGTGGTATCCTGAGCAATAAGGATGAGCTCTCTGACGCCCACATCCACCAGCTGCCGGGCTTCGGCGATACAGGAAGCGATGCTTCTGGACTTTTTGTCTCCTCTGAGAGAAGGAATGAGACAATAGGCACAGCGGTTGTCGCATCCGTCGGCGATTTTCAAGTACGCAACGTGAGGCAGAGTCAGCTGCAGCCGCAGGGGAACGCCCCCGGGACAGGGCAGAGGGATCACCTTGTCAAGTTCATTGGGAGCGGCCCAAATATCCACTTCAGGGAATCTCTTTTTGAAGTTTTCAAGCTCCTGATGAGCGGCAAGACAGCCTGTTACGACAAGTTTTCCTGCAGGATTTTCCTTTTTCCACAAGGCCCCTTCTGTGATCGCCTCTACGGCTTCGTTTCTGGCACTGGCCAGAAATGCACAGGTATTGATAAGATAAACTGTGGCACAATCAGGATCAAAGGTCAAAGAGACCCCGGCGTTGACAAAAGCTCCTGTAAGCATTTCAGTGTCAACAAGATTTTTCGGACATCCCAGAGAAACAGCATAGAGCAGTTCCCGGGGTGAACCTGCGGTTTTTTTGGCCGTCATTGAGAATTCTCCCGGAAAATATAAATAACATCACAATGTTAAATATATACTGCAAACACAAGTTTTGCAAATGAACAAAGAAGTTTTTTTTCATTTTCCCACTTGATTTTTTGCTCCGCCGACCTATTATGAAATATGAAGACGGCAGAAAAGAAGGGCTGTATCACAATAAATACCGCAAAGTCAACGATTTGCCCGGAACATATTTCTTATCTGCCGCAAAGAAGAGGAGAAAAACAACAATGAAAAGAGTGCTCATCGCCGTCACATCCCACGACCGTATGGGATACACCGCCGAACAGACCGGATTGAATCTGGAAGAGTTCGCCTGCGCCTACCACCGTTTCACAGAGTGCAATTTCAGTGTCACTGCGGCTTCCCCTGCAGGCGGCGAAGTTCCCATCGACCCCCGGAGCGTTGCTCCCCGGATGCTGGGCATCGACAGCAAAAGATTTCTTGCAGGCGAAGACACCATTCTGGACAATACCGAAAAACTTTCCGATATCGATCCGGACGATTTCTGTGCCTTGTTTTATCCGGGAGGCCACGGTTCCCTGTGGGATCTGGCAACCGACCACCGCAATGCCAGGATCGCTTCATCCTTTTTTGAAAGAGACAAACCGGTTGGAGCAGTCTGCCACGGCTGCGCCGCCTTGCTGAAAGCCCGGAAATGCGACGGCTATCCCGTCGTCTACGGCCGGAAACTCACAGCCATATCGAATACAGAAGAAGCTGAAACCGGCTTTGACGGGATCGTGCCTTTTATGCTCGAAGACCGTCTGAAAGAACTGGGAGCTGTTTTCTGTTCCGGAAGCACCTGGCGCCCCCACATCGTCAGAGACGGCAATCTGATCACCGGTCAGAATCCCCGTTCTGCCGGAGGCGTGGCAGACTCCATCATCCGGGAAATACGCAGAAACAACGGCAGGATCCCCCTTTGCAGAGCGGTGGCGTGGCGGTATGTCATCAACTTTTTCTGAAGATAGTTAAAAAAACCTTCAGCAAAGTGCTTGAAAAATAACCGTTTCCGGTGTATATTAGGGAAATTGAGGTGTCTCATCGGAGAGAACACCGACAATATTAAACAAAAAGGCGACTTCATAGCTCCGCAAAACAATAAAACAAAGCGGAAGTAAAGCGCCGGAAAAAAGGAAGTTGTAAAAATGGCCAAGATCACTATCAATGACCTGTTGGAAGCCGGTTGTCATTTCGGACACCAGACCCGCCGCTGGAACCCCCGGATGAAAGATTATGTCTACACTGTCAAGGGCGGTATTTCCATTATCGACCTGACCAAAACAATGCGTCAGATCGCCGATGCCTGCAACTTCCTGCAGCGCACCGTTGCCGAAGGCGGCGAAGTTCTCTTTGTGGGAACCAAACCCCAGCTCCGCGAAACCATCAAAGAACTGGCTGAACGCACCGGTATGTACTCCGTTTCCGAACGCTGGCTCGGCGGTACCCTGACCAACAACGTCACCATCCGCAAGAGCATCGCCAAGATGAACGAAATCGACGCTATGCTCAACAGCGACGCTGTCAACGGTATGAAGAAAAAAGAAGTTGCCAGTATGAGCCACCGTGCCGAAAAGCTCCATCGCGACCTGGACGGTATCGCCGAAATGAAGAGACTGCCCAAAGTAATGGTCGTTGTGGACGTCAACAACGAAATGAACGCCGTCCGTGAAGCTATCCGTCTGCACATTCCGATCGTCGCTATCGTCGACACCAACGGCGACCCCACCCTGGTGGACTACCCCGTTGCCGCCAACGATGAAGCCGTGAAATCCGTCGGTATCATCACCAACATCTTTGCCGATGCCATCAAAGTCGCCAAAGAAATCTACAACAAGCGTGCTGCTGAAGAACGGGAAGCTGCTGAAGTTGCCAAGCGTGTCGCCGAAGAACAAGCTGCCAACGAAGAACCCGCCAAGGAAGCCAAACCCCGCCGCACCCGCAAGGCTGCTCCTGCCGACGGCGAAGCCAAACCCCGCCGCACCCGCAAGGCCGCTCCCGCCAACGGCGAAACCGCTCCCAAAGCTCCCGCCGCCCCCAAGGCTGCTGACGCTGAATAATCAATCACCGAAATAATCTGAGGTAAAATATTATGAATATCACTGCCAAGATGGTAGCCGATCTCCGCGAAAAGACCGGAGCCGGTATGATGGATTGCAAAAAGGCTCTCGTCGCCGCCAACGGCGATATGGAAGCCGCTATCGAAAATCTCCGCAAGAGCGGTATCGCCAAAGCTGAAAAGAAAAGCGGCCGTTCCACCAATCAGGGCAAAGTCTGGACCGCCATCTGCGACAACTGCAACGCTGCTGCCATCGTTGAAGTTCTCTGCGAAACCGACTTCGCCGCCAAGACCGACCGTTTCGGCCAGCTGGTGACCGATGTGGCTGACTCCGCTCTCAAGACCGCCGGCGACGGTTGCGTTGCCGAAGCTGTCAACGAAGCTGCCAAAGCTGTTCTGACCAACGCCATCGCCACCATCGGCGAAAATATGCAGATCCGCCGTGCCTTCCGTTTCCAGGGCAACGCTGACAGCACCTTTGCCGGTTACCATCATATGGACGGACGCGTCAGCGTTCTCGTCGAATTTGAAGGTGCCGTTGACGAAGAACTCAAGAAAGCTGTCTGTATGCACATCGCCGCTTTCTCCCCCCGCTATGTCACCAGTGCCGATATCCCCGCTGAAGTCATCGCCAAGGAAAAAGAAATCGCCGCTGCCGCCGATCCCAAACTCGCCGGCAAGCCCGCTGAAATGCTCGAAAAGATCCTCGCCGGTAAAATCAACCGCTTCTACTCAGAAGTCTGTCTGATGAACCAGCCCTGGGTTATGGACGACAAGAGCACCCTCGCCAAAGTCGCTCCCGGCCTCAAAATCAAGCGTTTCGTCCGCTGGATGGTCGGTGAAGAACTCTGATTCTTCATACTTGATTCAAAAGCCCGGGGTCGATTTCCCGGGCTTTTTTTATTGCACTCCGGGCTTGTGTGTAAATCAAAGGAGCTCACAATATGTTGAAAACTCTTGAAATCATTACTCCGGCAACTCCGGAAGAGTTCCAAAAACTCTGGGAACTCAATTACAAGATCTTCGCCGAAGAATTGAAGATGCGTCCTTCTTCCCGGGAGCACTTTCTTGTTGACAAGTTTCACCACAAAAACATCTACCGTGCCGCCTGGGACAGAGAAAATGACTCTTTTGCCGGTATGATCTCCGCCCACTGGCAAGCTCCCTACTCCGCAGCAGAACACTTTGGGGAAGCCCTCTGCACCCCACCCCCGGAAGGGATGCTCGCAGAAATACGTCTCTTCGCTCTGCTCCCGGAATACCGTCACACCACAACAGCCTCCCAGCTGGCAGTTCCTCTGCTCCAGGAACTTGACCGGCAGGGAGTTTCCGAAGTGATCATTTCCGGAATTTCCAATTTGAAACCCTTTTACGAACACATCGGATTCCACACAGCAGGGTCCCCCGTCCCGGCCGGAGACACTCTGCTTTATCCGATGCGGGGCAAACTCAAACTCATTCTTTCCCGCTGCCGGAAAGCTCTGGAGCGTTACCATTCAGCATCCGGCAATGAGTAAAATCCGGAACAATATAGTATTTACTTTTACACTTCAAGCTCTTGTAAAACACACAAAGGAGTGTTATATTATACAAAAAGGTTGTTCCCTTTACAGGGGAAGGTCCGTAAAAGCAATTCCCAATAACAGGAGAATAGAATAAATGGCTGCAAAAAAATTCCGCGTGCAGATCGCCTTTGACGAATGCAAAGGCTGCGGCAGATGCCTCAAGGCCTGTCCCAAGAAACTGCTCGCCGTCGGAAGCGCACTGAACAAACAGGGATATCTCGCCATCAAGGCTGATGAGCCTGAACTTTGCATCGGTTGCGGTTCGTGCTTCTACCAGTGCCCGGAACCGGGTGCCATCACCATTGTGGAAATCACGGAGTAATATCATTATGGCTTACAGCAACTCATTGATGCTTAAAGGTAACGAAGCCGTCATCCACGGTGCTCTCATCGCCGGATGCGATTGCTATTTCGGTTATCCTATCACCCCCGCCAGCGAAGTGGCTCACTCCGCGGCCAAACTTTTCCCGATGCTGAACCGGGTCTTTCTGCAGGCCGAATCGGAAATCGGTGCCATCAATATGGTTATGGGTGCCGCTGCCGCCGGTAAACGCACTATGACCGCCAGCTCCGGTCTGGGTATCAGCTTGAAGCAGGAAGGTGTCAGCTATATCGCTGCCCTTGAACTTCCTGTGGTCATCGTGGACATCACCCGCGGCGGCCCCGGCCTGGGCAACATCGGTCCTGAACAGTCCGACTATTTCCAGGTGACAAAGGGCGGCGGACACGGCAGCTACCGCTGTCTCGTTCTCACGCCCAACAGCGTTCAGGAAATGTGCGATTTTGCCCGTACCGCTTTTGACCTGGCTGAAAAATACCGTATGCCCTGTTACATTATGGCTGACGGTGTCATCGGTCAGATGATGGAATCTGTGAAACTTCCTGAACCCGAAGACCGCCCCTATGACCCTGAGTGGAAAATGGGCAAAGTCGTTGACGGCAAAGCCAACATCGTCACTTCCATCTACCTGGAACACAACGATTTGGAAGCCATCAACCACAAGCTCCAGGCCAAATATGCCGAAGTCGTCGCCAATGAACAGCGTTCTGAAGAGCTTTACACCGACGATGCCGAACTTGTCATCGTCGCCTACGGTATCTGCTCCCGGGTGGCCGCCGGAGCCATTGAACAGCTCCGTGCCGAAGGGTACAAGGTGGGTATGCTCCGTCCCCAGATGGTGTGGCCCTTCCCCTCTGACGCCCTGATGAAGATCGCCACCAACGGCAAGTGCAAGGGCTTCCTGAGCCTTGAACTTTCTGCCGGACAGATGATCGAAGATGTCCGCCTTGCCATTGAATGTAAAAAGCCCGTCCACCTCTACAACCGTATGGGCGGCAATGTTCCCAGCTGCGACGAAGTCGTCGAGGCGGCAAAAAAAGTTCTGAAGGAGATTTGAGCAAATGAGCGAAAAAATAAAATTCGGCCGTTCCCCGGTGTTCTTTGATCCCTTTGAGCGCCGTCCGGGCCCCATCAAGAAAAATATGCACTACTGCCCCGGCTGCGGACACGGTATTCTGCACAAGCTGGTGGCTGAAGCCATTGACTATCACGGCATTCAGGGAAAAACTATGTTTATGGTTCCCGTGGGCTGTGCTGTTTTTGCCTACTACTATTTCAACGTGGGTGCTATTTCCGTTCCTCACGGCCGTGCACCGGCGGTGGGAACCGGTGTTGCCCGTGCCGTGCCCGATTCCTACGTCATCTCCTACCAGGGTGACGGAGACTTGGCCGCTATCGGTTTCAACGAATTTCTCCAGGCTGCCAACCGGGGCGAGAAGATCTCCATCTTCTTTGTGAACAACTCAAACTACGGTATGACCGGCGGCCAGATGGCCCCCACCACTCTGCCCGGACAGAAAACTGCCACCACTCCTTTCGGCAGAAACGTTCTGACCGACGGATTCCCCTTGCACGTGGCTGAAATGGTCAACACCCTCACCGCTCCCATCTATATCGAGCGTGTGGCACTGACCTCCACCGCCCGGATTATGAATGCCAAAAAGGCGGTTTTCAAGGCTATCGAAAACCTGAAAGAACGCAAGGGATTTTCTTTCGTTGAAGTTCTGGCTCCCTGCCCTGTCAACCTGAAAATGAGTGCTGACCAGATCAATGACTTTATCGAAAACCAGATGATCCCCGAGTTTCCGCTGGGCTGTATCCGTGACCGTTCCGCTGAAACTGCTCCCGGAACCGTTCCGGCTGCTCCGGCACACGATGTTGAAAGCGTCAAAAAAGTGCTTTTCCCGCCTGCCGTTGAAGGTGCTGAAAACGTTAAAGAGAACACCTCTGAGATCTTCAACCGCGAACTGCGTATCAAGATGGCAGGTTTCGGCGGTCAGGGCATCCTGAGCTTGGGTATCACCCTTGCCAATATGGCCCGTCTGCGGAACTTCAACGTCAGCTGGATGCCTTCCTACGGTCCTGAACAGCGGGGCGGCGCCGCCAGCTGTGCTGTGATCGTCAGCCGCAACCGGATCCCCTCACCGATGATCTCAAAGGATTGCGATCTGCTTATTGCCACCACCCAGACGGCTCTTGACAAATATGTGGGTGAACTCAAAGATGACGGTATCCTCATCTATGACAACACTGCTGTGACGCTGCCTGAGCTGCCTGCAGCTATGACCAAGGTGGGCGTGGATGCTGTGGGTATTGCTTCCAGAGATGTGGGCAGCCCCAAATTCGTCAACTCCGTTCTTATTGGTGTGCTTTCTGTGGTTCTTGAGCAAAAAGGTCTCCTCAATGCTGAGGATCAGGCCGACTTTGAACAGGCTTTCACAGCTGCTGTCCGTGAGAAATTCGGCAAGAAACCCGGTGCTGTTGAATCCAACGCCCAGGCTTTTGCCGCCGGACGCCAGGGAGCTGCAAAATGAAATTCCTCTCTGTCATCACGCTCTTTCTCTTTTGTGCTCTGAGCCTCTGGGGAGATGCCGTTATCGTCATCAAGGGAAAAGCCCGCCGTTCTTCCATTAAATTGACGGATCGCTCTGGTATTCCCTGCCGGGTCAGACGGTACAACGATACCACAGAAGTGGCTATCCGTGCCAGAAAGAAATTTCAGAGTGTAAAATTGATTTTCAAAGTAGTCGGTGATGACGAGTATTCTTTCACCCTCGGCGGCGGTTATACCCGCAAAGAGGGTGACAGAAAAAATGAGTTTGAATGGATCGACTGTACACTTTTCAGAGTCAACGGTCAGGAAATGATCGGCCCCAAGGCTGGCAAGGATGGCAAAAAAAGTGAAACTGTTGCCCGTCCCAAGCCGGTCAAGAGTGTTGTCAAAGCCAAAAAAGGCAGCACGCTGACTCTTGAAGTAACCTTGCGTTCAACTCCCCGCAAAGAGGCTAAAAAACGCGATGCCGAGCCCACTATGACCAAACGCCAGAAAGAACGTTTCAAGCGTGAGGAAGAAAAGGAAAAGGCAAGAGCTCTGGAACGTGAGAAAGAGGAAAAAGAACGCAAAGCGACCGCCGAATTCAACCGTTCAGTTCTTGAAAAGCGTTACGGCATCAAAGACAAAAATAAAAACAAAGATAAAAATAAAACTCAAAAAACTGAGACAGAGCAGCCTGCCGTACCTGCCGGCGGGGAGCCTGAAGATCAGTAAAATACTTCTCTTGAGGAGTGCAAGCAATTTTTCTTGCACTCCTTTTGAGTTTACTTTCAACAACAAAAATTTTTCCATATAAAAACAAAAAAATCCCAAAGGTTTAAGAGAATGGCTATTTTCCTTCCCTTCCGCGGCGTTCTGCCCCCCGTTGAACGTGCCTCCAAAGTGGCTGCAGTCCCCTACGATGTTGTCAACACTCAGGAAGCCGCAGAGCTTGCCAAAGGCAATCCCTGGTCTTTCCTGCACGTTTCCAGACCGGAAATCGATCTGGAACCCGGCATTGACCTGCACGATGACAAAGTCTATGCCCAGGCAAAAATCGCTTACGACAAACTTTGTGCCGAAGTTCCCCTGACACAGGATGAAAAGCCCCATCTCTACATCTACCGCCTGATTATGGACGGCCGCAGCCAGACCGGTGTCATCGGTGCCGCTTCCGCCGCCGAATACAACTCAGGGATCATCAAAAAACACGAAAAGACCCGGGCCGACAAAGAAGATGACCGTACCCGTCACGTGATGACGCTGCGTTCCCATACAGGTCCTGCCTTCCTGACCTATCAGGACTCCGATGACATTGATGCCATCATCGCCGATGAAATGACCAAAGAACCTCTTTTTGACTTCACTGCTGTTGACGGGATCCAGCACACCCTGTGGCGTGTGGACGAAAACCGCAGCCGTGAACTCTCTGTCTGGTTCCAGAAAGAAGTTGGCTGCTTCTACATCGCTGACGGTCACCACCGCAGTGCCGCCGCCGCCCGGACTGCTGCTGAATGTGCCCCCAACAACCCCAAGCATACCGGTACCGAAGATTACAACTACTTCCTGGCAGTGGCATTCCCTGCCAAACAGCTGGCGATTCTGCCCTACAACCGGGTGGTGCGTCATTTGAACAACCTGTCTCCGGCTTCATTCCTCACGATGCTCAATGAAAAGTTCATCATCACCCCTGTCGAAAACGGCACTGTGGAAAAGCCCGGACGCTTCAATATGTACATTGCCGGCGAATGGTATCAGGCGATCCCCACCTTTAATTTGAACTCTCTCGGTGTCATTGAAAAACTGGATGTGAGTGTCTTGCAGAACTACGTTCTCAATCCCCTGCTGGGCATCGAAGATCCCCGTACCTCTAAAGAAATCGACTTCATCGGCGGTATCCGGGGCACCGGAGAGCTGGAACGTCTTGTGGATTCCGGCGACTATGCCATCGCCTTTTCAATGTATCCCACCACGGTTGACCAGCTGATGGCCATTGCCGATGCCGGCGAAATTATGCCTCCCAAATCCACCTGGTTTGAGCCCAAGCTCCGTGACGGATTGGTCTGCCACAACTTCTGAGGGAATAAAGCTCCTATGAAAAGCTCCCTGCGTATCGGTTACTGGGAACACTGGTTCAAACTGGATTACCATATCGGAACATTTCTGAAAGAAAAGTTCAACTGCAATGTGGAAAAGGTCGATTACTCCAAAAAGAATTACTACGACACAGTTGATGTTCTTATCATCAGCCAGAGCGGAGTCAATGACTATTTGGAAAATGACCGCGACCGGCTTCACGATTACGTCCGCAACGGCGGTATCTGCTGGATTATGCACCAGGACTGGCGGCGTTACAATCCCTGTTTCCTGCCGGAAGAAGCAGGCCGTCCCCTCCTTGTCCACCGTTATTGTGCGACGCTGGGCGGCAAACACGCCTCAATGACCTATCTGCAGCCCTGGATCGAAGATGCGGGCAAAGGACTTTTCGGTGTTCCCAATCAAATCACTTCAGATGAAATGATCTACTGGGAACTGGCTGCTGATTCATTTGATGCCGTTCATATGAATGAAGCTCCCACAAAAGTCCGTACCGCTGCAACGGGAGCTTTGACCAATGTGGAAAACTGGGAGATCCTCGGCAGCTTTATGGATGCCGGAATGCCGGAAAACAGTGCTCTGGTGATGCAGATGAAATACGGCAAAGGACTTTTCCTCTGGAATCAGATCCTTTTCCCGGAACTGCGTCTTGACGAAAATGACCGGGTGATGAAATTCTGGGAGCGTTACTGTGAAAACGCCCTCCACTACTTTGACAGTTTCATCAAAGGCGAAACCGTCACCGCCCCTGCGGCCCCTGCCAGAAACATTGCGGCCGGAGACAGCTGGAAAAAAACCATTACCCATCTGCACACCCTTGACTGGTATGCTGCCGATCACACCCTTGCAGACCTCAATGCCGCTATGCGTTTCCTCAAATTTGATGCGGCGGTGCTGGGATTCAAGGATGCTTTGAGCTACCACGATGCCCCGGATTACGAAAAGTATTCCGATGACAAGGTCACGCTGCTGCCGGGTATGGAGTATCATCCTTTCAACTTCCAGCACCCCACCAGCCAGAATGCTTACCATATGCTGGCCCTGGGGGTCCGCAGCTGTTACAACCGCTTCACCCGTTCCCTCTTTGATGATGCCGATGTGGATGAATATATCACCACAGCCCTTGAGCATATCAAAAAGGAAGGGGGTGCTTCCTGTGCCACTCATCCGGATGATGAATATTGGCGTAAATATGACTTCGATGCCGTTGACATCTATGACTGGGATATTTCCCGCAGAGGGCCGGAGCGGATCGAAAGCAAGCCTTTCTCTGAAAATGCCGTTCAAAAGGCGTGGATGGAAGGCAGCCATATCACCCTTATGGCTTCTGTGGATATGTGGGGCGTTACCCGTCTGCGAAACAATCCTGTGTGCAATTTTATCTGCTATCAGGGGGATATCACCCGGGAAAATCTGGTCAAAGCGGTCAAAGCCGGACACGTTATGCCCTCATTCGGCATCCACAGTGCCTCCGTTGCGCTGGGGGAATTCCTCCCCGGCGACACGATTCCGGTGTCTGCACTGGGACAGGGGATCAAGTGTTCTTTCTCAGCTCCGGAAGAGCTCACCGAGCTCCGTCTCTGGGCCGGAGACAAGATCGTTCTGAGCGAAACGCTCCCTGCAGGAACAACTGCCATTGAGCGTACAATTGAGGTCGCTCAGTACACTTCTGCCCCCTATCTGCATCTGGAACTCAGAGGTAAAAATGCTCATCTGATCTCCAATCCTTTCTTCCTGAGCTGAAGAATCCGTACACAATCAGGGCCGTTGCGAAGTTTTCCGCAACGCCCCTTTTTATTGCTGTCAACTTGTCTTCAGATTTTCACAAAGTCAGGACGCTGAGCTTTTTCAATAATATGGAAATTTTCCTGGGCCCGGGAAAGTTCATACCGTTCCATCAGCAGCAGGTCGTTCCTCAAAAGGTCGTAATGCGAGGCACAAGTCATCAGATTGCGCAAACCGAGATTGGCTTTGACACTTTCAGGTACATCAAAGGATTCAGGTTTTTCCCGGTTGAAGAAACCGTTGAAATAACCGCTTTTTGAACTCCAGGCATCAAAGATTTTCTGCAGTTCTTTTTCGTCGGCAATAGGAGCATTGAGGCTGTCGATATAGGCAAAGAAAGCAGCACTTTCTTCTTCCTTCATCGTCTTGAGCCCTGCCTTGTAATTGAAGTAAGGCAGGATCTCCATTCCGTAAGCACCGTCGGCATCAAAAAGGAACTTGGGCACATAGCCGATATACCAGCAGGGCAGCGAAGTGGGCCGGTTGGGAAAATAGAAGTTGCCGGGACTGTACACAATGGGAACACCGTTGTAGATCTCGTACC
>JAZUPO010000034.1:0-21061 GCA_045605205.1 Victivallaceae bacterium
GAAGTTTACAGCAAACTCTACGAATACAGCCGCAGTCACGATTTTTCCGGCGAAGAAGATAATTACTATATACATATAACTACCGGCTCGCATGTGGCACAGATCTGTTTGTTTCTGCTTACGGAATCTCATCACCTGCCGGGCAAACTCATCCAGACCCACCCGGGAATGGGTCCGGAGGGGTCTTACAACATTATTGACCTCGACCTTTCGCGTTATGATATGCTTGCCAAACGCTTTGCTGTGGAACGGGAAAACGACCTTGATTTTCTGAAATCCGGTATTGCTACAAGAAATCCGCAATTCAATGAATTGATCGAAACCATTGAACGCGTGGCGATCCGTTCTGCTGAACCCATATTGCTCACCGGCCCCACCGGAGCGGGCAAATCCCAACTGGCAAAGCGGATTTATGAACTCAAAAAACTCAACAATCAAGTTAAGGGCGAATTTGTCAATGTCAACTGTGCCACTTTGCGGGGCGATCAGGCAATGAGTGTGCTTTTCGGTCATAAAAAAGGCTCGTTTACCGGGGCAGTTGCCGACCGTCCGGGCTTGCTGAAAAAAGCCGATGGCGGCATTCTCTTTTTAGACGAAATAGGCGAACTGGGGCTGGATGAACAGGCTATGCTGCTGCGTGCCATCGAAGAGAAGAAGTTCTTTCCGCTGGGGGCTGATACGGAAAGCGAAAGCTCTTTTGAATTGATTTGCGGAACCAACCGGGATTTGGAAACAGCGGTAAATGAAGGGCGTTTCCGTTCAGATTTGCTTGCCCGCATCAATCTGTGGGATTTCCAACTTCCGGGACTTGCGGAGCGGCGGGAAGATATTGAACCTAATCTGGAATATGAACTCAAATGCTTTGCTGAAAAAAGCGGCAAACACATTACCTTCAACAAAGAAGCCCGAACTGAATTTATGCGATTTGCCCTTGATCCGTCAACTTTGTGGCGGGGAAATTTCCGGGATCTCAACGCTATGATCACCCGAATGGCGACCCTTTCAAGCGGCGGGCGTATTGACGAAAATGTAGTAAAAAATGAAATTGCCCGCTTGCGGAAAAATCAGAAAAATTCATCACAAGATGAGTTATTGAGCCGACTTCTCGGCGATGATCATCAAGAGAAATTTGATGAATTCGATCTGTGTCAGCTTGCTAAAGTCGTTGAGGTGTGCCGCAACAGCAAAAGCCGTGCCGAAGCTGGCAAAAAACTCTTTGCCGTATCGCGCAAGCAGCGCAATACAACCAATGACTCCGACCGGCTGGGCAAATATCTGGAAAAATTCGGATTGACTTTTCTGCAGTGCAAAAATTGCTGATTTCAAAAAAAGTTGAAATTACTGACATCGCCGGAACGGGGATCGTCCTCGGTGGCGACAGCAGTCGGCTGAGTGCCTTGCAGGAAAACCTCGCCAGCTTTGAGATGATGACCGAATGGGTGGACGCTCCAGACGTACCGCCCTCACGCCTTTGTCGCTGCATTTTGACCTCATTAAATGCAAAAAGTCCGAAAAATGTGATTTGGGAACAGAAAAAAGTCCGAATTTTGTGATAAAACCGCCTGAAAAAGCACCGAATTTTGTGATTTTCTTGAAATTCACAAATTTCTGCTTCCCCACGGTGTAATCAAATTTTATGATTTTCCGGAATTCAGTTGCAAGGAACTGAAACGCCGGGTGCGTGAGTTCAAGGAACAGTGCAAACAGGCATAAAATAGTCTATCGGCAAAAATACCCCTCTGCAGGATTTCAGGGTATTCAATAAAATGGATGTCCTGAAACTGCCAAGGGGTGGACTGTCAATTTTCCCGCTCCTATTGTAGATTTTTGCAAGTTTTGCTGATTTTCTCTATTAGAAATATGAGCACCGGAAAGATGTGTCACAAAACAGCCCCACTTTGCGGAACAAATCCAATCAGGACACCGCCGCTTCGGCTTTTTTCTGGGCACGGCGTTTGCGGACAAGATATTTGGCAGAAACTATTTTAGGTCTGTCATTTTTATCTGCAATAACAGCTTTGTAACCGAGTTTGGCTTTGCGTTCCATTTCGGCATCAACGGCTTCCTGCATACAGGCGATGATTTTTTGCATATCTTCACTCATAGTTGACTACCTCTATGATTTTTGAGTAGGTGACATTATCCATAATTTCCAACGGCTGACCTTTGAGTTTTTCAAAAACTGGTCTTACATCACCAAGTTTATTGTTGAAGCACAATGTTTGGTCGCATACTTCAGAGTATAGGCACAAATTTTTGATACTTCTGGGATAGCGGCGGACGATTGTCTCCGCTGGAACATTATGACCGCCTTGTTCAAATCTCTGTTGCACCCGGAACGCTGAAAATTCAGCACTGGGAATGTAGAGATAGATCAAAACAACTTTCCATCCATCTTGCTGCCATTGCGGTATCTGCGTCAAATATGTCCGCCCGGAAAGAGTTGTTTCAAAGGCAAAAGTTTCTTTGCTCTCGAGTTTCTGGTTCAGAGATTGCAAAAAAATCTTACTTTGCCTGTAACAGACCGGCTTCAAAGTTTAAAGGAGACACGCCTTTGGCGATCTCATCAGTATTGATAAAGTGGTTGCACGATACGATCTTGGGGAGATATTGAAGTGCAAAAGTAGTCTTGCCAGCACCATTCGGTCCGGCAACGATATAACAAATTGGTTGTTTCTTTGCACTCATAATCTGTAATACCTCCATTACGCTCCAAGCGTAATATAGCATAAAACCAACTTTTTTCAAGTTGGCTATATGTTACTCTGGAGCATAATGCAGATGTTTTAAGTATTATTCTCCGGCGTAAATGAACTTCCCCTTTTTGTCGCTTTTGATGATTCTGGGGTGTTCCTTGGTGGCGTTTTCCCGGAAGATGGTGCTGTAGAGTGTCTGCTCTGGAGTCTTCGCCCCGCTGGGGTGCCACAAACCCTTTTCTACGGCAAGAGCGACCAGTTCCCGGGTGTTGAGAGCCGTCCCCGATCCGGAACGCAGACGGCGTGGAGATCGGCTTCAGTTTATTGAAACACAGCAATATGTAACGGTTGCGACAGATTTTGCCTATGTTGAAATAGCTACAGAGTACGGACTTGAACGGCGGCATCTCTTATTTTTTATGGATATCGGTTCCAGAGAAGTCCGCTGCGGAGGTATTGCACATGATCCTGACAGCAACTGGACAACGCAGATTGCAAGGAATATGTGCGATATGTGGGACGGATTCCTGCAGGGCAAACGCTATTTAATCCATGACCGCGATCCCGTGTTTAATAAACGCTTTGATATGATTTTTGAGTCAATCGGAATAGAAATAAAGAAACTGCCGCCATTTACACCGATGATGAATTCACGGATAGAAAACTTTAACAGGGCATTAAAAACAGAGTGCCTGGACAAAATCATATTTACCAATGAACGGCAATTGCGGCTTGCAGTCAAAGAATACTTGGAATATTGGAACCACTACCGCCCCCACGCAGGGCTTAACGGAAATATGGTATTGCCATACCGTCAGGATACAGACGGCGAAATTCAAGAGATTTCATTCCTCGGCGGTCTGCTCCACGGTTACCGCCGGGTAAAGCAAGCAGCGTAATTCCCCGACAATCCCCTTTACAATGCACCAGGTGGCGAAGATCAGCCGCAGGGCAACGCCTGTGCCGATTCTGGCAAAACTTGGCACAAAACGCCGTTTTCGGGCTTTTTTAGTATTTGTAAGAAATCTGCAAGCGACATTTGTTTTTTCTCGCTTGCGGCACTATATTAAAAAAGTGCCGTTGAGCACCTCATTTTGGGGTAAAAGTTTTTTTGCACCCTCCTGTAGAATGCCATCCATTTTACGCACAATAGTTCACTGTGCAATTGTCTCTCTCCGGGAAATAAATAGTTTTTTATGCTCAAAAATCTCGCATAACAGAGATTTTGTTCGTTTTATTTTTGTATCCCCTAGGATTTTGCCACGGCTTCTATGCCAAGGTGATAAAGCCGTTTGTGGTTGGCAAGCAGAGCGTTTTCAATTTCACGCAAAGAATCTTTGCCGGAAATTTGAGCAAACAGCAAAGTCAGGAACCGTTTCTATGCGGTGAAATGCTTGCAATATCTGTCTCCTCCTGACTTTTTTACGATTTTTTCAAAACGATATCGGGCGATGAAGTTGAAAAGTTGAGAATATATGCTATTGTATTACATCGTTCGGGGTTTTGGGGTTATATATTAAGGATTTGGTCGTTTTTAATATATAACAAGTCCCGACAATTTCAATTAATTCCGGTAATTTTTACCGGACAGTAGTGAGAAAAACATTGAAAACAATTAAAAAAGGGAGTTCCTGTGACTGACATTATTGCATACTGTTTGGAGCATATGGCTTCAAAAGAAATGATATATGCTCTTTTTGATTCCTATGATATACATTATCGGAAAACCGACTCGTATAAGAAATTAGCGGATTCTTACAGAAACGCTGGAAAACAAATTGATATTGCCCGTGTCAGAGATATGTTACGGAATGCCTGGCGCCCCGCCCCGTTGGATTATCATTTTAACAACCTGACATCAGGTGCGTTAACTGGGCATAGTTGGCATGGTGCGATGCCATCCAGTTTGCACTTGTCGCTGCAAGATAAGGTCAGAAATTATATAGAAAACCAATTTGCATTGGAGGGGCTTATCAATATAGGTGCAGACATTATTAAACATGAATATTTTATGGTTGCGACTCACGATATTTTAGAAACAACAATTATTCAACAGTTTGAAAGTTCTATCCCCCCTGCTGCACGAAAAAGTATTTCTGATTTTATTTTTATGAACATCCCTTATGACTTAAAAGTCAGCACATTTCCTGCTGCCTGGCAAGGCAGTCGGAACAACTTAACCACACAAGAACAGTGCGATCTCATAGTTGAATTGTTTTCTGGTGCAGATTCAGATCGGATCAGAAAAGACGCAGAAAAGGCTGTAAATAACTGGGGACTCAACCGCTTTTATGTCATAATCGAAAATCAGGAGCGTTGGTTGGAAAATCCCCGTCAGCTTCAAGCTGCATTTATTGAAAAAGTATCGCAAATCAACGACCATCTGAAAATCAAAATCGGGGAGTACAGTGCCTGCTTTCAACTCGTGATACTGTGACACATTGTGATGATTTTTTGCGATTTGCCGATCTTACTTTGAGGTCGCAGAGGACAAGAGAGTGCGTTTTTATTGAAAAAATGGCGGAAAAACGGTGAAAAAAACGCCAAAAATATAGAGCGTTCAGCAGGGTCTTTAGTTTTATTACATAACCGCTGGTAAAGAGAGATCATAACACCCCGGTCAGCTCTGCGCTGCCGGGGTGTTTTTAACGTACTTGTGGGGTACGGTGAAATACAAGAGGTTTCACATATTCACAGAAGGAGAGATGAAAAAAGGGTATTGAGGAATGATAAGAGATATTTTCCTCAACACCCCGGGGATCAGTTTGATCAGGGGAGTTCAACTGTTTTGGTCAGACCGGTCAGGATCTCACGGACTTGAAGTTTCCACTTGCCCCTGGCGTTGAGCGGCTTGCGGAATTTGTAGAATCCTTTGTTCCCTTTGCCCAACACAACGTCGTTGAAGACAGGAACGGGTTGGCCCTTGCCGTCCAGCAGCTCCACGTGGAAGGTATGGTCAGCAAATTTCCGGGTGTCCGCAAGCAGTTTGATCTCAGCTCCGCCGGGAACGAACTTGACGTCGATCCCTTTTCCCTTGTAGGGCAGCAGAGCGAAGACAGCCTGTGTGGCAGGGCCGTACTCGTAGGTAAAACTCTTGCCGTATCCCAGATAACGGTGATAAAGCATATCGTAAATATGACGCTTCTCTGCCAGATGGATCTGGTGTTTGGCCGTCTTGCGGTCAAGCAGAGCTGTCTGGGCAAGATCCCGGAGCGTTCCCAGGATCACGGCGTTGCCGCTTTCACGCATCAGCAGCGAAGTGGCCCGCAATGTGGGGGCAAGCGCAAAAGGCGTGATACCGCATTTCCTGAAGAAATTCCCCACATACCCGTTCAGGGCCCGGGTGGCGGGAGAATTGTTCCGGGAGTAACGCATCTCGTTCCAATCACCGAAAGTTCCCGCCACAGAGGCGGCGAAACAGATCGCTTTGCCTTTGCCATAGTTGTTTTCAAAGATGACACCTTTGCCGTCGGCACGACCGATGACACGGGCACTCACAGGCTCCACACCTGTTTCCACACAGGCGGCTTTGATGACAAGGCCTTTCAGGGGGCCTTCGCCTTTGACCACAACATCTTCCTTTTTCCAGCTGCCTTTGGAACGGATACCGAAAACTTTGTTCAAAGCCGGAACAGAACGCTTTTTGCCGTGGGCATCGTAACTGCCGGAAAGCAGATCACCGATCAGGATGCCCCCCCGTTTGACAAAGGCTTCCAGTGCGGCGGCCTCTTTGTCCGAAAGAGCCGTACACAAAGGCAGGAAAAGCACTTTGTACTTTTCAGGAACGCCGGATTTTTCCAGCTGGCCGTAGGCCACATAATCATAGGCAATGCCCGCATCCTGAACCATCTGGCGGAAACCGGCTGTGGAACTGTTCCGCAAATTGTTGAGCCCGATGATCCAGTCCACCTTGATGGAAGCAGGCGAATAAAGGAAGGCCACAGGATAGGTTTTGGTATTCATCCGCATAATGGCTTCCCCGGGGCCGTTCCGGTAAAGATCCAGAACTTTGATCAGTTCTTCCGCCCTGGGGGAGTGGCGGAAGTCAGGCTGGATATTGAAGTTGCCGTAGATGTTGAACCCGGTGGAGCCATTCATCAGATTGTGAAGAACCTGCTGATGGGTGCGGTCACCGGAAGCATCGTAGCCGATCCAGGGCATAGAAGTCAGACGGTGGGGTGCAAAGCTCCGGTGCTGGATGGTCTGTTCGCCGGAGTAACTGGCAAGGGTCTTCAGCCAGGGCATCAGCAAATAGTAGTCCCAGGCGTTCCAGGGATTTGTTTCAGAAGTTCCCGACAGGGAAAGAGGCAGTCCGCCGCTGGCATTTGCCATAGCCGTTGTCATAATCCGGAAAGCATCAGCCCGGTTCCAGTCGTTGAAGGTACGGTGATCAACCCATCCCGCAAAGGATTTTTTCTGACGGGCTTCAGAAGCGGTCAGGGCGATGACTTCGTCCCAACTCTTGAAATTGCAATCCCAGGATTTGTTGAGGGCTTCAAGGGAAGGATAGACCTTTTTGAGCCAGTTTCGGAACTCTTTCTGACAGTGGGGCGAGAAACAGCCATCCCATTCAGAGAACATATTGGCTTCGTCGGAGCCGGGAATGATCAGGGCACCGTAGTCAAAGTGGTAGCCTTTGCTTTTGACTTTGCCCAGACCTGCCTTGTAGCCGGGGGCACTGAGACAGGGCCTCCGGACCAGATCGAACTTGTTTTTGGGCTTCTGACGGGTATTGAAGGGACTTTTGCCGCCGATGCCGGGGGAACCCACATAGACTTCAGTGCTCAAATAGGTGATGCCGCTGTCACGGATCTTGCGTTCCACATTCATCACATCCTGTGACGGTCCGGAACCGCTGGTGCAGTTGACACCCATCCGTTTCATCTGTTCCAGATACAAAGGCATAAAGGCCAGCTGGGTCTTGGAGCCTACGCCGGGCCAGCCCAGAGCGATATTCATCCGTTCAGCCACGGGGGGCTGGAACAGTTCGATACGCACCTTGTTTTTGTCAAGGACACGGGCCTTGTCCAGCAGTGACACCTGCAAAAAGGCCACAGGTGTCCGGCAGTCGGCGAGAGACAGGGCTATTTTGGCTCCTGAAGCACGGGCCACTTCGTTGCCTTCACCGTCAAAGAGAGAGGCACGGACTTGAGCTTTTCCGGTGAAAAGGACTTCCACAGGGAGCTTTTCGCTCTTTTTGAAGATTTTAACAGGCACTTTGACCGCTGTGATCTTTGCGGTGCCGGGATTTTCAAAGGCCCCGGCGCCCCACCAGAGCGTTCCCCCTTTCCCTGAAACAGTCACATCAACGATGTGGAGTCCGGCAAGGGAACTGCCGGGAAGTGAGATGGTCACACTGTTTTTCCCCTGTTTCAGGGATTTTTTCACCTTGAGCTGTTTTACAGGAGCAGAAAATTTATCCCGGAGCGTCAGAGTGATCTCCACAGGCATATTTTTGAGGGCGTTCAGCTGAAGCACAGCCGCCCCGGGACGGACACTTACGCTTCCTGCGGTGACAGAAGAAGTTTTTCCGGCGCACTCATAGAAAAGTTTGCCCAGATAGGCCATCTGGTATTCATAGCCGTCAAACCGGGGAATGGCGGAAGCAGGCCCGTAACTCATCTGGGGCAGGAAGAAGTTGGCACGCATAGTGTATTTGGCACTGTGATAACGGGGATTGGTCACAAGATAGCTCAACACACAGACACGGCCTTTGCCGTATTGAAAGGCACCCGCAAGGGGGAAGGCCCCTGCTTTGGCAGTGACACTGCCCAGACGGGTGTAGCGCCGGACCCGGGTGTCAGGCAGCAGTTTGGCAGAGATCCCTTTGAAGTCGCCGCTCCACTTTTCGGCACTGCGGGAGACACCCCGTTTATCCGGCTGGATGAATTTTTCAAAGGGCGCAGGGAACCGGGTGGGTTCCATCAGGATCATACCTGCGCCTTTTGCCACTTTCCCCAGCAGCACAGCGGCAAGCTCTTTGCCCAAAATTCCCCAGGAGTCGCTGGAGATCACATAGAGATCATACTCTTTTTTCAGCTGTTCTGCAAGGACATTGAGACAGCTTTTCACGCTCAAACTCATAGCGTGGCCGCTCAAGCTCCAGAGACCGCCGATGAAGTTGGTGGTCAGATCCATATCAAAGCGCTGTGCCATTTCGATCATATCCCTGATACCGCCGGTGGAGGTGTTGATGGCCAGCACCCTGATTTTTCCTCCGGCGTAGGGTTTGGCCCACTTGATGTGGGGTGTGGCCAGAGCGGTGGAATTGAAGTTCAAATCAAGTTTGGCATCGTCAGGACTGCTGTCTTTGATCTTTTCGCCGGGAAGCACCTGGGTATAAAGCCCGGAAGTGAGTCCGCCGAAAGCGGCCGCAGCTTCAGCCGTGAACACATTTTTGCCTTTCAGCAGCACATCGGCCCGGTAGACAAAGGTTCCTCTGCCCTTGAGGGGCTTGAATTTGACAGTGCCCCGGAGTCCGGAAATTTTACCGGAAGTGATGTTTTTGAAAGCCACTTTGCCGTTCCGCAGGAAGCCTCCGGAAATACGGACTGTATATTCCCCGGGAGCCATTGCACGGAGTTTGAAGGACAATTCAGCAGGCACAGTGACATATTCCGGAGCCAGTCCGAAACTGCCTGCGGCAAATTCGTTCACCTTGTCAGGGATACCGATCTTGTCAAAGGGGGCAAGACCCATAGTGAAAGCCAGAGAGCCCCCGGGCTGGATGGGATAGACACCCAGTTTGCATTCAGCCGTTCCGGAGTATTCGTTCCCCGCCCAGAAATAGATCTCTTTGAGCCGTTCCCAGGGCAGCAGGAAGGCGATCCCCTGTCCTCCGGCTTCGATACCGTACCACCCTGCGGAAACATCACGGGTGGCCAGCTGGCCTGAAGCGGGCGTGACCTCCACCCCGTTCATCCCGGGCAGGATCCGCCGGTAGCCCTCCACGGCCTGAACGCCGCCGTACATCCAGAACCCCTTGTCCAGGGGAACCACGTTGTCAAGGCCGTTGGAAATGGTGTAATCCACCCGGAGCCGGGCGGAATTTTTTTCAAGAGTGTACAGTTTTTCAATCTTCACATTGGCATAGATGCCGCTTTTGCCGTATCCTGTCATACGGATCTGTTTCTGTTCCGGCGTGTCGGAAATCACGTCGGCTTTGTAGGCCACATAACGGTACATATCACGGACAGCGTAACTGCCGGGATAAAAACGGTCGTTGAAAAAGGGTCCGTAACCGGAACCGGGGGCGGAATACATAATCAGATTGCGTTTGGCAGCTTTGTCATAAGCATAGTTGACGGCGCCGGAATAGCGGGGGTCGATGCCGTAGATCATCTGATCGTTTTCAAGCACATACTGTCCATCGGCCTGATAAAGGCGCAAACCGGGTCTGGCATTGGCGGCGAATTTATCAAGAGGATTGGCGGCAAAGGCAGGTTTTTCGCTTTTGAGCTGCGTTCCGAAAAACTCGATCTCGTTGAGCCCCAGAAAGCCGCCTGCACGGATGAAGGTCATTTCAATGGATCTGACAGGGGTGTCATCTTCGGATTTGATGACACAGGCCATATTGAAGGGATCGGTTTTGGGCTTGGTGTAGGGATGTTTCAAAGAGACAGAGCCCAGGGGGAGCCGGGAACCGTCCCCCTTGACGCCCATCAGACGGATGGCGTTGATCCCGTAGCTCCGGGGGCCCCGGAAGTAGTGGACTTTTGCTTCCGAAAGTTTGACAGGCGCACGGAAATTGAAGGTGATCACCACCGGCTTTTCCCCATTTTCGATATGGCGGAAAACCACTCTGCCGTAATGGACCTTGCTGCCGTCCTTATTGATCTTGCCGTCGGTCAGTTTACGGAACCCGGGATCGGCATTGATCCCCGGATTCCGGGTATCGGTCATAGTTTTGGCAGAAAAAGTATAATTGAAAACCGGCAGTTTCCCGGCACCCAATGTCAATGAAGCCAGAAAAACTGCTGCAAATAAATATTTCATCATAACACTTTACCTTTTTTTTGCGTCAACTTAAATGGAACTGAACCAGAAAGGCTCCTTTGAGGAAGACTTGTTGGCATTCAAAGTCACGTGGCCGTCGATGAACACAATGGAGTTTTTCCCCTGATGGCGCATACCCCAGATCCAGGAGTTGTAGTTGGAGGTGCTTGTGGACGGGGCAAACACGTGCCACGGGCTGTTGGAAGCCCCTTCCACCCGGGGGCCGACGTCCGCAAAAAGAAGGGTTTTGGAAGTATGACGGTGGCGGGTGAGTTTGTTGGGGACCTTTGAATTGAGCGTGTAGTTCCAGCCGATCTTGCACCGGGTCGTACTGACGATAAAGTTCGGTATGGGACACTGCAAAGTGACCCAGTTGGCAATATAGGTCTTGAACGCACGGCCGGTGGGGTTGTAGTTGTACCAGGCCTGTGACTCATAGGTGCCCGGAGAATAGTGTCCGTGCCCTTTGTTGTCATCGGCATAAAACTGCATAGCTCTGCCCAGAGTGCTGAAGTTGTTCTGACAGGTGGTGCCTTTGGCACGGTCACGGGCCTGCTGCAAGGCAGGCAGAAGCATAGCGGCAAGAATCGCAATAATGGCGATCACGACCTGAAGTTCGATCAGCGTGAAAGCAGGTGAAAAAGATCTTTTCATTGTTTTTTTCCTTATGTTGTTTATATGATGGAAATATGTTTTATTGACTGCACACTTCAAAGGGTGAAGCTCTTTACCGAAGTTTCACCTCCGAATACTTCACGTGCTCTGATGTTCCATTTCCCCTTCGGGGCATTGACCGGCAGGATGAAATCCGCCCTGACAGAAGCGTTTTTGACGCTGACAGTTCCGGAAAGTTCATTCCACACCTTGCCGGCAGGATCGACGAATTCGATATACACCGGATAATTCACTGCGGCGGCGGCCTTATTGACACTGACTGTCACGCTGAATTCATTGTATTGGGAACTCCTGTTCTTTTTCACTGTGATCTGACTCAACACCGGCGCTGTGGCTTTGAAGGGCAGCACCGCATAGAGCCCCACTGCTTCCAGCGGCATAACAGCGTTCCATTTGGCCGTTTTGCCAAGATATCTGCCATTGAGCAGATCATAAACATACCCGGGTTTGCGGACAGAATATTCCAGTTTCATTTCGCCGTAGCCCAGAGAGAAGCCCCGGCGGCAGGCATAATACCCCAGGATCTCCACAGGGCCGTTGACGATCCGGTGCCGTCTCGGGAAGGAGGCACTTTCGTAGACCAGCGTTTCCCGTTCACCGGCATCTTCGGTCTCGCTCTTGTCCCGGACATCTCTTTCGACGACTTTATCCCGCCGGATATCCTTTTCTCTGACCAGACCTCTGTCGGAGAACCAGCGGTTTTCCAGAGTACGACATCCGAAAAGCTCCGGTATACCCACTGCGGTCAAAAATTGGCCGAAGAAAGAACGGAACCCGGCTTCCTGCGTGGTGAAGTTGAGCAAAATCGCCCGGCCTTTGCCGAATTTGTTTTCCAGCATAACAGGTGTCTTGTCTGCGGCACGGCCCATCGCTCTGGCGGTCACAACTTTGAAACCGTTGCCCACCAGCGCAGATCTTGATTTGAAGGTATCGCATCCGGGGAAGTTGATGACCGCAGAAGTTTTCTTCACGGCGAACTTCCAATCCAGCTCCTGTTTGATACCGAATACATCATCCAGCAATCCTGCTTTGCCGAAGACACCGTGCTGATCGGTCACTGCCGGACGGAAATCCGCCAGTACCGTTCCGCCGTTGCGGACAAATTCCCGGATGAGCTCCGCATCTTTGACCGGAATACTCTGGGCAAAGGGCAGGATCAGCAGTTTCGTTCCCTTTTCCGTCAGCATACCCGCCCGGATCAGACGGCTGCCGGTGGAGGAAAATCCACGGCCGCTGGCATCAATGGCAGGAACGAAAAATTCAAACTGCTGATGACGGGGGTTGAGGGTCGCCGGTGCCTTGTCCTTGTTGTACATTTGCCAGTAGGTGCAGGCGTGTTCAGAAGCACGGGAGTAAAGCATACTGATACCGGAATCATCCACGGTATTGCGCAGCAGCAGATGGTCGATCCCCTTCTTTGCCAATGTGACAGCATCTGCCAGCGCCTTGCCTTCTGCGGGCATAGTCAGGTCGGGGTTGAAAAGGTACTGGTCGTGGAAAAGCAATTCCCGGTGACTGCCCCAGCTGTGCTGATAGTAGAGCACATTGGCCTGTCCCAGCAGCATCGCCTGCCACACGACCCGGCTGCTGCGCAGACAGGAAAGTGCCGGATTATCCACCCATCCGCCCCGGGTGGGCCACAGGGAACCGCCCATAGAATTACCGCCCCGGTTTTCCGGTTTGGTAAAGGCGTTGATGAAAGATTCCGGCATAGCTCCGGCAGCGACTTCCCGGCCGAAAAGCTCCTCGAAGTCGATGCCGCTGAAACTGTCATTGGAATTATATCCGGAATGGAGATTCTGGACGTAGTTGATCGCATAAGGTTGATATTTGCGGATGGCATTGATACGGAAGGAGACAAGATCCGCCCAGACTTTATCCATATTGCGGCGGTGGTCGATCCATCTGGCACTCTGCCCCTTTCTGACGGCCTCTTTGAGCACGATGGGGGTGACATCCTGCCATTTGGCAAATTTTGTTCCCCAGGCGGCATTGAGTTTGTCCAGCGTGCCATAGTCTCTTTTCATCAGCTCGACAAGAGAAGCACGGCAGGTGGGGGAAAAGCAGTAATCAGAACCGGGTTTGGCTTTTTTGATGTAGCCGAGCAAGTTGGTTTCGTGGTCACCGAAGTAGTATTTCACCGGCATACCGGTCTGCGGCGGACACAGCAGTTTGATCCGTGAAAGCAGCAGTTTTTTCAACTTGTCGGAGCTCAAACAGAGCTGACGTTCCGGCGCATTTTCCGGCCCGGTGACCGTATTGTTCTGACCGAAGTAGATCTGACCGGAAATACCTTCCGGTCCGGCACTGATCCCCAGATCACTTGCCTCCCAGGCTTGAGCGTTGCCGTTGCCGGAAAGACGGAAATCCAGTTTGTATTTGTCACGCATAAACGTATAAAAAAGCGTACAGGCATAGTGGTCGATGGGCGCTCCCCAGACACCGAGATTGAAGTTCAGAGCCGCAGATTTTTCCGGAGTGCGCAAAACCACCCGGGTTTCCTGCTGATCCAGCACTTTCCCGTCACGGGCAAGAAGTTTCGCAGTCAGCATCCCGGTGACTGCCGGGAAGTTGTCGGCTTTGATAAAAACAGTTGTTTTCAGTTTGGAAACATACTGACGTTTGGAGATCCACTGACGGCCGTGGCGGTCCACAACAGAAATGTCGATCATCTCCCCTTTGGCAGGTTTACGGCCGAGTTCGATATTGCAGCGGATCATAGGCGCGTGGGTACCGATGGCAAGTTTTTTGATGATGCCGGAAGCTTTTTTACCGGCAAAAACGATATCCCAATCCTGGGAAACGCCGTTCAGTTTGCTGGTGACGATCACCGGATAGCGGCCGAAATCATCTACTTTCTTGCTGAATTTCTGAACTCCGGCGGCAAGGGGAAGAGTTTCAGCTGCCTTTTCACGGCATTCCATATCGGCGGCGATCATAGAAATTTCACCTTTTCCGGCAATTTTACCGGAAACATTGGCGGAAATAACGCCCTTTTCAACAGCGGCGGTCACACGTACTGCCGGGACCCGGCGGGCGGCCCAAAGCAGGGATTTGGCGATCAGTGCTGAACGGATCTCGAAGTGGATACGCTTTCTGCCTTTGACATTGTTCACGTCCGTTTTTTTGACTTTGTCGGCATTTTTGAGCATAACGACCCGGCCTTTGCCGTAAGAACCGAATTCAGCATTGAGTTGCCCTGCGGCGGAAAGACGGACAAAACCGGTGTCGGCACTTTCTTTGTTATCCAATGCGGCGGCAAAGAGTTTGCGCATCTTGGCTTCTGCCGCAGCTCCCCGGCCGTCCTTGTAAGGATAGTAAGGCTGATCAAAAGTACAGATGACCAACCCGGCGCCCCGCTTGACTTCCGCCATAATCTTCTTGAGCACGGGAGGTGTCAGGCTGGAAGCTCCGCAGTGGTCGATCAGGATACACTCCGCATTGGGCAGTTGTTTGAGGCCGTCACCGAAATTTTTGATAACGGCTTCGCCGTCAGCATTGCGTGACCAGTAAGAGGAAAAACCTCCGGCATAGCCGTCAGTATAAACATTGTCGAACTTGAAATCAAAACGCTGTTCCATTTCGATCAGATCACGCTGAAGCCAGAAGGCCCCGATGTTGAAGACTTTGAGGCTCCCCCCGGCAAGAACAGGCGCCTGATCGAAGTGGGGCGTTTCAAGTTTCCGGGAAAGGGTCATCAGAGTGTCGGCGGCAGGCGCCCGCTGGTGCCGCCAGTCCTGAAATGCCGCTCCCCGGTCGATACGGCGGCGGAGAGAAAGTTTATTGATTTCAGCCACACCGCTGCCGCGCATTTCCAGCACCGCATAGAGTTCGGGCGACTCAGAATAGAAATATCCGGTACGGTTGCGCCCGCTTTTCATCTCTTTGGCAAAGATGACTTTGCCCCCTTCCGGCTTCTCCTGAAGGATAAAACGGGGCAGATCACCTTTGCGGGAAAGGGAACTCCAGCTGAAGCAGTACTGCTGACCCGGTTCAAGATGGACACGGGTGATAAAACGCTTGGACTTACCGGGAAGGTTGACGGCATTGATCTTGAGCATACCGTTCCGGAGCGAAATTTCTTTGGCACCAAAACTTTTGGCTCCGGGACCATTCTGCCATTTGGTCATAATCTCATCCACTGACGGCAATCTTTCGCTGCCGAACAGGATATTTTTTTTGACCTGTGCAGCTCTGGGCCGGGCGGCAGGAGTGTCCGAAAAAATAAGCTGCTGACTGCCCACACCGCCGATCAGGCCGATGACCAGATAGTTGGTTCCGGGCCGCAGATCGGCAGTGAAAATATGATCGGAGCCGGTGGGCGGATGGTTTATATTGCCGTCCGCCAGCGTATCGCCGACGCCTTTGCCGTTGAGATAAATATCCATCCACCAGTCGGCACCGGCACCGAAGCGGAACTTTTCACCTTTGGCGGATGTAATGGGAATACAGATATAGAAGCCTTTACGGGTATATTTTTTGCCGTAGATCTTTTCCATATCGACCTTGCCGTTGACCGGTTTGACCTTGACCGCCTTGCGGGAAACACGGGCAGCACGCAGAGAGTCCGGAATACCTTTTGCCAACGGCGCAGGCAGCATATGCTCCAAACTGCTGTAAGGACCGAATACAGTCCACTCTTTACTGACATCAGCAGCATAAAGCAGGCTGCAGCTGATGGTCAGCACCATCAGAAAACGACACAAAAAACTCATTCCTTTTATTACCTTATATTGCGGTTCAGCGGACCCACTGTTTGAAAATATCATTCACCTTTTTGGTAACGCTGGTATTGGGTGAATATTTCACAGGATCGACTTTGATCGTTTCCACGTGACCGTCGCAAAACACATAGTTTGACGCTTGCATATGGCAGAAATGGTACAACGGATCGATATTGTGTCTTCTGTAGTCGGTGAATGAATCCCCGGCCAGCATCACTTTGGAAAGACCGGGCTGCTGTTCAAAGGGGAACGCGATCTGATAACTTGTCATCGTGGTGATATCTTTCTGGACGAAACTGGCAAGATACTGGTTCAAACCGTAAGACTTGTTATAGTAATAAGAGGCCCCGGGGATGAAAGTTGTATTATTGGGGCAGCTCATAAATCCCCATTTTTTGTAATCAAACTCATCTTTGCCCCACTTGTCGGCACTCATATCAGCCTGTTTGACCCGCGTGTACGTCCAATTCGGTACCACAGCCCGGATCTGGGATTCAAGGGCCTGATCCCAATATTGATGTCCGGCTGAACTATTGAGTAAAAAGTAGGGAAACATAATGCCTTTATTGTCCGAAACGTAGCTGTGGACAACAGAGCCCAACTGTTTCAGGTTGTTGACACAGGTGATGGTACGGGCGCGTTCACGGGCCTGCTGCAAGGCAGGCAGAAGCATAGCGGCAAGAATGGCAATGATCGCAATAACAACCAGAAGTTCGATCAGCGTGAACGCTGATCGAGTGAAGATGTGAAGGTGTGAAGAGTTTGCCTGCGGCAAACGTGAAGTGCGCCCTGACGGGCGTAAAGATGTGTTGTTTTTTATTTTAAAAAGACAGTTCTGTTGTGCAGTAGTAACCGGAAGTTCGATCAGGGAGAAGCCTGACTGCTTCCGTAATGTTGAGTTGATTTTTTTCATTTATTTGTTCCTTATGTTTTGGATATCATCAAAGGTAAAAGCAAGTTTCACATCATCTTGCAGACAATAAATTCCCCCGGTTCCAGCTGGCGGTGTGTTTCCACTGTTCCGTCTGCCATATCAAAAGGAGTTTCCTCCCAGCGGCCTTCCGGTGTCAGGCAGAGAAGCTGTTTCACCTTCCGGTCAACGGTGATCCGCACCGGCAGGGGATCGTAGGAGCTGTTGAAAACAGCACAGGCAAGTTCCCCTCCGGGAAGAACACCGCAAATAAGCCTTGAATCCTGCATTTCAGGCAGAAAACAGACGCACCCGCCCAGACGTTTCAAATAGGAAAGATAGATCATCTTCCGTCCCGGATTGGCCACATCTTTGTGATGCCACTCTTTTGGGAGCATAGCAGATACGATGACCTTCCCCCCGAGACTGTTGGTGAAAAATGTACTTCCCGGCATAATTTTTTCAGAAGTCTCTCCGGCATACTGCACAAAATGGACACTGCTCAGTTCTTCAGCCCCCGGCAGCATAGTCAGGAAGGGGGTCCCGGCTGTTTTGTGAAAGACAACAGTCAATCCGGTCTCTTTTATGATCTCCCGGCTGCCGCAGTAATTTTTTACTTCAGCAGTCACCCCCATTAGTTCTGCAAAACCTCTTTCTGTCAGCTTGATTGCCGCACTGCCGTCGATAAGGAGCGAACCGGCAAACATCAGACGCAGGTCATCGTCAGAATAATAATCCACCTGACCGCCGCTCAAGAGCTGGACACCCGGTGTCGTTTCTGTTTCCCAGCGGCAGGGAATTCCGCAACGTTCCAGACATCCGGTAGTCCAATTGCAATGTTCGTAGAATTTTGTACCGTTGGCAGGGAAAGGTTCTTTTTCAAGGGGAGGCACGACGATGGCACAGCCTTCGGGGCGCCATTGCTGTGCAAGTTCTATGAGTCGGCCGTAAAAGTTCCGGTGTTTCCCAAGAATTTCTTCATAGGGCCGTGAAATCTCACGCAAAGGATAAATGCTTTGATCCAGCCACAGTTTCCCCCCTGACAGCCCCCGGAGCAGACCGGCGGAAATATGGGCGTGCATAGTACGGGCACTCTTGCTGAAGCGGTTTTGCGGACAGGTATCTGATTCATCCAGCAAAGGGATCCCCTTGTTTTTGAACAATGCGACAGGAAATCCGGTCACAGCATCCTTCCAGATGGCTTCCCGCAGGGGGCCTTCCAGATAGGAGCTGTTGGCAATACGGAGAAAAGGCGCAGTATTACCGGCCAGCGCCCGGGCTTCTCTTTCGGCATAGTCATAGCGGACGAAAGAGACACAGCAGCCGCAGCGGATAGAAGGATCAACAGCATCGATGGCCTGACGGATGGTTTTGCAAAGCCTTTCAAAGGCTTGGATCTGGGCTTCTTCAAAGGCAATGGCAACGGGGGCACGGGGGCCAGCTTCAGCTACGGCGGCAGCAAGGGTCTCCCGGGTGAACTCTTTGCCCAGCATTTGAGAAATCAGTTTTATATGCCGGTCGCAGTAACAGGTCCCGTCAGCCATACGCATATCATCATCCGCCAGAGTAAAGGCAGGTCCTTCTTCACACAGAAGGGTGACACAAGTGCTGATATATTTAAGAAAACGGTCATCCAGCGGACAACGGCAGGGATCAAAGGAACCATCGGCTTTGAGGATATGATCGGCTTCAATGGCACATTGAGGCATCAAATTCCAGACACCGCCGTGGCCCACAGTGGCCTGAAAGAGAATGCCCAGTTCGATCCCTTTGTCCTCTTTCAGAAGTGCTTTCAGTTTGCGGAAGGAGCTTTTCTGAATTTTCACCTTGTCATAAAGATCATTCCCCTGGGGGTGCAAAGGATAACTTATGGCGAAATATTCGATCCCCGTTTTACTGTGACGCTCACGGATCAGATCTGCCGTATACTCTTCCTTCCCCGGGAAGTTGGGAATGATGGATATGAAAAAGGGTTTCGGAATTTGAGATGAAGAGTCCATTTTGTTTTCCTTATGCATCAATAGTTGAAAAGTTCTCCGCCTGATTTTTCGATAAAGAGTTCCATATCGCCGCAGGTGAGGATCCGGGGGATGAGCAATGACTGACCGTAATATCGGGAATACTTTTCCCGGTAACACAATGTGGTGGGTGCATTGGTCAGGTGGAGAGAGGTTTTCTCATTGCGGAGTGCTCCGAAAAGAACTGCTGCCACCGTTCCTTCTTCAAAACCGCCCGCGTCGATATCTGTTCCGGGGCATCTGCTTTTGATGTACGCTTCAGCCAGTTGAAAATCCTCCACCCATTTGCCCTGCAGATTTTTCCCCAGCCACATCAGGGCCCTGTTGTAGAAACGGTCACGGTAAGAGTGTTCAAGACGCAAGTCATTTTCGCCCCCGCCCCAGAGATCAAAGAGGGCCACGCCGTGACCTTCATCAAGCAGTTTTTTCAGCATAGGACTTTCGTAAAGAGCGATCTTTTTGTAAGGATTGCCCAAAAGAACGATGCTTTTTCCCGGCTTGGAAGGGGCTCGGAACAGCAAGGGCAGCAGGCGGTTGTCGCTGCCTTCAATGCCGATGCGTTCCCATCCGGCAAGAGTGGAAAACTTTTCGCAGCTCTTGATGGTGATTTGCTCCAGATGAAGGAGTGCAGAAAGTCTTTCAGGAGAGAATTCAGCTTTGGCAAGGGTTTCTTTTTCTCTGCGTTCCATATAAGCTGGGAGCGAGATGACACTTTCGGGCCGTTGGCCTTTCTTATAAACCATCAACTCTTCTTCCGGCAGGGTCGTATATTCAGGGAGCTGTTCCACAGGTTCACCTGAGCCGTTGCCCTTGAGATGACACTCAAACCACCCCAGCATAGCACGCTGGGCATTGGGCGAGAAGGCGTGGGGTTCTTCTAGAACTGTCAGACGCAGATTTTCCGGAACACCGTAGGCTCTGAAGATCCGTTTAGCTTCGTCAACTGTCCGGCGGGTCTCCGCAGGATTAAAAGCCGGGTTGACATCATAAACACCGTTGACGGGCATAATGGCCCGCGGGGCAGCCAGGGCAATGACGGCGGCTTCTTCGGCAATGGTCATACCGCCGGGGAGGAGTTCGCAAACACAGTTGGGACAGATGATGTAAGAGTAAAAAGTCCCCACGCTGACTACCGGGACGGCGGCTTTGATCCTGACATCCAGAGCGGCAAGCCACATCGTCTGATTGCCGCCGCCTGAAGCACCGCAGGCACCGATATTTTCTTTTTGCACAAAAGGCAAAGTTTCCAACAGATCGACACCACGCATATTATCCACGACTTGCAGTCCCATCAGGGACTCGCCTGTGTGAAAAGGTGCTCCGCCGAGCAAGCCGCCGTGAGAGGTGTAGACACCGTGTTCCGGACACCGTTCCCCTGTGCCGAAAGCATCTACCGCCAGTACGACATATCCGCTTCGAGCCAGTAAATGTCCCCGCTGCTGTACCCGTGCGGCCAGCCGTCCCTGTTCCCAGTGACCGTGCATATTGATAACGGCGGGGAATGGTCCTTCGCCTTTGGGAACATAAAGATTTCCCGTCACCCGGACACCGGGGGTGCTCAGATAGCTTAAAGAACGGATCGTATAAGAGCCGCAGTCAATAGTGCGTGTATACTCCACTTCCAGAGGGAGTGTATGGTCAACTTTTGCTCCCATAGCGTCCATAATTTTCTTGCGGAGTGTTTCAGGGTCCCACTCCTCAAGGGTATGAGGGACCTGCCGGAGCCTTTGAAGTCTTGAAGCGGCGTTTTTCAACTCCGACTCTGCCAGAGAACCATTGAAGCCGCCATTGAAGACAAAAGGTAATTCAATCATTTTTTCCTTTCTTTTCCGGGACAGTCAGAGATGTGTGCCTGCCGAAAAACGTCTGTATTTTTTTTCAATTTATGATTTATTGCTCTTGATACTCAAACCGTCCGAAAAAGATGTGGGCAGCACTTTGATCCGCATTTTTTCAGAAATTCCGTTTTCAAAATGTTCCAGCACCATATCAATGGCATTTTCAGCGACTTGTCGCGAATGGGTCTGGATACTGGCAAGAAAA
>JAZUPO010000035.1:0-4222 GCA_045605205.1 Victivallaceae bacterium
GCTTGGCCCCCGACTTCATCGTAGACAATCCGCTGCCTAAAAAAATGTCGCAGGAAGAGATGATACTGGCACTTGGGAGCCGTATCGCAGCAAGCGCCATGCAGCACTTCCCGGGCGGTCCTGTGATGCTTGAGGCCGATAAGAGTTCTCTGCCCTGGGGGCGGGCTGCGGGTAGGGCTTCCCCGGAAGGGGGAAGAGCGGGATTTTCGCTGTTGTCGTTGCTCATATACAAAACTCCTTGATAAAATCGTCGATCTGGCGGTAAAGAAATTCAGGGCCGCCGTTATTTATAAAAGCGATATCAGCTGCTTCAAGTTTTTTATCTGCCGGCCACTGCCGTGCTTCACGGGCAATGATCTCATCTTCTGTAAAGTTGCGGTAGAGACGCAATCTTTCGTGTCTGAGTTCCCGGGTGCACCAGATGACCGCGGTACGGTCAAAGTACTTTTCGCTGCCGCATTCAAAAAGCAAGGGTACTTCGCAAAGCATATTGACCTGATCCTGACGGGCCCGGGCGATGCCGGATTCCATTTCTGCAAACAAAGCCGGATAAAGCAGTCCGGTGAGTTTTTTCAGTTCTGATTCCGAGTTGAACACTTTAGCTGCCAACACCTTGCGGTCAATTGTCCCGTCACTTGCGAAACATTCTCTGCCCCAGTTGGTGCAAACAACCTTTCCCAAAGGGGCATCGATGTGTGCGTAAAGGGTATGACAGGTGCGGTCAGCATCAAAAAGACGCCATCCCAGTTTGACAAAATGCCCGCAGGCAGTACTTTTTCCGCAGCCGATGGCTCCGGTGATGCCGAGAATCATAAAACTAAAAAAACTCCGGTAAGATTTTATTTCCCGCAACAAAGAACCTTCTTCACAAAGGATATTTATTGCGGTATTATTTGATTTCAGCCGGTCCCCTCAGAAAAAATCATCCCCAAATACAAAACTTTACAGAAAATTTTTCCGTAGAACCGGTAAGACAAGCCCTCAAAAAGCGAAAAATCATCTCAACGTATGATCCAGGAAAAAAATCTCTTCCGGCGGAACAAAACAGCCTCTTGAAAAAAAATACAGAATCATCCTGTCAGGGAATGGGACACGGTATCTTTTCAGCAAGGTACACATAAAAAGCTCTCTGCATACTGACACAGAAAACTTCTTCAGACGTTGATAACTCCCGTCACACAGCTGCGGCACCCGGTGTTTTTTGGACAAAAAAGGGTCCGTTCGCACTATTTTGGAATCTTTTTGCGGTCTTTTATATAAAATAACTTGATTTTTTGATTTTTCAAGTGCATTTTATATTTTTGTAACAAAAAAGCACAGGAAAGGTCCCCAAGATATGGAAGCAGTGATCGACAAAGTAACGCACGTTGCCGGAGGCAAATTTTTGCAGATGGAAATCATCGAATTTACCGATTCCCGGGGAGTCAAACGCAAATGGGAAGCTGTCAGCCGCACCTCTGCTGCCGGAGCGGCACTGATCATTCCCCGGATCGTTCCGGACGATCAGTTTGTCCTGATCCGCCAATTCCGTCCCCCGGCGGGGAAACTGGTGCTGGAATTTCCGGCAGGTCTGATAGATCCCGGTGAAGATGCCGCAAGTGCCGCCGTCCGGGAACTCAGCGAAGAGACCGGCTATTCCGGCAAAGTCATTTCCTGTCTGCCCCCCGGCAACAGTTCCCCCGGGATGTCAGGCGAAACCGTCACCCTCGTAACAATGGAAATCGACGGCAATTACTACAAAGATCACGCCCCGGTCGCTCATCCTGAAGAAAACGAATCCATTGAAGTCTTTACCGTTCCCCGCAAAGAACTCAAGGATTTTATCGCAGCCCAGAGAGCACAGGGGGTGGGGATCGACGCCAAACTCCAAACATTTGCTCTGGCTTTGGATTTTTAACCGCCCCTCCCAGCTTGAGGAAAAAAAATGTACAGACAGCAGATCCCCTGGAAAGTCAATTACGATGAATCTCAGGTTCCTCCTTTTTCACTGCCTGACGTGCTGCGGACCGTTGATGGAGCACCCATAGATTCTGTTGCCCGTTGGGAGGCCAACAGACCGGCCTTGCTGGAACTTTTCCGCAAAGAGATGTACGGCCGCAGACTGCCTCCGCCCGACACCACACACTACAAACTCCTTTCTGAAAAGAAAGATGCTCTTGACGGCACTGCCGTTATGCAGCAGATCGAAATGACCTTTTCTATGGATAACGGTAAAAGTCACAAAGCGATTATGCTGCTTTTCATTCCTGCGGCGGCCCGGAAACCGGTTCCGGTTTTCACCGGATTGACCTTTAACGGCAATCACGTTGTCTGCAATGATCCGGATATCCTTGTAACAGGGAGTGTGGGAGCAGAGTTCCGGGATTTTGACCGGACTCACGGTTCTCAAGCCAGAAGGTTCCCTCTCAAAAGGATCATAGAACGCTCTTTTGCACTGGCAATCTGTTCCTATCACGATTTTTTCCCGGACAATTACAAAGGGTGGGAAAAAAGCATTCTGCCTCTTTTTCTTTCCCCCGCTGAACTCCGTCCCCGGGGCAAAGATATTTCCGCTGTCGCCGTCTGGGCCTGGGGCCTTTCACGGATGCTGGATTGTCTGGAAACAAATCCCCTGATCGATGCGGGGAAAGCGGCGGTTTTCGGACATTCCCGTCTGGGGAAAACAGCTCTCTGGGCGGGCGCGGAAGATACCCGTTTCAAACTGGTCTGTGTCAATGATTCCGGCTGCGGAGGAGCGGCGCCCAGCAGAAGGCTTTTCGGAGAAACGCTTTTCAGTATGTGTGCCAGGGAAGAGGGATTCGGCAACTACTGGTTCACCCATACGGTAAAGGAAATCTGTGCAACACCTGAAAAACTTTCTGTGGATCAGCACCAGCTCATTGCTCTGATCGCCCCCAGGGCGGTGGCGGTCCACAGTGCCACCCTTGACCGCTGGGCCGATCCCAGAGGGGAATATCTTTCTTTCTGGCACGCAGCACCTGTCTACAAACTTTACGGCAAAAAGACAGTGATCAACGCCACACCGCCGCCTCCTGACACACCGGTGGGCAGTGATATGAGCTATTTTCTGCGGCAGGGGCCTCACGATATGCTTCTGTCTGACTGGGAGTGCTATATGAATGCCTTTGATGCGGCTGTAAAATAACCTTTTTCATCAGGAGAAATCATCTTTTGAACACAGCAAAAACAATTCTTTTTCTTTTGGCACTTGCGGAACTTTTTACACTTTCAGGGGAGATCCTGAAAAACCGCAGAGGTACTCCTGTGCCCTATGCGGGAATCTACTCCAATACCCCCGTCAATCTGCCCCGTCTCCGTTTCCGCCGGGTGCAGATGCGTGCGGTATGGTGTGCTGTGGTCAACAATCTGGATTTTCCCCGTTGTGCCGATGAAAAACAGTTCAAAAGGAATTTTGCTGCGGTCATTGCCCAGTTGCGCCGCCACAACTGCAATGTTTTGCTCTTTCAAGTCCGTGCCAATGGTGATGCGGTCTATCTTTCCCGTTACAATCCCTTCAGTGCCTGGATCAGCGGCCGCGGGGGAGCGGCGCTGGGAAATTTCGATCCCCTGCCCTATATGGTCCGGGAATGCCGCCGCAACGGCATCGAATTTCACGCCTGGCTCAATCCCTACCGGATCACCGGTTCGACTTCTCTGAGCAAACAAAAATATCTGAACACCCTCCCGGCACGCCATTTGGCCCGGCTGCGGCCCGATCTGGTGCTGGCAAGCCGCAACAGAAACGGTACTTTGGCACTGCAATATGATCCAGGACGGCCCGAGGTCATCGCTCACATTCTCCAAACGGTCAATGAAATCATTTCACGGGCTCCGGTATCGGCCATTTGCTTTGACGATTATTTCTATCCCTACACTCCCCTGCAGCCGGGAACTGACCGGAGAACGTTTCTGCATTACAACCCCCAAGCCCTTTCCCTTGCTGACTGGCGGCGTGAAAATGTGAACACACTCGTTGCTGCAGTTTCCCGGCTGTGCCGTTCCCGTCACGTCCGTTTCGGCATAAGTCCTTTCGGCATCTGGGCCAATTCAAAGAACATAAAAGGCGGTTCCCTGACAGGCGGTATGCAGGCAAGAGAAGACATTTTTGCTGACACGCTTCTCTGGGTGCACCGGGGATATCTTGACTACATCATTCCTCAGATCTATTGGTCCTTTTCTCACCCCAAGGCGGCTTATGCCGCCCTCACTGACTGGTGGATCC
>JAZUPO010000036.1:0-2005 GCA_045605205.1 Victivallaceae bacterium
CCTAAGACCGCTTGGCCTCCGACTTCTATCCGATGCAGCTTTCAGGCGGTCAGAAACAGCGGATTGCCATTGTCAGGGCTCTGGCGATGAATCCGGAAGTTCTCCTCTTTGATGAGCCCACCAGTGCCCTTGATCCGGAAATGGTGGGAGAAGTCCTCAGCTTGATGAAAGAACTGGTCAACGAAGGAATGACGATGATCGTCGTCACTCACGAAATTGGTTTTGCCTGTGAATGTGCCAACCGGATGATTTTTATGGATCACGGAAAAATCATTGCTTCAGAACCTCCCGACTCTTTGATGAACAACAATCCCAATCCCCGGATCAGGGAATTCTTTTCAAAAGTTTTATAATTTCAAATCAGGAATTTTCAAATTATGTTTAACGTTCCCGTCACTTTTCTTTACGATTTCGAGCACATTTCCGATCGTATGCGTCCCTACATTATGGAAGAATTCGCTCTTGCAGGTGCCAAACATCTGGTCTTGAGCGACACCCTTATCAAGATGATGCTTTCCCACCCCGGCCTGGAAGATACATTGCTTCAGGAAATTTCCGGCACCGGTATGAGTTTCTGCGATGCTCACGCTCCTTTCGGGCCTCTTCTCGATTTGAACTGTCCCTTTGTGGAAAAACGTTCCATTATGCTGGCACGGTTGAAACTGGTTCTGGAACTTTGCAAATATATGAATATCAGCACGATCACCATTCACCTGGGCAATAATCACTTTGAACCGGCCACAACGATCGCCGATTCCGTTCATATCGGACGTATGAAAGAAAGCCTTGCCGAATTGCTCCCGCAGGCTGAAAAACTCGGTATCACTATCTGTATTGAAAACATCTGGTTTTCCGTCAACACTCCCGATGTGCTCAACAGCATCAAAGCGGAATTCCCCACCGATGCCTTGGGATTCTGCTACGATGCCGGACACGCCAATATTATGGACAACGGCAAACAGTACGCCACCGGTACCGCCTGGAGAGGCTGGCAGGCCGCAGGAAAACCGGTCCCCTGCTGGGAGTCTCAGGCCCTTGAAAAGATGCTCCCCCATATTGTCAACTGTCATCTCCACGACAACAGCGGCTGGAAAGATGAACACAAACTCCCCGGCCGGGGGTGTATCAACTGGGAAAAGGTCATCAAACTGCTGAAGTCCGCTCCCCGGCTCAAAGTCATCCAGAGCGAAGTGATCCCTGTTTCAACCGGAACTCACATCAGAGAGCTGGTGGAAAAATTCAACGAACTTTCAGAGATTTGATAAACTCCGACCATATAAAATATCAAGCCCCGGAATTTCCGTTTTGTGGGATTCCGGGGCTTTTTGGCGAAAGGCTCTGTTCCCCTCACAAGTAGGTAAAATAACTTTTTTCAGAAAGTTTTTACAGACCGTTTTTTTGAGGATTCAAAAATGAAAAGCGTTACTGAAAAAGCTTTTCCGTTGACCTTTTACTGCGCCGTGACAAGTTGGGGCGTAAGATTTCGATATCTGGCAGCTCGTTACTGCTGCCAGTTACATCGAAGACGACCTGCACTCTTTTCCAATGCCCCAACTTTCACAATCTTTTTTTACCGAAACGCATTGCGAAACAGGATATTACATATTTTCAATGAGTCTGCGGAAGTCTGCCACCATTGATTTAAGATCCTGAGCGACCTTGATGCCGCCTGCCAGGCACATAAATCCTGAGAAGCTGGCACAACGGGCAATGGAGATCATCTCTTTGATCTCTGCACCGCCCCGGGCAAGTTCAGTCACCGTGCCGTCAGGCAGAATGTCATTGATGTCCAGCTGTCGCATCGTTTTGATAAAACGGCCGGAACGGTAGACCGTAAAGGCACGTTCACCTGCGATGACAAAGTTGGCAGGGTTGAAACAGATGCCGCAGTCAGCGATCTTTTCCTTGCGGCGGGCCAGAGCAGCATTGGAAGCACTGCTGGTCAGATTGACATTAAAGAAGTCAATGGCAATTCCGGCAGCAGCACAGGCAGCAGCAGCAGGAC
>JAZUPO010000037.1:0-2112 GCA_045605205.1 Victivallaceae bacterium
GGGGACCTCTCTGATCCTCAGAGAGAGAGGTTTTGGGATTGATGAACTGACTTGTCATCACCCGGACACCCCGTTTGACCAGTTCCGCCATACCGTCCGGACGGATCATAGACCAGTGGGCGGCCACAGGGGGAATGAAACTTTCCTCCCCGGCGATACGGCAGATCTCAGATTTGATCAGATCGTAGTCTGAGGCGAGTTTTTCCGCAGGGGCGTTCTGATAAGGGCGGTCGGGGAACTCTGAATAGGCGTGCCAGGACATCTTGAGCCAGTGAGCATTGTCCGCAAATTCGCTTTTGTAGGAATCAGGGAAAGAGCTCAATTCACAAGGTTCGTGGTCGTTGCGGAAAAAGAGGTTCAAAGTAAACTTTGTTCCGTATTCATCGTGCATCCGTTTGAGGAACTTCAAATAGAAGTGGTCAAAGAGGGAGCAGGGACGGTTTTTTATGATATCCGTCCAAAAGAAGCTGTTGTCATCGATCAGAAAATTGTAACGGCGGAAAGAATCCTTATCATAAAGGACCCTGACACTGTGGGTCATCATACCGCAGCTGTTTTCCGCTGTCATTGTCACTTCTGTCACCTTTTCAGAAACAGGGACAACGGCAGTGAAATTCATCCCCAGACGCTGTGCTTCAACACCGTTGACAGAGACAAAAGCATCTTCATCAGCGACACCGGAAACAGGCAGATGAAGCACCCCGTCTGTAACAGTTCCGTAAAATTTATTGACAACAGTACCGTTGCGTAATGAGGTGATCTGATTCATTTTTTCCTTGAAGAAGTGATTATATTTCTGCAATCAGAGAAACCGGGATCTGAGTCACTTTACCGGGATAGGGCAAAAAGCTCATCGTCAGATAGAATTCTCTGTCATCAGGCAGTTGGTGCAGATTGACCAGATTGCAGACGGCACTGACTCCGGCATCAAAGAGACGCAAAAAAACCCCGTCCAGCCGGGGACTTTCCCAGGCATCGGAAAAAAGAACTTTTACACCGTTGCGGGCCAGATGATCCACTGCTTCAAGGGTAAGGTAGATCTTCCGTGAAGGCAGATAACCGTCATCGGCTGAACCGAGAGCATTGATGACGATCCAGGGCTGCCATTCTCTGCCGTTGAGAGCTTTGTCAAGGTCGGCAGGGGTAATGCCGTACTCTTTTTCCGCAGGAACAGCAACACGCAAAAGCTGGGTCTTGCGGCGGTAATAATCCAAAAGATTGACATTCTGAGCGTCGCAGCCGTCATCTGTTTCAGCGATATGCCCGGGCAGATCGAGATAACTGGTTTCCATAGAACCGTGCCGGAAGTGATACACCATACCGGTATAGGCGGTCCGGTCGGACTTCAGAGGGATCCGCTCAAGAAAGATATGGGCACAGTGGAAAGGGGAAGTAAGATTGATAAGTTCCATAATACAGTATAATACTCCTGTGATTATTTTTTGTTCAAACCGCCGAAACGGCGTTTTCTGCCGCCGAAACTGGAAAGAGCCTGTGTCAGAGTTTCTTCAGTAAAGTCGGGCCAGTAGGTTTCTGTTACATAAAGCTCCGCATAAGAAAGTTCCCAGAGCAGAAAGTTGCTCAACCGCATCTCGCCGCCGGTGCGGATCAAAAGATCGGGATCGGGGATATCGGGAGCATAGAGGTAGGAAACAAACTCCTGTTCAGAAACGGGAGCGGTGCGTTTTTCTGCGATGATTTTATTGACGGCATCCACGATTTCCGCCCGTCCGCCGTAGCTGAGGGCGATATTGATGGTCAGTTTGTCGTTATTGGCGGTCTGCTTGATGGCAAATTCCAAAGCTGCCCGTGAAGCCAGTGGCAGATCCGCAGTTCTGCCGATGGTTCTGAGTCTGACGCCGTCACGGAGCATATTGGGCAGTTCACTTTTGGCGAACTCTGAAATAAGCTCCATAAGGACAGTGACTTCATCTTTGGGGCGTTTCCAGTTTTCGGTACTGAAGGCATAAAGCGTCAGATATTTGATTCCGGCTTTCATAGCGGCCCGGGCAGCGACGCCGATCTGTCGTGCTCCCGCCCGGTGTCCGTCGCTGCGGCTCAAGCCCCGTTCCTCGGCCCAGCGGCCGTTGCCGTCCATAATAATTGCAAGAT
>JAZUPO010000038.1:0-4900 GCA_045605205.1 Victivallaceae bacterium
ACAAACGCCTTTACGGAGATCCTGAGTGCGTATGAAAATTCTCGTTATCAGTGATTTGCATTTGTGCGACCTGCGGCACGCAGAAAATCAGGATCTTGTGCGGCTTGAAAAATTAGCTCAGTTTATCAAAAATTCCGGTGCCGGAGCTGTTCTCAATCTTGGAGATACCGTTTCCAGGAGGGATTTTCTGACTGAAACATTCCCGTCAATGGAAAAAGGTTTTCAGTTCTATCTCAAATGGCGCAGTCAGTTCAAGATACCTTTTGCAGAATGTGCCATTACGAGAGAATTGAGTTTTTTTTCATCTCTTTTGCAGCAGAAACCGGATTCCCTTTTTGCCATTTCCCCTGACTGTGCCATTATTACGATGACTCCCCTGCAAGGAGTCGGTCACGAATTTCTGCCGCATCAGCTGGAGTTCCTTTATAATGCTCTTGGTGCCTGTAAAGGAAAAACTGTTGTCATCGGGACTCACGTTCCCTTTCCCGGCAGCTGTTCCAGAGAAGAAAAACCCGGCATATTTCTTGAGATCCCGCCAGAGCTGAAAGAACAACTCTGCACTTTCCCCGGCAGGATCATCTGGTGCGGCGGACATTTTCACTGGAATCAGGAAGCTCCCAAAACAACTGGTTCACTGACAGCCTTATATGCTTCCCGATTCTCTCTCAAAGTCCGGGGTGACTCTTCTTACACCTCTTTTATTGACACAGTGACAGGTGAAATTTCCTTTGATTTTCACGATTTCTGAGATTTTCAGGTGGAAAAAAAACAGTCTTTTCTTGATTTTTTACTTCAATCGTGCTATTTTATAAGCCATAAATATATATTTTTTTATTAAACATAATTAGAGAAAAACCAAATGAAAACTTACCGTCTCAATCTTATTCCCGGTGATGGGATCGGTGTTGATGTCATCAATGAAGGAGTGCGTGTGCTCAATGCACTTTCTGAAAAACACGGCGGCATCAAATTTGAGTATAATACACTTCCCTGGAGTTGCACCTGGTATCTGAAACACGGCCGTATGATGCCTGTTGACGGAATGGAAATACTCAGGGATTGCGATTCCATATTATTGGGAGCTGTGGGATTTCCCGGAGTTCCCGATCACGTTTCTTTGCGTGATCTCCTTTTGCCTATCCGTACGGGTTTTGACCAATATGTGAATATGCGGCCCATCAAGCTGCTGCCGGGACTGGTTTCCCCCTTGAAAAACGACAATATCGACTTTGTGGTTATCCGGGAAAACTCAGAAGGTGAATATTGCGGCAAAGGCGAAACAACTGCTGACAAAGCTGTTCAGGAATCCATATTCACCCGCAAGGGAACTGAAAGGATCATCCGTTATGCCTATGAATATGCAAAAGCCAACAATATGACCAAGGTCCTCAGTGCCACAAAATCCAATGCACTCAATCACTCAATGGTCTTTTGGGATAAGATTTTTGATGAAGTACGGCAAGAGTATCCGCAAATGGAATCCTCTCAAATGCACATCGATGCTCTGGCGGGATTCTTTATTATGCATCCGGAACGCCTCGAAATGGTGGTGGCAAGCAATCTTTTCGGAGATATCCTCACTGATTTGGGGTCAGCGATGCTGGGCAGCATCGGCATTTCTCCTTCCGGCAACATCAATCCGGAAGGGAAATATCCCAGTATGTTTGAGCCTATTCACGGTTCTGCTCCCGATATAGCAGGAAAAGGGATCGCCAATCCGGTAGGAACTTTCTGGGCCATTGCTATGATGCTTGAACAGCTCAAAGAAAAAAGCTCTGCCGATCTGCTTATGGATGCCATCTGTGCTGTTCTGAAAGAAGGAAAGAGCTGTACTCCTGATATCGGCGGCAAAGGTACCACAGCCGGAATGACCGATGCGGTCATCAAAGAAATTCTCAAATAAAAACAAAGGGAAACTCTCTATGAAAGTCATTATTATGCAAGTGCCCTATCCCAAGCCCGGAGAGGCCTTGAAAGTACTCAAGTGGCAGATTGAACAGCTTGAAAAACTCATCCCGGGGGAAGCTGATCTGGTGATTTTTCCTGAAAATGCCAACTGTACCGGCTATTCTGATCTGGCAGAAATGATTTCCCTTATCAAAGGCCCCGGAATGGAGTTTGTGGAAATGCTCCGCAAAACCGCAAAAAGAGTCAATTGCACCATTATGAGCGGATTGCTCAACTACGGCACAGACGGAAGACTGCGTAATCAATTGACTGTTTTCCCGCCTGATGCTGAAGAGTTTTCACCTTACACCAAGGTTCATCTTGTTGAACCCGAGATCGCCAAAGGCATAGAAGCAGGTCTTGCCCCCGTCAGTTTTGAATATAAGGGCGTCCGGTACGGAGCAAGTATCTGTTTTGACCATTACTTTCCGGAGCTCTTTGTTCCCTATGCCAAACAGCGGGTGGATGTGATCGTTATGGTCAGTCACCAGCGACAGGAAAGACCGGAAATTCTGGAATTCACCACCCGCTCACGGGCGTTTGACTGCGGCTGTACCGTGCTGCGGGCTGCTCCTGCTATGCCTGATCCCAATGTGGGCGGCAGAAGTATGGCTGTTTCTCCCGAAGGTGTCGTACTGGCTGATGCGGGAGGAACCCCGTGCGTTCTCCGCTGTGAAATAAACCCCAAAGCACGTTTTATGCGGGCAGCGTCATACGGTGAGCCGGATAAGATCGGTGACTACCGGGAAACATTGCTGCTTTCCCGGAGTCACGTTGACAAAGAGTGATTTTTCAGTTTTTCCACACAGGCGGAGCGATGACCTGAAACGGTACATCGTTCCGTTTTTGTTTTTCCTCAGGGAAAACGGCGAGAATGTATTTTCCCGGAGCAAGATTTCCCACAGGAAGCAGATAATACCCGAATCCTCTGGCAGAGTCAAGTTTAATATCCTTGACTTTCATCCCTTTGGCATCAAAGATCCGGAAAGGTACTTTATATTTTTCTCCGGGGCCCAAAAGTTCAAATTCAACAGGCAGAGTGGTTCTGCCGGCAAAAACCGCCGGAGCCGTCATCTTGAAAGCAGCAACTTGCCATTGCAGTAAACGGATCAGCTTGAAGTCTCCCAGATGAAGCACCAGTTTGTCATTGGGGAAATAACGTCTGGCATTGAGATGCAACTGCACATTTCTGACAGCATCATTTTTTTTCATTTCCCTTAACGGTACAGAAACTTTGACCCATTGATTCTGCCTGAGATTACCAACCGGGAAAGTGATGAGTGACCGTTTTTTGAAACCGCCTATGGACATTGCACAGGGCAGATACTCTTCGTCTGAGCGGTTGAATGTGGTGTAGACAGAGAATTCAAAAAAATCATACTGCGACCAATCCCGCATTGCAGGTGGCAGATAGAGTGTACATCTGGGCCAGGAGGTCCCTATGATCTTACCTTTTGAATCATAGAGAATGGGATAAGTAAAACAAACAGTCTCCCTGCCTGCCGGAGACTTCATAGTCCCCTTTGAGGCACTTGCCACAGTTCCCCGCCACTTCAAGATGGGCATTTTTGTCAACACTTTTTCTGCGGTCAAAGGAGCTCCTGCAAGGGAAGTTCCCAGCAGCAAGATAAAAAAGCAGGTCATCTTGTTCATTTACGGGCTCCTTTCCCATTGAGGTGTGAATCGATTTTTATGATCTCTCCGGCAATTTTCCACCGCCAGGCATCCATTGTTCCGGTATCCCATACACCGTCGTGATGATCTTTGTAACGGCGGCGGGTGGGGATCGCCTCCGAAAGTTCGCGTAATACCTTTTCTCCTGCAGCTGCGATCTGCGGCAAATTTGCCTTCCGGGCGGCACGGATCCTGGTTTTCAGAGTATAGATATAGCGGGCATCATCGATTCCCTCTCTGTAACAGAGAAAATTCATTGCCGGAATGGGGGAACCGTCATCATCTGTTCTGTTGAGAAAATCCATCCGGGCAGAGTCCAGATAGTTCCACTGATCGCCGCCGATGCTTTGATACATCCACGGAATGAGGGCTTTGAACTCCGATTTCCAGAAGCCGTACCCAAAGGTCATTCGGGCCCCCTGAGGGGTAACGTGATTGTTGGAACCGCAAACGGAATTGGGATAACACCAAAATTCCGTACCGGGCCGCTTTTTCTGCCACTGGCGGATTTCCTCTGGCGTCAACGTGAATTGCGACGGACACCATACATCCACCACATCAAAAAGCGGAGCAAAAAGTTTGTTGGCGGGATCTGCCGTCACATAAGTTCTGCCGCCATAACGTTTGCCGATCTCGCCGATACGCTTCAAATAGGCAACAACCGTTGGCATACAATCGGGTTCGTCAGTAAGATAAATGAGGGGTTCCGGCCAATGAGGATTCTTTTTGTATTCCTCAAAGATTTTTTTGATGGTACTTTCCACATCTTTGAAATACTGTTCGTTGGGCATTTCCATACCGGTCAGGTGGGGCGGCAGACTTTTCTTCATATTATCTGCGTAAAGCCTTCCCTCACCGTAACCTGCCGGAGTCGGTGCCGTAATGCCATACTTTCGGGCAACGGAAGCCCCACGGTCATAATTTTCCGTCAGGATAAAGAGGTCCGCTTTTTTACGCCTGGTCGCCCAGAAGCCTTGAGTGATCCCGGTAAAACCGTTTTCATATAGCCCGGCGAGTTCTTTGTCTCTTTTATTGGTCAGCCAGGCAGCCGTATGAGGAGAGTTCTTTACAGACTCAGGAGCTGGCATCCGGTAGTAAATGGAGTAGATCCGCTGAGGATCCTGTTTCAAATCAAATCCGAGGACCTTGACAGTCAGAGGAATTTCACGGAGGACTTTGTCACACTGCACCGTTACTTTGCCTGAATAGATCCCGCCGGGAGTTCCTGCCGGAACTCTGACCGTAAGCCAGAAACGCAAATTCCTGTCTTTGTCAAGTG
>JAZUPO010000039.1:0-7559 GCA_045605205.1 Victivallaceae bacterium
GACCCAGGAGTTTCTGCCTTCTTTCAGTTCCAGTTTTTTCCGGGGCTCATAAGAAATACCGGCAGGACCGGGGGCGAGAAAGAGGACTCCCAGCTGTTTTTCCAGAAAATCATAGACTGCTGTCAAATCGCCGCTTTTGGCCTTCAGATCGAGAATCTTGTGAAGCTGGACCCAGTTTTTTCCGGTAGGGGTGGAGTCGCCGTAAAGTCGTGTTGCTTCTTTTGTTACTTCCCAGCGGGCTTCTTCCGGCTGCAGTTTTGTGCCTGCGGGGGTGCCGAAAATAAAGGGATATTTCCCCTTTTTGAGTTCGTTCACAATGGGGACCTTTTTGCCGGTGATCAGCCGCAGATATTTCTGCAATTCCTTTCCGGCAAACTGGATGACGCCGTCGGCATCTTTTTTGACGACGATAACGGCTTTGCCCGGATCGACTGTTACGGCAGCAAGGTTTATGACGAACGCTGCTAAAATTGTAAGTGTTCCGTAAAATTTCATATGATTTCCTTCCTGGCTTGTGGATTAGGAGCTCTCTTTATAAAAACTTTTGCAATGGGACGGTGAATTGTTTTGGGCTCTGATACTGTCAATACAAATAAAACAGAGCTTCTGCCGTATGATGACAGAAGCTCTGCTGAAATGTTTATTTGATGATAAGCTTTCCGAAACGCTGGACATTGTGGAATCCGCCAAAGGTGGGACTCCAGCAGACTCCGGAAACAGGTTTGACCACCCGGCGGTCGCGGCAGATGTTGAATCCCCAGATGTCGCCCCGGATATCTTTTGACTTTGTCAGGCTTTTCAAGGGGATCATCACTTCAGCATCCCAAGCCGTTTTTGTCCGGTGAACAGCAATTTTTGCATTGTGTTCCCAGGGAGTACCTTTGCCGTTTTTGTAGAAAAATGCCTGAGGCGTTCCCAGGGTGTTGAACATCAGCTGGTGATAGGATGAACCGGCATCGGCAGCGTGGAAAAAGAGATCCACATAATTTTCCAGCCATACGCTGCTGCCGGGCTTGACGGCGGAGTCTTTGACCTGATCCATAAGGGGTTCAGGATTGTGGACGGCAAGGTAAAGGGCATCTTTGGTCACGGCGATTTTCAAGGTGGAGCCGACAGGCTGTTTGACTCCGTAAGCATCAACTTCCAGAGTCATAACGGGCAGATTTTTCCAGAAATCTTCGTTAAATTTGCCGTCAAGAACCGGCACGGAATTGCGCCGTTCGACTTTGGTGCTTTTACGGGCGTTGGAGCTGAGAAGGAAACTGAAAATGTCCCGCTTGAGAGGCAGAGCGAAATTCTTTTCAGTATTGGCAAAGTTGACCGGTCCGGCAGAGGGCAGTTTGTAGTTTTTGGCAACCTGTTTGTCACGGAGCCGGGCCAGTTTGTCGCCTTTGGCAGCCAGAGCAACACTGGCATTTTTAGAACGGGTCACTTTGATGGCTGTGTCATAAAGGTCACAGGTGGTCTTGGTGTATTCCAAATTGTCAAGGATCAGCTGCAAGCGGGCACGCTGACCTTTGTCGGTGACTTTCTTTGCAACGGCACTCAGGGGCTTGTACCACTTTTCGTAAAGTCCGGGATAGACTTTGGTCAGGACTCCGGGATAACGTTTGGCGTACCCCATTTCACGGTTGAAATCCACGGCTCCCAGAGCAAATTTTTCCATACGTTTTTCCACATCTTCAAAGTAGGCTTTGACGCACTTGAAAGCAGCAGGACCGTAACATTGGGCAATGGCTTCATTGTACAGTTTTTCCCGGTCTTTCACAGGGGCCCAGGCAAATTTCATATAGAAGTAGTGGTTCAGACCGGCAGAAGCAAAGTCTGAAGTGTTGTTGATGCAGACACCGCCCACATCGGCAGCAGCAAGATTGTCATAAATATGGCAGATGTTGCGGAACTGGTAGACAGGCAGTCCCAAATTGCCCATACCTTCGGTCCAGGTGTCAAAGGTGAGCAGTTTCAGATTCTTGCGCCAGGCTTTCAAATTGGCAAGGTGGCGTCTGCGGACTTCGGGGCTGTAATAGGTCAAGCCCGCATCGTTGAGAACTTCCATAACATAGACATTGGGATGAAGTTTGACTTTTCCTACGCCGTCAGCATAGACAGAATAGGCCAGAAGTCCCAAAGTCTGTTTAGGATTGATCTTGGTGATCCGTTTTGCCATTTCGTTGGCATAAGTGGCAATACGGTCGGTCATAATGCGGCTGCCGTCGGGACGGACACCGTTGTCAAGAGCCTGACAGTTTTTACATTCGCAGAAAAATCCGCCGTCGTTAGGGGTAATGGACATCATAACGATGTGTTTGTAGTTGGCGTGTGCTTTAAAGAGATTTTTGGCAAATTCGTCAAGTGCTCCGGGATTGGTGGTGCAGATCTGCATACCGTGGCCCAGATGATTGTGGTTGTAGCGTCTGCCGCCTACATAGGCAAACCATTCAGGGTGATCTTTGAAGTAATCTTTGCCCTGGAGATGACGGACCCAGGAGTGCCAGGAACACCAGTGCATCGTCTGGCCTTCACGGTTGCGGCGACGCCACTTCCAGCACTCCATCCGGTCAGCTTTGGAGCGTTTGCCGTGACCGACCTGTTTGCTCCAGCGGAATGCCATCCGGGGGGCATCTTTGAAGTTCAGATTGTCAGGGATGATAAGATTTTTGCTCTTGGGGACATATTCCCCCAGGGGACCGGGCATAAACCAACGGATCCCGAGATATTTTTCGAGAAAATCCACCGCTCCGTACCAGGTGCCGACCCGGGAACCGTGGGACCAGTGATTGTTATAGGGATCACCGGGGGTGTCATCGCCGGAAATATAGATGTCTTTGCCTTTGACCTGGATCTCAAACCCCTCAGAGACAGTCACTTTGTTATACCCCAGACGGAAAGCCGGACGTTTGCCGACATTGGCTTCTTTGACCTTGGGCAATTTGGCTCCGGTGGCTTTATGGATGTATTCCTGCAAATCAGCGGCTGCGGCGTGAGCGGCTTTTTCAGCTTTGGGGGAAACGACGATGACATAGTCGGATTTTCCGTCTTTGACCACCGTCAAAGCCGGAAGTGCCGCTGCGGCCAGCAGCGAACAGAAAAGGAACAGTTTTTTCATAATTTTCTCCTTGTGTTGAGTATTTTATGTGTTAAATCAAAAGACTTTCTTCGATAGCAGTTTTTAGAGCCGTGTCACCGGTTCCCGGAGCGAAATGGGTAAAGCCGAATGAACATTCATATCCCTGTCTGGCAAAGTCTTCAGCCAGGGGCAGATAGCCGTTGTAGCCGCCGGTAACGGAAATCAATACCGCTTCGGGGTTGGCTTCTTTCAGTTTCAAAGAAATGATACTGAGCACTTCAAAGGGCATTCCGGTCAGAACTTTATCCCCGAGACGCAGAAAACGCAGGGGCATCGTAAAATGTCTGCCCGGATAAGTTTGAGCGATGAATCTGGCTGCGATACAGTGTTCCAGATCAGGGGAGCGGAGTTTTTCTGCTTCCTGATAATTTTTTTCGGCGTTTTCATAATCCAGTTCAGCAGGAAGTTCCACCGGGAACTCCACCACTTTCATAGAAACAGATTGTTTTTTGTCCTGTTTGAAAAGCCGCATATTCTGCTGCAAAGTCAAGGCAAGAATATCCCCGAGATTCTTTCTGGAATTGATCTTTTGAGCAAATTCCTGTGAGGCAGGCCCCCGAAGCCTGGGAACGGAGTCTCCGGCAGCTCCCAGCATAAAAAATCCGGGACAGCCGAAAAGTTCTTCCACCTTTGCCTTGAAGTACCAGGGGTAATCCCCGGAAATACAATAAGCATCAAGCCCCCCTGTGACCGGATGACACCCGACAGCTGCAAGGAGAGCCTTTGGACCCCGCGGGGTCATAAAACGCCACGCAGTCAGAGTTGTGTCGCATTTGGGGAAAATGTAATTTTCAGGATCGTCCGGGTAGATATAGTTCTGTTCAACAAGACCGTCGCTCTTTTTGATCGTGCGGCGGTTGAACATAATTCCCGGAACTTCCACTTCCAGGTGTTCGATGAGGCATTCCTCCATTGAATTCAATGCACAGCCGACGGCATCCAGAAGTCTGCTGTGCCACAAAGTACGGTACTCTGTATCTTCCGGATGATCTCCATAGGTCAGAGTCCCGTCGCGATGAGGAATGAAATAAGCCTCAAAACCGGGAGCAAAATGGGTATGGGAGCTGCTGATCCATATCCGGTCGGGGGGAATGTTATATTCCCTGTCAAGAAGGTCGTAGATCAGAGCACACTCGGCAATATCTATTCCGGCAATATCGGCAGTGATGAGCAAATGGATGTTGTTACTGTCATTTTCAGAAATCGCCATAACTCCCAGTTCAATGGGTTCTTCAACGCCGCAAGAGAGTTCCTTGCGGAATCCGTATCCCCGGAGAAAGGAGTCTTTTCCCGGCAGGGTAAAACGTTTGGCTGTTCCGAGTTTCATAAAAATGTCAGTTCCTGAGGACAACTTTGGGGGGCAGTTGGGAAACAGCTCTGAAAAAAAAGCTGTTCCCCGGCCGGATCAAATCAATTCATCAATGTTTTCAATGACCTTGCGGAATGCTGCCGCGTGGGCTTCAATGGCAGGTTTGTCAAAGTGCTTGAACCAGGGCAGATGGAAGCAGCGGGCAGGCAGGGATTCGGACATAGGCAGAGAACCTTTACCCTGACGCACATCACGCTGTCCGAATGCAATGACCGTGGGTTTGCCCTGATTGAAGTAGTCAAAGTCGTGGAAAAGAGGATTCAAATGCAGCGGAGGATTGGCACCGGAGAAGGTGAAAGCACCTTCGGCACTGACTGCGGCACAGAATTTTTGGGCAGAAACTTTTTGGGCGAATTCTTCTGAAACAAGACCTTTTGCCGCATACCAGCCGCCTTTTGTTGTGTTGGTGCCTTGGGCGGGACGAATGGTTTTGAGTCCGGGCAATTCGTCAATAAGGTCGCAAAAATAGTTCATCGCCTTGTCGATTTCAGCAATACGTTCATCGTAGTATTTGAGCTGGACACGTCCCATAGCGGCACAGGTCTGATTGATCCGGTATTTCACGCCGCCCATAGGGATGCCGGCGTATTTCTGCAAAGCAGGATCGGTGATGAAAGACTCAGCTTTGTTGAATTTGCTGGCAACACCGGTACGTTCATAGAAACCGTAAGCCACGCAGCGTTCAAAGAGTTCCTTGTTGTCGGTACAGATCATACCGCCTTCACCGATGGCAAGGGATTTGCCGGACATCAGACTGGCACAGGAAATGTCGCCCAGCGCACCGCACATTTTTCCCTGATAGAGAGCTCCCTGAGCGTGGGAGTTGTCTTCAATGACCAGCAGACGATGTTTGTCGGCAATGGCACGGATCTGCTGCCATTTGGCGGGCTGTGCGCCGTAGTTGACCACGATAATGGCTTTGGTCCGGGGACCGATACGGTGTTCGATATCATCAGGATCGATGTTGAGTTCTTCATCAATGTCGGCAAAATTGATGGTTGCACCGAGTTTGATAACGGCAGTGCAGCTGGCCCAGTAGGTCATAGAAGGGCAGATGACTTCGTCACCGGCACCGATGCCGCAGGCCCAGAATGCTGCCGTGAGAGCCGCCGTTCCGTTGGCAGTGCTCAAAGCGTATTTGGTGCCGTTCCAGGCAGCATATTCCTGTTCAAAAATCTTGGAAATTTCATTGCCGGACATCGTTCCTGCTTCAAGGACTTCTGTAACGGCCTGGATATCCTCTGAAGTGATGATCGGCCAATGAAAAAGAGGTTCGTAGTCCTGCTGAATGAGTTTAGTTCCGCCGTTGACAGCCAGTTTGCTCATCGTTTATGATCCTTTCTGGAATTTTCCGGAAAATAAAAGTTTTCCTGAAGATTTTTATGTATGAAAAAGTGACGTTCCTTAAATATAACACCGTAAGAGAACAAATGCAAGCGGGGAAAGTCCCATTTTTTATGCAAAAAGATTGATATAAAAGAGCGTGTGATATTGATTTTAACAGAGCGGGAGGTTATATTATATAAATAAAAACACAAAACTCAAATTGGAGAACCTTTGAAATGAAGATGACTCAAATGGTGGGACGCCGCCTGAAAGAAGTTCCGAAAGATGCTAAAACCGCCAGCCATCAGTTTTTGATCCGCGGCGGCTATATCCGCCCTGTTTCCACTGGAATTTACTCCCTGCTGCCCGCCGGGAAAAAGATTGTCGAGCGTATTGAAGCGATTATCCGGGAAGAAATGAACAAGATCGACGGTCAGGAGATCCTTATGCCGGTGGTGCTGCCCGCTGAATTGTGGAAGGAATCCGGCCGTTTTGACAGCGTAGGTGCTGAGTTGCTCCGGTTCAAAGACCGGAACGATAAAGATATGCTTCTTGCTATGACTCACGAAGAGTGTGTCACCGCTCTTGTCCGCAGTGAGGTCAACAGTTACAAACAGCTGCCTGTGATGCTTTATCAGATCCAGACCAAGTACCGCGATGAAGCCCGTCCCCGTGCCGGATTGATCCGGACCCGCGAATTCACGATGAAAGACGCTTACAGTTTTCACGCCGATCAGGAGGATCTGGAAAAATACTACAAACGGGCCCACGAAGCCTATGAGCGGATCTTCCGCCGCATAGGTTTGGGGAATGTACTTTCTATTGAATCCAACTCCGGTATGATGGGAGGCAAAGTTTCCCACGAATTTATGGCCATCTGCGATTGCGGAGAAGATACGATTTTTGCTTCCCCTGACAACTCCTACCGTGCCAACAAAGAGATCGCTGTCGCCGCCTGGAAATACGAAAAGGAAGAACCCCGGGAACTGGAAAAAGTCCATACCCCCGGCTGTAAGAGCATTGAGGAAGTTGCTTCATTCCTCGGGCTCAAACCTGAAAATACCGGCAAGGCTGTTTTCTATCAGAACGCCCTGACCGGAGAACTGATCTATGCAATGATCCGGGGCGACTTTGAAGTCAACGAAACAAAATTGTGCAACCTGACCAAGACTGCAGAACTCAAATTCGCTGATGATGCCGCTATTGAAAATATCGGCTGCGTCCCCGGTTATGCCGGACCTATGGATCTGAAATCAGGCAAAGTGACCATTGTGCTGGATAACTCTGTGGTCAACAGCTCCAATCTGGTGGTCGGTGCCAATGAACACGACTGGCACTTCAAGAACTTCAACTTTGACCGGGATTGTCCGGGACTCCAGTGCATTGTGGGCGATATCGCCGCTGTCCGTGCCGGTGATCCCTGTCCCGTGACCGGTGAACCCCTGCGGGAACTCCGGGGAATTGAAGTTGGCAATATCTTCCAGCTGGGAACAAAGTATTCCGAGTCTATGAACTGCACTTTCCTCGATGTCAACGGCAAATCCAAGCCGATGATTATGGGCTGCTACGGCATCGGTGTGGGACGGGCTATGGCTTCTGTTATTGAATATTCCCGCGATGAATACGGTCCCATCTGGCCTATGTCCATTGCTCCCTGGCAGGCTCAGATCTGTGCCATCGATCCCAACCGCGGTGATGGTCAGGTCGGCGTGGAAGCTGAAAAACTTTATAATGATC
>JAZUPO010000040.1:0-4769 GCA_045605205.1 Victivallaceae bacterium
CCTTCACGCTCCATACGGGTGAGAATATAGTTGCAGGTACCGTTCATAATGCCGAAAATCCGGTTGATCCGGTTGCCGGCAAGCCCTTCTCTGAGAGCCTTGATGATGGGAATGCCGCCTGCGACACTAGCTTCATAGAAGAGATCGACATTATTTTTTTCGGCAGCGGCAAAAAGTTCTTCACCGTGGAGAGCCAGCAGGGCTTTGTTGGCAGTGACTACGCTTTTTCCGGCGTTGAGGGCATCGAGGATCAGTTTTTTGGCAAAGGTGGTGCCGCCCACAAGTTCGACGATGATATCGCAGCGTTTGATGGCTTCTGCGGCATCGTTGCACAGCACGCCATCGGGGACTTTTACGCCGCGATCGGTAGTAGTGTCAAGGTCAGCTACACAGGTCAAAGTGAGCATAATACCTGTGCGTTTGGCGATGACTTCGCGATTTTGCAACAGGTTTTCCACCACTCCGGCGCCGACTGTGCCGAATCCGACAACTCCGACTTTTAATTCTTTCACGACGTTGTTCCTTAAAAAAGTTGACTTTACAGCTGCCGGAAACCTGTTTCCGTATTGATGCAGAAAGAGGTTGAATAAGACAACCGGCAGCTTAACAATAAAAATTCATTTTCATAATATAGCACAGAAAAAACAATTTTCAATCCTGCAATCCGGACAATGTCTGACTTATTTGTGGAATTTTATTTTCTTTTTCAGGCAAGTGATGTCAGTGCCCTTGCAAAAACAGCTTATTTGCTGTATATTAAGCAGAATAACAAAAATATCAACACCATATTTATGAAAGATCAGCAGTATGCCTATTACAGAAATACTTGCCAGAAACGCCGAACTTTACGGTGAGGATGTCGCTCTGGTCGAGATCAATCCACAGGAATTGGAAAAACGTCATACCACCTGGAAGGAATATTCTCTGATTGAACCCAGCCGTTCTGACAGTTTCCGTTCTGAAATGACCTGGGGACAGTTTGACCGCAAAGCCAACCGCCTGGCAAACTTTTTGCTGACCCGGCATCTGCGGAAAGGGGACAAAGTTGCCATATTGCTGATGAACTGTCTTGAATGGCTGCCCATTTATTTCGGGATCCTCAAGGCCGGAGCTATGGCGGTTCCCCTGAATTTCCGCTACACAGCTGAGGAGATCAAATACTGCCTTGAACTTGCGGATGTGGACTATCTCTTTTTCGGACCTGAATTCACCGGACGGGTGGAAACTATTTGCGATCAGCTGCCCCGGATCAAGTCTTTCCTCTATGTGGGGGAGGATTGCCCCTCTTTTGCTGAGCCTTACGGAAATCTTGTTTCCTACTGTTCAAGCCGTGCCCCCCAGGTGGCATTGACCGATGAAGATGATGCTGCGATCTACTTTTCTTCCGGAACGACCGGATTCCCCAAGGCGATCGTCCACTGCCACCGCAGTCTGACCCACGCCTGTATCGTGGAGCAGAAACACCACGGACAGACCAAAGATGATGTTTTTCTCTGCATTCCGCCTCTTTATCACACCGGTGCAAAAATGCACTGGTTCGGCTCATTCCTGGTGGGAGGAAAAGCGGTGCTCCTGAAAGGGATCAAGCCTGAATGGATCATTTCTGCTGTTTCTGAGGAAAAGTGTACTGTGGTGTGGCTGCTCGTTCCCTGGGCTCAGGATATCCTTGATGCCATTGAACGGGGGGAAATCAAGCTGGATTCCTATCAGCTTGCACAGTGGCATCTTATGCACATCGGTGCCCAGCCTGTTCCGCCGAGTCTCATTAAAAGATGGAAACAAGTTTTCCCTCATCACAATTACGATACCAATTACGGTCTCAGTGAATCCATCGGCCCCGGTGCTGTGCACCTGGGAATCGAGAACATCGACCACGTCGGAGCGATCGGTAAGGCGGGCTACGGTTGGGAATGTGCCATCGTTGATGAAAACAGGAATCCCGTCGCTCCCGGAGAGGTGGGGGAACTGGCTGTCCGCGGTGCGGGCGTTATGAAGTGTTATTACAAGGACGAAAAGGCGACTTCTGAAACCCTTTCAGCTGACGGTTGGCTCTATACCGGAGATATGGCAAAGACTGATCCGGACGGATTTATCTATCTTGTTGACCGCAAAAAGGATGTTATCATCACAGGCGGTGAAAATCTTTATCCCGTCCAGATCGAAGATTTTTTACGCCGTCACAATGCCATCAAAGATGTGGCTGTGATCGGCTTGCCTGATCTCCGTCTCGGTGAGATCGCCGCCGCGATTATTGAAGTGAAACCCGGCGAAAAGCTCTCTGAGGAAGATGTGGAAAATTTCTGCAAAACTCTCCCCCGTTATCAGCGGCCCCGGAAGGTGATTTTTGCAAATGTCCCCCGGAATCCCACCGGAAAGATCGAAAAACCCCTGCTGCGTAAGACCTACGGCGGAGCCAATCTTGTGGCTCAGCAGAACGAACTCAGCTGAAAATTTTTCAACTGCATAAAAAAAGGCTGTTGCAAACAACTTGTAAAGAAGGTTTGCAACGGCCTTGATTTTATTTTTGCTCTGTTCTCAGTATAGTTTTTTTTCCATATCTTTTACCGGCACAAAAGTTTCGGAAATCCTGCAAAACAACAGCACCGGAAAAAAGTGTGAAAAAAAGGTGACAGAGTTTGGGAAAAGAGAGGGGGAAGCCCGTCCCCCCTCCCAGGAGAAAGATTGATTTATTTGCAGACTTGAGCTCCGACACCTTTGACTGCTCCGAAAAATTTGACGGCACTGTCAAAAGGATAGGGGTTGGCAAACATAGAGACTTTTGAGGTGATACGTCCCTGTTTGTTCAAACCGAGAGCGGCTCTGAATTGATTCATAGGGCTGTTTTCATTGTAGTGCACTTTTTCGGTGTAGGTGGCACTCAGGAAGGCCTGAAGATAGTTGACATCAATGATATTTTTGAAAAGAGCGGGATTCTTGAAGGCGGTATTGTCGGAAACACTTTCCATACCGTCAACATCACTCAGATCGTCAAAACCATCATCTTCGACCTTCATAAATTTGATATTGGGGCTGATGGTGATTGCCACGTCAGCTTTCTTGTTGAGGAAGAAAATATTGTTGTCCAGTTTGACTTTTTTCTGCTTGGCGTTGCCTTTGGTATTGTCGAAACCGGCCATACAGTTGAGGCCGAGGATATTGTGATGGATGTTGCTGATAACGCCATTGTTGGCACGGACTCCGTAGCCCATATCTTCAAAAGTTTTGGTGCGGGTCCAGGTGAAAAGGACGGTGTTGTAGGCAAATTCATAGTCAACAGCGTAAAGTTTGCCGTTGGAGGAACGGACTTCTGCGGCGACCATACGGCTGCCGATGAAAACATTGTTGAGCAGTTTGACTTTGCCGGAAAAATGGTTGATGTTCACAGCATAATTACTGGCGTTGAGGAAAAGACAGTTCTGAACAGTCAAATTTCCGTCAGTATTGGCGTGAAGCATATAACGGTCAATGGAAGGATATTTGGTCAGACCCTTTGACGGAGGAATAAGATACATTCCCTGTTGGAACCCGGCGGGCTTACCCTCTCTTGCGTGATAGCTGTTGGCAAGAGTATGGTCAAAAATAAGACCGTCGATGACCACATTGCCTTTGACTTTGGCATTTTTGTTCTGAATGGTCAATGTACCGAAAATGGGTTTGGTGGCATTCTGGTCATTGGTGGGACGCAGCAGAGTCTGGAACTTTACAGGATCACGCTGAGAAAAGTCTTTTGAATATCCGCCTTTAATAGTGACACCTTTATTGACTTCGATCCAGCCGCAGGACATTTTACCGTGATAGGTTCCCTCTGAAACGTGGATGACATCACCGGGTTTTGCCTTATCAATCGCTTTCCAGAGATTTCTGAAAGGTTTGGCCTTGGTACCGGGATTGTTGTTTTTGCCTCCTTTTCTGAGAACATAGAGATCGGCTCCTGTTGCCATCAAAGCAACAGCCAACACAAGAAAAACTGACAGCTTTTTCATTTTGGAAAAACTCCTTATTGTTGTTCCGGAAAAGTGAGCAGTTCCTTCTCACACCCCGGAAATGAAACGGTACTTTTTTTTGTGAAAATACTCCGTCAGGATTAATATAACACTTGAATTTCTATTTGCAAGTGCAGAAATTATTAAAAATTGCTTTTTTGCGGCACAAAAAAAGCAGCCGAAAATATTTCAGACTGCTCTTTGAAAGGAATGAAAAAATGCCGATTACTCCTCAGCTTCATCCAATTCGACATCCATCCAGGAGGCGACGGTTTTTCCCATAATACCGTCGATGATCTCTTTGGGGACTCCGATCCGTTTCAGAAGCCGCAAGTAGTGATCGGCTCCGTCGGGCATAATGCCGGGGTGGGTGACATAAGCATCTGACCCCAGAACCAGCTTGCGAAATCCATTCATTGCCCGGTCAACAGTAACTGTATCTGCACACAGCATTTCAGCCAGATCCGCAGGCTGCATACGCAGCCATTGGCCGCAGCCGCCCAGGTCGGCGTAGAGGTTGGGAAGCATCTTGATGTACTGGCTGGCTTCATCCTGAAAGATCCGGGTCCCCATATGGGCCATAACGATCTTCAAACTTTGAAATGAACGGGCGATCCGGTCAAGGTTGATGGGGTGCATATTTTTCAGAACCGGGCGGCGGTAGAGTTCATCGGCCGGATTGGGACGGTAGTTGCCGGTATGAAAGAGCAAAGGCAGATTACACTTTGCGGCAGCTTCATAAACAGGCATATAAATATCGTGATCATATTCATAATAGGGATAGAT
>JAZUPO010000041.1:0-10606 GCA_045605205.1 Victivallaceae bacterium
GCATACATAACGGGAACATTTTTAACGATGCGGACACGGGTATTGAGTTTGCTTGCACTTTCAATACGCATAATGGTACGTTCAGTTGAACGCAGTGCGATCTGAAAAGAATAAACCTCTCCGCGGGCGGCCACATCTGAAGTAAACTCAGGGGCCTTCAAGGCCTGAGTTTCAGGCAAAACCTTTTCCAGGGCACTTATAAGTCGGACTTCAAGCATAATTCACTCCTGCAAATAAATCTGGATATACTTATATCATTCAAGGACAGCAACTGGCCTTGTATACTTGACTGTTGCTTACTATACCCCGGAAAAGGTTTTTTTTCAAGTTGACTATGAGAGTTTCAAGCGGGAAAAGTCTCCTTTTTTGTATATTGAACTCAAGTAAACGCCGACGATGGAGGGGCTGATACCTGCTACTGTCGGATCTGTGATGCACCACGGAATATCCCAGCCGCCGGCTTTTCCCAGATTGACACCGGCATAATCAAGGGAGCTGATGTTGCTTTTTATGGCGAACCGGAAGGTAACTTCCACTAACATAACCCCGTTATTATTGCGGAACGGCGAAGCACTTGATGCCCCGAGAAAAAGCATTTCCCCCGGCTGCCAGCCGTGAAACACTGAACCATTGACACAGCCGGTCAGTTCCATAATGGTCCTGCGGAACGCCGCTGTCATATCACTGCTTTTAAAAACAGCCACACAGCTTTCACGCAAAGAAGCAACGATCTTAGAGGTGCCGTTGACCTGAAAACGGTCTCCGTGTTTACCGTTCCAGTTGATGAGAGAACCGGGGTCGGGAGCTTTTTTTGCAGGATCGGAAGAAACGGCGTTGACAAGTTCCCCGTGAATGACACTTTCCCTGCCGCCTGTGGTATCAAAGAGCCAAGTTCTGTCGCCGATCCGTTTCCGTCCGGAACGGTCGGAAACAGATTGTTCATATTCGACCTGAACTTCAAAAATGCCGCTGCCGTAGCTTTTGACCAGAGTGACCCGGGCCAGGGCGGCTCCATCCATTTCATCCGGGACAATGGCACGAACCGCCTCCAATGCGGAAGATTCCGGATCGGCCTCTCCGGTAACGGTGACCCCGGAAACGATATAGTTGAGCCGTGCATTACGGCAGGTCCCCCCGGCATTGAGGGAACGGTTGGAAAAATTTTTAAGTTTACATTCTGGCATAATATTACTGTTCCTGTCAATTTGTTCAATTGTAAGTCAGAAAAGAGCTGCCGGTTTGCTGATCCAGCAGCTCGGCGATTTTTTCTGACGATTCGGCATTTTTTTCTGAAACGGCAAGCAGCTGTTCCAAAAGATCGGTCACCCGGGAATTGTCCATCATTTCCAAAGGCTTCTCCTGCCTTCCTTCAGGAACCGTCATTTCCTGTCCCTGCCGATACGCCCCCTCTGTTCCGGAAAAAACATCGACCGGAACTTCCGGAATTTCCTCAGGCGGAACTGCACGGTAACTTTTTGCAGCAACAGGAACCTCCGGAATTTCCTCAGGCGGAACTGCACGGAAACTTTCCACAGCAACCGGAACTTCCGGAATTTCCTCAGGTGAAACTGTCGGGGGAATTTCTGCTGTTTGTTCCTGATTTCCCCCGTAAATCAAAGGCAGCAATGATTTCAATTCAACGATCATAATAAGTTGTGTTCTCCTTTCACTATTAAAAAAAGATGTCAGGAAAATTTTTCTCAGACTTGACTTTTCGGGCGGGAGAGGATATACTATGCTTTGTCAAAATAATACAGAAAAGAGGTGTTTTGTGTTGCTCAATTGTGATCAGGCTGCCGCAGTACGGATAGATGAAGATGTGCTGGCGTTTCATACAGAAGCCTGCCGTATTGCCGGAACAAATCAGGAGGCACTTCATCAGGAGGCCCGCGAAGTACGCAAAGCCCTTGAAGCAGCCGGACAGGAACTTGTCCGGGATTTGACCGGCCGGGATGATTTCACTGTCTGTTTTGCCGATTCCGGCACCGGAGTTTTTCATTTGCTCAGTGCCGCGGGGATCGTGAAAGAAAAACGGATCCTGACATCTCATCTGGAACACCCCGCTCTGAGTGCAATGCTCAAACGGGAAAGCGGGGTTCTGACTTTTGCTTCCTGTGACCGTTATGGAAAACTCATCCCCGCGGCAGGGGAGTTTGATTTCGCCGCTTTCACTGCCGTACAAAGTGAACTTGGCACGATACAGGATATTCCCGGATTGTTTTCCGGATTGCCGGAAAAGTGTATCCGCTTTGTCGATGCGGTGCAAATGGCAGGCAAACTGCCGATGGAAGAGCTTGCTCTTTCTGCTGATTTGATCGCTGTTTCAGGATTCAAATTCGGCTGTCCCGGCGGTGCGGCATTGTTGGTACGCACCCATACTTCCTGGAGTAAAAAGTTTCTTGAAGCGGTAAAAAAAGCACGGCATCCGGAGTACACACTTCCCAGAGTCTTTCCGCCGGCGGCATTGAGTTGTGCCTACGCCCTGCACAAACGCAAAGAGCTTCTGGCAGCTTCTCTTGAAAATATGCGGGTGCTCAACGCCCTTTTGCGGCAGGCATTGGCGTGTGAACAGATTTGTTTTTCTGTTCCTGAATCAGAAAGTTCCCCCTATATTCTGCACTGCCGTCTTCCCGGCAAACAGGGAGCAGTGGTGGTGCGTCAGCTGAGCGAAAAAGGGATTATGGCAGGTGCGGGGAGTGCCTGTAATGCAGAAAGCGATTCCGGCTCACCTGTGCTGCGGGCACTGGGATTCAGCAAAAAGGAAAGTTTTTCCGGCTTACGGCTGAGTTTCGGCTTCGATTTCACCCGGCAGGAAGCGGAATTTTTAGCAGAAAATCTCCTTTCGGTCTTGAAAAATTATTGATTCGGTTATACATTGTGCTGAACGCATAATTCATTGTCTTTCCATCAGGAGAAAATTTTATGAAAAAGTTTTTTCACCTTCTTTTGCCTCTGCTTTTCATCAATGCCTCTTTTGCTGCTGACACCCCGGTCCGGAAATTGACCGTTTCCAAAACCACCAGTCAGAATCCCTCCATCTATTTTGCCGGGATCCCCGGCAACAATGCCCTGAATGCCGCGTTGCAGCGTTTTCTGGGGGCCTGCGGATGGTTTGATTATGTCAATTCTGCAAAACAGGCTGATTATACCCTTGAAGGCAAAGATGAGGGAAGCAGTTTCGTTCTCTATTTGAAAATGGGCGGAGCTCCTGCGGGAGCCTGGCGGTTCAGAAAAAATGCCGCCGTCCGCGAAAATGCAAAAATCGCTGTTGACACCATTATTGAAAAGACTTTCAAAGCCCTTAAAGTTAAAGGATTCTGCCGTTCCCGCATTGCCTTTTGTGCCAAAACTTCCGCCGGAGTAAGCAATATTTACACCTGTGATATCGACGGTCACGGCATTGAACAAGTGACCAGTTTCCGGGCCCTTTGCGTTGAACCCTGCTGGAGTCCTCTGGGCTTGAGCATCTGCTATTCAAAATACGGCCGTACAGGAATAGATGTCCTTGAAACCACCATTGCAAAACCCCGCCGGAGCCGTCTGATTTCCGGTTCACAGGGAATCAACGCCGGTGCGGCCGTCAGTCCCGACGGTCAGTATATGGCCGTGATCCGCAGTCCCGATCATCAGGTGGATCTTTACACCATTGATCTGGCTTCGGGCAAAAGACGGCGGCTGACAAAGGATAAAGCAGTGGAAGCCTCCCCCTGCTGGAGCCCTGACGGCAAATATGTTTTTTATGTCAGCGATGAAAGCGGCCGTCCCCGGATCATCCGCCACGAACTTGCCACCAACCGCCGCCGCCGTCTGCCCACAGTGGGAGCAGATGCCGTAACGCCTGACTGTTCAGGAGATTACAAAGTCGCCTACGCCACACGGATCAACGGTCGTTACACCATTGCCGTTTATGATCCGGCAAAAGAGGAAAACAAAACTGTGATCGACCTGCCCGGAGAATGGGAATCCCCCGGCTGGGCGGCGGATAACCGTCAGCTGGTGTGCAAACGCACCTGGAACGGCAAGCAGGAACTTTATGTTATTGACACTTGGAGCGGCAAAGTCCGGCTTCTGGCTTCACCGGGACTTCCCGTGTCTATGCCCAGCTGGTCCCAGTGTGCTCCCAAAACAGGAAAATAAAAATGTTTTCAACGGCTGAATATCTGGAAAACTCCAATATGTTCGGGATCCGCCTCGGGCTGGATGCCACAAAAGATTTGCTCAAACGTGCGGGTGATCCTGACAAGTATCTGAAGTTCATTCATCTTGCAGGAACCAACGGCAAAGGCTCCACTGCGGCAATGCTGGAACGGGCCTTCCGCAGTGCCGGATATGTGACAGGACTTTACACGTCGCCCCATCTGATCGACGTGCGTGAAAGATTCCGGGTCAACGGCAAAGCTGTGCCTGGGGAAATTTTCAACGAACTCGGGAATGAGCTTGCCGACGCGGCAAAGGGCGGAGATTTCACCTACTTTGAATTCGCTACTGTCCTTGCGGCATTGATCTTTTGCCGTGCCGGAGTGGATGTGGTCATCTGGGAAACCGGTCTCGGCGGCAGACTGGATGCCACAAATGCTGTCCAAAGCTGTGCTTCAGTTATTACCAATATCGCTTATGACCACCAGAATCTGCTGGGCAATACCCTCCCTGAGATCGCCGCCGAAAAAGCCGGTATCCTGAAAGAGGGAGTTCCTCTTTTTTACAACCGTCTGGTCGATGAAGCAAAAGAGGTCATTGAAAAAAGAGCCCGGGAACTCCATTGTGAAATATTCCCCCCGGCCGCAGAAGTTCCTGAATGCGGCACTTATTCTCTTTCAAAGGCAGGGATGATGTGTCAGCATTTCACCTATCAGGGCAGGGAGTTCACCCTTCCCCTTCCCGGAGCGATGCAGCGGGAAAATTTCCGTACAGTGTACAATGTGGTACGTTATTTCAGCGAAAAATGGCACTTCGATGCTCAAAAGGCCCTTGATGCCCTGCAGGAAACCTGCTGGCCGGGAAGATGTCAGCTTGTCCGCAATACATTGATGATCGACGGCGGCCACAATCCCGACGGTGTCACAGCCTTTACAGCGGCGTTGCGGGAGCTTTATCCCGGGGTGAAACATCCCGTGGTCTACGGAGCATTCAGAGACAAGGATTACAAAAGCTGTGTGGAACTTTTGAGTTCCATTGCTTCTGAATTCATCTTTGTTCCCGTGCCTGCGGCGGAACGGCCTGTTGCTTCAAAAGAGGAATTGGGGGCTCTGGCAGAGCGGTATAACATCCCCTGGGAATATGAAGAAGACATTGCCGCTGCTCTTTCCAAAGCCAAAGCAAAAAAATCCCCGTCCGGCGTGGCGGTCGTTTCCGGCTCACTTTACCTGACGGGGGATGTACTTCAGCGTGAAGTTCCTCTTGACGAGGTCCTCAATCTCTGATCGTTTTTCAGAGAAGATCTTTGAATGCCGCAGGATCAGGCCCTATGGGACTGCCTGCGGTTTTCTTTGTACACAGAGGATTGGTGGGGAAAAGCTCCTGCCAATCCCACCATTTGTATGTTCCGGGCGAGATCAGTCCAAGTTCTCTGGTATTTTCATCCTTGAGGAATTTCTGATAATTTTTCTGCCAGTCATCCCTGGACTTGAATGTCGTGATCTGCGGCACAGCCGGGATTCCGGGGTTGGCAAAAATATTGGTTTCTTTGCCCCCTTTCATCTTGCGGTACGCAGTGAAGGTCATCCGGTTTGTAACAGCTCCCATAAGAGAACCTGTGGCCAGACGTTCTGCAGGAGGAACACGCAGATAGAAGCAGTTGTTTTCAATTGTCATCTTATCAGGTGAAACCGATGCCATAAGCACATTGGGCAGCTTGACCATAACCGAATCAAAGATGATATTGTGGCTCACAGTCAGATTCATAGGAGCGTAACCCAATGCCAGGGGCGACAGCTGATTGACCAGGAAAAGATTATTTTTCAAAGTCACATTATCGCAGTTATAAAGGGTCATTCCCTGGAATCCCCGGACGATCATACAGTTCTGCACCAGCAGATCTTTGATATTTTCGCCGTAGACACTGCCCCCTGAATAGTTCGGGCCGCGGCCGTCAAAAATACAGCGGGTGACTTTGAAATCCCTTCCGTTGCTCAGGACGATATTTCCGTGAGTCCTGCCGCTGAAAAGACGGAAACGGAAGCCGTCAATATAAACGTGGGATTTATTCCGGGCACTGAATGCACACATATATTTCTGTTTGGAGCCTTCCCAGAAAACTTTTTCTTTGGGAGCTGCCCGAAATGTTATGGGCCGTCCCGGTTCTCCTCCGGCCCGGAGCCGGACAGACTCATTGTAAACACCGGCGTGAACAGTGACCGTATCACCGGGTTTGACCAGTGCCGCCGCCCGGGAAATGGTCTTGAGGGGCTTGACCGCTGTGCCGGGGTTGCTGTCGCAGCCTTTGACACTGACGTGGTATTCTTTTGCGGGCAGATCCCGGGGAGCTGTGGTAAATTCAAGGATTTTCCCTTTGAAATGCTTTTTAAGTTTCATCGTCATTTCAGGACCGATATCCTCATTACTCAGGATCAGCCTTTTTGGCATCAAAGTGTCAACCCTGTAAAAATATTTTTTTCCCGGCAGCAAACCGTTGAAGGTAAAAGTCCTGAAAGGAGTCAATTGGTCCCGCCACCGGGGGATGACAACTTTCATCTTTGAGGGGGATTCTCCAAACTGGATTTGATGTTCGACATTGTTTACAGCGTTAAAAAACTCCAATGTGGCACTTCTGGCACTTGCGGCGTGGATCTGCAATTTGTGTGTCACAGGCAAATCTTTATATTCCAGACGTCTCCAGGGGCCTACCGGGAATCCCAGCATACCCCGGCCGTTGAAAGCACAGGGATTCCGGAGCAAAAAGTTGCCGTTGGCAGCATCCTGATAGACAGGCACGATGATATGGCTGTTGGCTTCGGCTGTTTTGACAGGGAAAGCATTGGAGTGATGAAACACCAGAGAAGCAGCATCTTTTTTACCGGGTTTTGCCATAATATTGGAGTGTACATTGCCTGAAACAGCACTGAATTCATAAGGGATCTTTGTAAATGCACAGTGAGTCAGGGTAATATTATTGACTCTTGCGGCTTTCACAGCAGCCTTTTCAGAAGCAAATCCGCAGTTGGTCACGGTCACATCTGACGCTTTGATGACCACAGGCGTTCCGGATTGTCCGATAAAGTTGATCCTTTTGACAGTCACGCCGGGAGCAGTGATCTCAATTGCGTTTTTACCGCCTTTGACAATAACATTACCGTGGATGCCCCGTCCGGCAATACGGACATTGGGCACGTCGATCTTAAACGGAGCATAAACACCGGGCATCAGATAGACCGTACTTCCGGCTGGGATCTTTTTCAGAGTCTTCCAGGGAGTCACAATGGATTTTCCGTCATTGGCATCGCTGCCTTTGGGAGAAAGGAAATAGATATTCCCGTCACTTTTCAAACCGGCCTTGAGTCCGGTTCCCCCTTGCAAACGGTAATCCCAGTTACCGGGATCGGCAAAAGTACGGTCAAAGTTCAGCGTACTTTTAAGGGTCATTATGGAATTGGGATTCCGGCAGTATCCTACATAGTAGTACACATTATTGCGTTCAGTGGAGGCCATACCGGGAACTTTGCTTGAGGGATAAATACTTCCCAGAGCCGTACAGTTTTCAATAAAGGACTTGCCGTCAGCGATCCCCTTGCACCACATATCGCCGTAGCCGTTGAAACCGCCGCGGCAGTTGATGATGTGGGAATTGGTAATGGTTCCGCCGTAGTAGCGGATGCCCGCAGTGGGAGAACCGAAAGCATCACAATTACGGATGATACAGTTAAGAGCAGGACCATTGACAATAATATTGCCCCCGGAACCGGAATAGGAAACGCCGTTGCAAAAGGTACGGACAGTGTCGATGACACAATCTACAGGACGCCACAAGCGTATCCCGCCGCCGCAAAAGGTCACATCGCAGTTGCGGATGATGCTGTTCCGCAGATAAACGCCCTTGATACCTTCAACAGGGCTGGGTCTGCCTCCGGCATTGCCGCTCAGATTGAATCCGGTGACACTGATGCCTTCAAGGAGCACATTATGAGTGGGATGGGCCGCAGAATGGCGGCCGATCAGGACACCGTACCTGTTACTGACACTGATCGTGACACTGTGATGTTCCGGAGCCCGGCCGTCGCTGGTGACTACATAAAGCAGTTTTTTCTCCGGGTCCACGGCACAGACGCCCCGTTCAAAATCGAGACCGTCAGGAGTGCCCCGGAAAGCATAGGTACTGAAGGTGTCTTTTTCATAGACCGCTTCAAGTTTACCTTCCCAGGGACAGACATAGGTAAAAAGGGTTCCGGGAACTTTTTTGAATGCGGGTGCATCCACATCTCCCCGGATCAGAACCGTTCCGGGGATCATAGCCCGGATCGTGGTCCTTTTGTCAGGGGAAGTACGCAAAAAAGAGCCGTCAATGACCTGACGGTATTCCCCCGGCATAATGGTCAGGGTATCCCCGGGCTGCATCAATTCGATCGCTTTCTTAAAAGTAGCGAGGGGCCGTTCTTTACTCCCCGGAGCAGTGTCACTGCCGTTGAGGGCGACAAAATATTCTTTTGCTCCCAGAAGTGCAGTGAAACAAAGAAGGAGTAAACACAATATTTTCCTCATAGAAGCTCTCCTTTGTTTTAAGGCTGTGAATTTTATTCAGCCTGCATAATCTTATTGAATGTTTCCACCAGTTTGGCAATGGAAAGTCCACCGACGGTAGTAACTTCAGTCTGCATAGAAATAAGATTGGGGGAACGCTTGATTTGAGAAATCACCTTTTTCCAGTCGATGGTGCCGCAGCCGGGCAGCTGGTGAGCATCGCTGTATCCGGTGTTATCGTGCAAATGACAGGTAACGATGTAGGGAGCAAGACGTTCCCAGGCACCGGTGTATTCGTCGATTTTTTCGCCCCAGGCCCAATCCATTTCGGGGAAATACTTTTCTCTCTGTTTTCCGGGAGCAGGAGCCATCAGATGAGCGTGTCCCACATCAAGACAGCACTGGATATAGGGGGAGTTGAAGTGTTCGATGTAAAAAGCCACTTCATCAGGAGTATTGGAACGCTCATAACTGTTTTCCACAGCGATGACCAGATCCAGTTTTTCAGCGGTGGGGAGCAGATTTTCAAGAGCATCCAGCACCAATGGACGCAGCACTTCGTTGGGGGTTTTGTAGAAAACGCTTTCATAGGCGCCGATGTGGACGGTATAGGTTTTGCATCCGCTTTCGGCACAGTAGTTCATAGCCCGTTTGTGATCTTCGATCATACCGCTGCGGCGTCCTTTTTCGGGGCAGCAGAGATCATTTCCCTGTCCCAGCAGGCCGTGGGCCTCGATCAGATTGATTCCCTGAATCATCGCGTGCCGGTGGAGCAGACTCCAGAAGCGCACTTCATCGACCACCCGACGGAGCAAATAATCCGTAAAGACCAGATTATCCACCCCGTGCCATTTGAATTCAGCCATAATGTTTGGGATCATACTGTCAGTAACGTGCTGCCAGGAATAAAAGAATGCCAACGGGATATGTTTTTCAGCCATTTTTGTATCTCCTTATCTTGGATTATCTTTCAAATATCTTGCTGTGATTTCTGCCGCCAGAGCCACCATATCGGCACAGGGGCGTTTTTTGTAGTATTCAGGAGTCCGGGCCTCAGACCGGGGTGAAGCAGGCTCTTTTTTATCCAGTCCGAGAAGTTCCCGGCAGATAATGGAACCGCACTCAGCTTTAAAAGCGTCAGCCACAGCCTGGATCCGGGCATACTGCCGGTCTTTGGCCTCTTTATCGTTCAAATCTGCTGAACCGTAAATCATATTCAGCACCAGCACCATACCGCTGACGGCACCGCAGACTTCGCGCATTCTGCCCATACCGCCGCCGAAACCGGAACTTATAATGCACGCCTGTTCAACAGTCAAACCGCACTCTTGAGCAAAAGCGGCAAAAACTGCCTGGGCACAGTTGGCTCCCTGCATAAAAAGTTCTTTAGCTTTTTCAGCTTCACTCATAAAAAAACTCCTTACATTACATCAAGACCGTAAAAGGTGATTTCGTAAAATATAGCACCTGTCGGAAATATTGCAAATGACTTTTTTCTGTTTTTCTCTGCAAAAAGAACACTCCGGAGCTAAAATGCACTTGAAATCAGCTACTTTTTATGGTATACTTATAAAAACACAAAAAATCCTGATTTGCCCGCTGAAAAAAATCAGGGAACAGAAGAGGAATTTATGTAAACAGAAGATTAAACGGATCAGATATTCTGAAAAATTATTTTCATATTGGAATTGATAAAGGTTATATCAACTTGATTTTATCTTTTAACTGTACAACACATAGGAGTCGAACTGAATGAAAGAATCTTTCTTCACGCTGATTGGACTGTTGGTAAACAAAAGTTGTCAAGTATGTGTCTATGCTTTGCGAAAAATTGCCTCTTGCCTTAATATTTGTTATTGCAATCCTGCCAAATGCGGGATTGTCGGTTTTGCAAATGCAAAAACGGCAATCCACCAAAAGTTTTTGGCAAGGATGG
>JAZUPO010000042.1:0-5301 GCA_045605205.1 Victivallaceae bacterium
ATATACCGCCAAAGCCTCCAAGGTCAAGATCTATGACGGATCCCGTGTCATCCAAACCTTGTCTGTGGATTCTATTGCAGCCAAATCCAGCCGGAGTTACAGTGTGACCATCAAAGGCAGCACTCTGGGGCTTGGAAAAAATACTCTTTATGTGGCTGCCGATCCTGACGGTCAGGTTGCTGAATACAGCAACTCCAACAACAAAGTGTCCAAGAGTGTGACAGTCAAAAAGAATGCCGACTTGACTATTAAAAACTGCAAGGTGAGTTATTCCACATTCTCCTACAATGGCAGCACCAAGCTGAGTTTCACAGTTGCCAACGACGGTGAATACAGTATTGGAGCCTCTAAGGTCAGGATCTATGACGGCAGCACATTGCTCAGCACTGTGTCGGTGAGTTCCATCAGTGCCAAATCCAGCCGGAGTTACAGTATAACTCTCAAAGGCAGCACTTTGGGGCTGGGCCAAAGTACGCTCTATGTTGAAGCTGATGCCGAGAAAAAGTACACTGAGTACAGTGAATCCAACAACAAAGTTTCAAAAACAGTCACAGTCAAAAAGAATGCCGACCTTGTTGTTAAAGATTGTACGATCAGTTCCTCATTTGCTTATTACAGCAGTGCTACTTTGAGCTTCAAGATCGCCAACGAAGGCGAATATACCGCCGGATCCTCAAAGGTCAAGATTTATGACGGCAGCAAACTGCTCAAAACCATATCTTTGAGTTCTTTCAGTGCCAAATCCAGCCGGAGTTACAGTGTGACTCTCAAAGGCAGCACTCTGGGTCTGGGTACGAGCACCATTTATGTGGTTGCTGATGCTGACGGTCAGGTTGCTGAGTACAGCAACTCCAATAACAAAGTTTCCAAGAGCGTCACAGTCAAAAAGGAAGCCGACCTTGTTGTGAAAAATTGCACGGTCGATTACTCCACCATTTCCACCTGTGGCAGCGTGACCTTGAATTTTACGATCGCCAATGACGGTGAATATACCGCCAAAGCCTCCAAGGTCAAGATCTATGACGGATCCCGTGTCATCCACACCTTGTCTGTGGATTCTATTGCAGCCAAATCCAGCCGGAGTTACAGCGTAAGTTTCAAGGGCAGCACTTTGGGTGTCGGGACAAACACCCTTTATGTGGCTGCCGATCCTGACGGTCAGGTTGCTGAATACAGCAACTCCAACAATAAAGTGTCCAAGACAGTCACCGTTACCAAGAGTACAGATCTTTGTGTCAAGGATCTGCAAGTCAGTTCTTCCACAATATCTGCTGACGGCTCTGTCGAGCTGACTTTCAAGATCGCTAATGTGGGTGAATACGGTGCCGGCTCTTCCAAAGTCAATATCTATGACGGAGATACGCTGCTCAAGACCTTGTCTGTCAATTCTCTTTCAATCGGTAAAAGTCAGAGCTTTACTGTGACATTGAGTGCCGGCGAATTGGCCGGGTTGGGAGAACGAAAACTCTTTGTTGAAGCTGACGGCAACAAACAGTTCGCCGAGCTCAGTGAGTCCAACAACACTTCTTTCTGCACTGTTGACATTACAGGGGGCACCCCTGACTGGCTGAGAGCCGGATTCGGTGATTACGGCGAAGCCGACGGCTTTGAAGATATGCTTGTCTCAAGCAAAGATCTCAATTTGAGTGCCGATCTCGGAAGTGATGATGAATACATTTCCGGTCTTGCGGCAGCTCTGGGAGAAGATTGGACTTTTGCCGGAGTCGCAGACTGGAACGGAGACGGTTCTCTTGAAGTGCTCTTCTGCGGCAGTGAACTTTCTCATCGTCCTGAAGTTGACGAAAATAACAAACTTCTCATTACCCTGGCATAAAAGCTGATTATAAAAAGAGCCGCTGCTGTACTGATATGAAGTACGGCAGCGGCTCAAGTTTTTTCAGTAGTTTTTTTCCTGATATGGGGGGGCTGAATTTTTTAAGCGGTCCTTTGGGGAGGAGGATCAGTATTGAATATCCGGCGTAACAGGATCGTAGCGGGGGTGAGGCACCGCCGGTGTCCTCAAGCCCCCTGTACGGTAGATGACGGGCGGACGGTCGCAAATGAATTTGAGGACCGGGGCTGTTTGAGTACGGAGTAGTTCAGGCAGTTCTACCTGCAGTTTTTCTCCTTGCTGTACAAAGTTTAAGGGGATTTTACCGCAGGCGGTCACAGATTGGACTTGAGCACGCAGTCCGGTCAGAATATAGGTGCTGCCGGGAAAATATTTCAAAGTCAGAAAGAGCCTATTCTTTGAAACTGTAAAACGCCCCTGTGAATCCCAGTCTCCTCTGTCCCCTTCTTGGGGCAAAGTCGCTGAAAATGGCATCGGTTCACAATCTGTTATGGCCTCATTGCCGCCTTTTTTCAGCCACTCATCCACACAACGGATCACGGATGCGGACTTTTCCGGAATGGAACCGTCGCCCCGGGGACCGATATTCAGAAGCAGATTGCCCCGGCCGCTTCCGCAGGTCAGGAGCATATCTATCACATCCAGAGGAGATTTCCACTCATTATCTCCCTGATGAAATCCCCAATGGCCGTTCAAGGTGACACAGGCTTCCCAGGGACGCCAGGGGGAAGGGGCTGTCAAATGCTGCTCGGGGGTCCCAAAGTCTCCCGGCAGACAGTTGCGGCCGTTGAAAAGGAGCGGCGAATGGATTTTTTGCATCGTTTCATTCATTCTGACGGATTGCCAATTTTCAGCATTAAAGGGCCACCAGCCGTCGTACCAGAGAATATCAAAAGGCTTGTAACGTGTGACAAGTTCAGTCAAACGGGCAAACGTGTTTGAAATGAAAATCTCATAGGCCTTTTTATCTTCGAGAGCGGCAACGGCATCCGGCTGGTCGTGCCAATTGTTCAAGCTGTGATAAAGGCCGATTTTCAAGCCGTGCTTCCGGGCGGCGGCAACGATTTCTCCGGTGAAGTCTCTTTGGCAGAAGTGCTGACTGTTGAAATGGCTGAGTGCACTGGGATACATCCGGAATCCTTCGTGGTGCATTGTGGTAAAGACGATGTATTTCATACCGCCTTCCACTGCCAGACGGCATATCTCATCTGCATCAAAAAATACCGGATCAAAAGATTCTGCGTGTTTTTCCATTTCTTCCGGGGTGATTTGTTCCCGGTTCATAACCCATTCGCCTCTGGCAAGGAGACTGTAAAGTCCGAAATGCACAAAAAGACCGTAACGCAGTTCAGAAAATTCTTCAGGAGTCATATTATTTCCTCATTGCATAGAGAATTGTGGGAATCAAATAAAGGCGGCTCTAAAGGTTTGGTCAAGTTCTCTGAAAGGATATTCACTGCCTCTGACAAGGCGTGTTTTATCGCCGCCTGCTTCAAGATAGTCAGCAAGACCTCTTTCGGTATCGGAGAGTTTTTCAAAGGTGAAACGGCAATCCTGCCGGGGAATGTTGACGGCGGGAGCTAACCCCTGAATGATGTAATTATGAAGCGGGGCGTTCTGAAAAAATCCTGCCAGATCTTTGAATTCCACATTGCAAAGTTTCAAAGAACGATGTTTGAAGCGATCCTCTCCCAAACGGCAGTTCAGGTAAACCGGTAAATCCAATGATGCACACCTTTGGTACATTCTCAATGCTTTGGGGGAATCCGGCATCTGCCCCAGCAGGGCAGGGGAATACCAGACTCCGGCATTGTTCCCTTGTGCGGCATCTTCAAGCAAGGCTTCTATATTTCTTGCTTCAGGATCGACAACAGTCAGGGGCTGCAGGCATTTTAAGAGTGCACACTCCTCGCGGAATTCACGGTTGGCTGAGAGCAGATCAATGCGAAACATAGAGTCAAAACTGACTGTAAAGGCTTTTGAGATCGAAAGTTGAAGGCATTTTTCATCAAGAGCCGCTGCTGAAACAGCTCTTTTTTCAAAGAAGGGCCACCTGCCGCAGAAAATAAAGTGATCTTCTGAACAGGGAAAAGGTGAAACTTCCCGGGGGTATTCCGGCCCTTTTCCTGTGAAAAGTCCGGGGAGAGCGTAGATTTTTAACGCATTTTCAAAAAGGATCAGACTTTTTTCACGCTCTGACAAAGGCGTAAGAGTCACTTTATGAAGTTGAGCCATAAAACTTCTGCCCGGGCCGTCGGAACCGAAAAGCACCTTTTCTGCTCCCGCTTCTTTGACGATTTGCAGGGTCATTTCCGGATCCGGATTGGTTCCGGAAATATCCCAGAAAGTATTTGCAGAGGCCCGTTTGAACATACCAAGTGACTCCCGGAAATTGGCTCCTGAATGTCCGCCAATAAGGACACATTCAGGAACTCTTTGAGAAAGTTCGACAAATTCAGCAATGTCGATTTCACCGGGAGAGTTGGCTTCTGCCCGGGCGAACACGTGGATCAGCACCGGCAGCTTTTTTGCGGCTGCTTTGCGTAAAACAGCTTCGCTGTTCTCAAGAGAATCCTTATCATCTTTCAACGCGACCCAAAGTTTGACTCCCACGGCACCGTCGGCAATGCATTGCTCAAGTTCAGTTTCCCAATCCGGATTCTGAGGATTCAGATAAGCAAGAAAATAGAGCCTGCCCGGATTGCGTTTGCTTTGATCGGCCGCATAGGCATTTGCCCGGCGTATTGCAGTAGAAGCAGGGTAGGGCCCCGCATCTGCTGAGCCCCTGACGAATACGTCAGAAACGATCAGGGCATTGATGCCGTTCCGGGCGGCACGCTCCACAAGATAAGCTCCCCATTCTGACTCCGGCAGAGACATTGAAAAGGGAAAGTGTACGTGAGAGTCGATGATCATTTTTCAGTATTTTGCAAAAGGATATTCTGTTCCGGCAATAACTGTGCGGTCGATGACAGCAGCATTGTTTTCTTCGCGGACAAGGACAAAAGAGGCTTCTTCACCGACTTTGACTTCCGGCAGTTTCAACCCCACGCTGGCGGCGGGAATGGTACTGCACTGACGCCAAGCCTGAAGCAATGAGAAGCCCAGATGTTTCATAAGGAAATTGACACTGGTGTTCTGCTGGCAGCTGGAACCTGCCAGAATATCTTTGCCGATGACGTGTAAAAATCCGTCGGGATCAAGCTGCCGTCTGCCGCCGCCGTAGATGCCCGGAGGCAAACCGGAAAGTCCGCTGGCATCTGAGACAGCCAGACAATTGTCTCTGCCCTTGATTTTCATTGCCACAGATACCACTTCAGGGGGCAGGTGGAATCCGTCACAGATCAAGCCCAGTTTCAGCCCCGGATTGTTCAAAAACTCCCAGAATGGATTTTTGAACCGGTGGATCTGAGGAGCCGCACCGTTGGCAAAATGGGTCACCCGGTCGG
>JAZUPO010000043.1:0-7016 GCA_045605205.1 Victivallaceae bacterium
GTCGTTATTGCCATTATTGCCATTCTTGCGGCTATGCTGTTGCCAGCTTTGCAACAGGCCCGGGGACGGGCAAAAAGTACCCTATGTCTCAATAATCTGCGTGAACTCGGTCAGGCGTTCCACTTTTATGCAGATGACAACGATTCCTGGCTTCCGGCATACAGAACTTATTGGAAACCTACGGAATATTTCTGGTATGCAGGCGGCAGCAATGGTCTGCTCTCTCCTTATATCGGTTCGTCCAGGATGGCTATCGGGTCTTATGGACACATCGACAACAACAAACTCAAAGCCGTAAGCCGCCACCGGCTCTCCTGTCCCGAACTCAACGGTTTTGCCCCTCTTGCTGCCGGAACGGTTTATGTTTACGGTTACGGATGCAATATTGACATTTGCGATTCTACAAACCGCAAGATGACCCGTTTTGTCAAGCCTGCCACGCTGGGATTAGTGGGAGACATTCATTACACCAACCCCAAATGGTCCGCCGGCTCTGTTTCCTTTGAGTCCGGACGCGGACTCTTTTTGCGGCATAACAATATGGGAGCAGCTTTAATGTGTGCCGGAAATGTAGCTTTGTACAATCACGGTGATGCAGTCAAGAAAATCAGATATTATACCACAAAATAATATTTTTTGAATTATTGAGGTCATTTCAAAAGTCGTTCACAAGATGACAAAAATGCCATTCCAAAAGAATGATCTTCATTCTCCTGAAATTTTCCGCACAAGCCTTTTTCAGGGCAAATGCGGAAAAATTTTTTATACGCACTTGCATTTTCATCATTGCAGCAGTATGGTATACCCAAGGTACTTTTACGCTAAAAAATAAGGAATTTCACATTATGGGCATCGTCAATATTAAATGGCAGACCAAAGAGGCCGCCGGAAAGATCCGCAAACTCAATGGCGGAAATCTTGCTCCCTGTATCGCCGGAGAAATGGCCGGACGCAATATCCGCAAAAGTTTCAAAGAATTGAATCTGGCTTTCACCCGCCTCCACGATGCACCTCTGGATAATGCCAACTGTCCGCTGGTGGATATCCACTGTATTTTCCCCCTTTTTCACCTTGACCCGAATGACTCACGGAATTACTGCTTCAAGCACACCGACGACTACCTGCACAACTGTATCGTCGATGCAGAAACGCCTGTTTTCTGGCGTTTGGGCGAATCCATTGACCACACGATCAACAAATACTTTATCGAACCTCCCGCAGATGTGGATAAATGGATCGACATTGCCTCCAATATCATCCGCCACTACACGGAAGGTTTGTGGGACGGATTTCACTATGACATCAAATACTGGGAAATCTGGAACGAACCCGAATGCGGCGGTAATACCCGCCTTGATCCCAATGCCAAAAATCTGATGTGGCTGGGAACTGAAGATGAATTCTTTGCATTTTTTGCAAAAGTTGCCAAAGAGTTGAAAAAACGTTTCCCCCATTTGAAATTCGGCGGTCCCGCCCATTGCGGCTGGAGCGATCACCGCAGTGCACCCTTCCTTGAAAAGTGCGCTGCTGAAAAAGTCCCCTTGGATTTCTATTCCTACCACTGCTACTTCAATGATCCTTTTGGCTGGATCCAACAAACGCCCGGACTGGCACGGAAAAAACTGGATGAACTGGGCTACACCGAAACGGAAATCCACCTCAACGAGTGGCACTATTTCCCCGGCGACTGGCACCGGTTGCGGAACGATGCTGTCTACAAGCAGAATATGTACAACAATGAAATGAAAGGTCTTGATTCTGCCGCAGCACTCACCACCGTTATGGCACGCTGGCAGGACACGCCGCTGGATTACGGGGCCTACTACACCTGCACCACTTCAGCCTGGGGCTGCTATGTATCAGGCAGCAACAAACCGACCCCCTCATATTTCGGACTCAAAGCCTTTGGCGATATCGTCCGTTATCCTGAACGGACAAGTTGTACTGCCGACCACGAAAAAGTGACTGTCCTTGCCGGTAAAGATGCTGAGGGAAATATGGAAATGCTGGTTTCAGCCTTCAACACGGGAGACACCTCTTTTGTCGTCACCCTTGACAAAGAGATCGATCCGGCAAAGTGCCAAGTGCTGCTGCTGGATGAAAACCACAATCTTTCTCCCTGTCTCGAAGCCGTCATTACGGCTGACGCCGTTACCTTTGCCAATGAATCCAATTCTGCGGTCGCTCTGATCAGGATCGCAAGATGACCCGATCCAAAGGAGTCCGGTACAAAACAGTTGTTCCGGACTCTTTTTTGACTTCACGTTTCAACTTCAGGAAATTCAATACTTATGCGTCCTCTTTCTCCGGAAAAAACAAGATTTCTCAAAGAAATTTCCGCTCCATTGACTGTCGCCGTTCCTCCTGATGATGCTATGCGGGATATGTGCCAGATGCCCGACGGAACGATCCGCTTTTTCGGCAAAGAAAAACTCCCCGGCGGAGAAATTATGCGGTGCTGCATCATTTCTCAGGACTATGGACTTTCGTGGCAGAAAGAGTGGTTCTCAAACCCGGAAACTTTGGGTGCTATGACCTTTATTCCTGATACGCAGGAATTTGTGACCACTGCCGCTCATCACGAAAAGCTCTCGTTCTACCCGTCGATGCAAGATCTCCCCCCCGGAACATACGCTGTTATTTCCCCGGAAGGACCGGGAGGGACAAAAAAAGAGTATTTCAAGATTTCAGACAACCTTTATCTTTACGCCCGACAGCCGTTGCTGTTGAAAAAGCGTAAACGTATGATCGTGAGTTCTCAATATCGATCCGATTACGGAATGGTTGCTCCGGTTGTTATGTACAGCGATGACAACGGCAGAACTTGGAAAGAATCATTCCCCGAAAATCTGGGTGTTTATCCTGTGGAACCGCCGCACCGGGGAATGCGTTGGCAGCAATATTCCTGTGAACCCACCGTTGCAGAACTTTCCACAGGCAGACTCCTGCTGATCTCACGCACCACCTTTGGCAAACATTGCCTTTATACCTCTGACGATGGCGGAGAAAGTTGGAGCAAGCCTCAGTTGTCCGATTGTTTTTACTCCTGCAATACAATGCCCCTTTTGAAACGGATGGACGACGGCAGGCTCCTTTTTTTCTGGTGCAACACCCAGCCCTTGCCGGAATTGGACCACGAAAAAGATCAGTGGGGCTTGACCGCTTCTGAAGCTGCCGGGCTCTGGGAAGATGTTTTTACAAACCGGGATGCCAATCACGCCGCACTCTCCTGCGATGACGGTCTCACCTGGCAGGGATTCCGTGAAATAGCTCTCAACGCGGCACGGAATGTGTCCGATTTCCGTTCTTTCGCATCGGGTCTGACTCTGGACAAAAGTGTCCACCAGTTTGAAGCTCTGGAACTTCCTTTCGGAAAGATCCTGCTGGCTTTCGGTCAAGCCCCCGCTTCCCGGCGACTGGTGATTTTTGATCCCGACTGGCTTCTTGAAAAGAAACGTTCTGAGGATTTTCATTCAGGACTTATCAATGTTTCCACCCAGGTCTTTGTGGACAGCATTTCAGGTTCCCACCGGCCGGCTCCGGGACATTGCAGCTGGAACAGAACTCACGGAGCGTTACTGGTTCCTGATCCGGCCCGTGATTTCACCGAGGTGCTTCACATCGTCACTCCTGATGATCCCCGGCTTTTCAACCGTACTCAAGGGGTCGTCTGGAACTTCCCGGCTATGAAAAAAGGGGAACTTGCTCTGAAACTCAAAGTTTCAGGGGAGCCTTTGCGTATCTCTCTGACCGACCGCTGGTTCAACCCTTGTGATGAAACAGTTGATCTTTATGCACAAATAAGTTTCACTCTTGACAAAGAAGCTGCTGCCGCAGCCCCCTGGCAGGAAGTAAAGATCTCTTTTGATCTGCTGGAAAAACGGTGCACCCTTTCTCTTGGAGACAATCCGGCATATTCTCTGAGCCTCAAAGGGGAGGCTCCGGCAGGCTTGAGTTACCTCATCTTGCAAAATACATCGCAAGAGCCCGATTTCAAAGGAACTCTTGTCAAATTCCTTTCGGCGGAATCCCGCTGAAAAAGGCTTTTTCTCCGATAAAGGTTGATAATTGGACTTGGGGAAGAGGGGAAAAACTTTTCAGGAAAGTTTTTCCCCTCTTCCCCAAACCCCATCTCCCTTTTTCAAACCTTTTTTGGCACTTTTCTTTTTGTGATACAAAAAGTAAAGTGCCCTTCAAGATTTAGAAAACACAAAAAAACGGGCTGCGGCTATTCAAACTGCCGCAGCCCGCAATGTTTAAGGAAGCAATTATTTCTTCTGCGCTTTGGCCGCCTTTTTCACAGGATACTGGAATTTGGGGTCTTTGGTATACTTTTTCAAATCGGAATTGCTCTTGCGCAATTCGGTAATGATGATCTTGGCAATCAGTTCAGCACCGGCCTTGTTGGTGTGAGAACCGTCCATCTTGCCGGTTGCCCGGATGCAATAGAGGGCTCCGGCAGCCTTTTCGCCCATAGCTTCATAGATCTTACGCTGATTTTCAGCCAGTTCCAGACAGGGCAGATTCAATTCTTTAGCCACTTCACGCATAGCCTGGCTGTAGGGAACACGTCCCTTGACCCAGGGACCGTGAGACCGGAAGACCACAACGTTTTTCGCTGAACGGGTCAACGCCTGATTGATGGTGACAAAAATCATTTTTGCACCGATGGCTTTGGCATCAGCGGCAAAGCGGCGAAGATTCTTTTTGTAAGTGGGGATATCAGTTGACTGCTTTTTCGGAGGAGTATCATTGGCCCCCAGAGTCATCAGAATGTAATCAGGTTTGGATTTCAGCAGCTTTGCCCAATCACCTTTTGCAAGGAAGGTTTTTGTACTTCTGCCGCTGATGGCAAAGTTCAACACTTTGACATTGGAAGTAAAATACTGACCGACGAATTCACCCCAGCCGTAAATAAATTCGTGTTCACGGCTCTTGTCGGCCTTGAGTTTTGCCATTTCTTTCGGCCGCAGTCCCCGAGCGTAGGACTGACAGGCAGAACTTCCGGCAAGGGCAACTTTGATCTGGGGTTCCGCACCGCAGAGCACAAATGCACTCAACAATGCCCAAACGGTACAAATTCTGAAAACAAACATAATCCGATTCCTTATTTTAGATTGTGGACGATTGGAGTAAATTTAGCACAACTTTGAAATTTTTTCAAGTTTTACACAGAAGATTTTTCAATTAATTCAATGAAAAGCTTGCAAAAAAAGCCTTTCCCCATTATATTACAGGGAAGTTGAATGCACCAAATTTCAAAAACTGAAAAAGTAAAGGAAAACAAAGAAATGAAAAAACTTCTCCTTTTCGCAGCGGCAACCATTTTTCTTTGCACCGGCTGTGCAACAACAGCACGAAAAGCTGCTCCTGCCAAACCTTATACCGGCAAACAGCTCAGAGCGGGGTTCTATATAGACAAGGGCAGCCGGGGCGGCGGAGTGCTCAATCTGGCCCGTCTGCTGCACTATTCTCCCCAGATCAAAGAGGTCGTCTATCTCAAAGGTGAAGACCTGGTCAAAGGGAAACTTAAAGGCCTCGATATGCTCGTTATGCCCGGCGGTTCCAGCCAGCTGCAAATGACTTCAATGACGCCTGCCGGTGTCAAGGCACTTCAGGATTATGTGAGAAACGGCGGTATCTATGTGGGTATCTGTGCCGGATTCCACATCACTTTGAACCGTCCCGAAAGAGCACAGCTTATGCCCTACACCTATATCAGAGAGGCTGTGGGCAACCGGGGAGACGCTCTTATTGAGTTTACTCCTGAGGCCAAAAAACTTCTGAATATCGACACAACGAAAATCTTTGTCCGCTATTCCAGAGGCCCCATTGCCGGAAAAGCTCAGTGGAACAAGGGCACCTGCAAAACCTATGCTGTCTACAAAAGCAGTGTTTCACCTGTCAACCGTATGGGCAAGAGCTTCTACGGAACTCCCGCTCTCATCGGCGGAACTTACGGCAAGGGCAAAGTGATCGCCTCAAGTTTCCATCCCGAAAACAAACCTGCGACCTATCACATTTTCAGCGGTATGGTTTATGCTGTCACGGGAGTCAAACTCACCCCCAAGATCCCCCGACCTGTTTACAGATCCCTCCGGACTGTGTATCCTACCATCCAGGCAATGTCCAAAGGTACAGAAGCCGCTGCAAAGGAATTCATTGCGCTGGAAAAAAACACCGATCTGCAACTTCTTTCCGGTTTGAATCCTGACAATCTTGCTCTTGCTGATGTGGTCGTTCTGCCCGAGATTGCTTCTGAATCAGCCAAAAAATTTGCCAAAGGCGAGTGGCCCGGGCTCCTGAAATCCTTTATGGACAGCGGCAGAAAAGTCGTCACCGTCGGCCCGGGTTGGAAAGCTATTCCCAATCACAAAAACCTGACCCGTATCGCCGCAAAAGACGAATTGGATAAAGCTGTTCTCAAGGCTGCCGCCAAATAAAACAGCCTCTTTTATTGAGATTGCTTGGGAGTTTTGTAAACAAAGCCTTGAAAAATCAGATTTGCAGTGCTATATTATGTAAATGTAATCTGTAAAAAGCAACAGATTCCGTATTGTTGAGCACAATGCGGTACACCATATAATCAGAAAAAATAAGGAAAAACGAAGATGAAAAGAACTTTTCAGCCCTCCAATCGGCGCCGCAAACGTCGGCTCGGTTTCTTTGCCCGTATGGCCACCCACGCCGGACGTCTGGTCATCAAACGCCGCCGTCAGAAAGGCCGCAAGAGACTGACCGCCTGATCCCGGTTCATTTTCAAGATATTTCTGGGAATAAATTTTGGCATCTGAACGCTTACGTTTGCGTAAAAACTCAAAACTGCTTCGCAAGGTTGAGTTTGAACGCCTGAGAAGTGCCCCCTTCCGCCGTGCCGGTGTGCTTATGGCGGTGTCTGTGGTGCAAAGCGAAGAAAAATTTGCCAAATGCGGGGTAATATGCAGCAGAAAATTCAGTCTGCTCGCCGTAGAAAGAAATCGTGCGCGCCGCCTGATATGGGAAAGTTTCCGCCTGCT
>JAZUPO010000044.1:0-1726 GCA_045605205.1 Victivallaceae bacterium
CGTTTTTCAAAGCAATCCACTGTGGGATTGGCAAGGCGGGTGTAGAAAAATCCCGCTTTTTTCAGGTCAAACAGATCGGCGACACTCTGAGCATTGTCGTATCTGAAAGTGGTGCTCTGAACGATGGGAGCAATACGGGCATCTCCGTCTCCGGGAGTATATCCGGCCTGGACGGCAAGGGTTTCAAGTTTCCAATTGTTTTCCATAATCGTGATCTCCTTATAGGTAAAGAGTTGTTTTTCAGTTGGCGGCGATAGCTTCATAGACAGCCCGGCGGCGGCCCAGCAAAAAGGCATCGTCGGCGGGGAAATCATACATCTTGAGGGGACGGTCGGCTCCTTCATTCAAAAGAGCGATGACCGCTTCTCTGCCGATTTTCTTTTCCAGAGTACGGCAGGCACGCAAATCCTGCCAACCGGCGAAAATGACTTCGTTGCGGATGGCATCCAGGGGATCGCCGTACTTGCCGGGATAGACCAAAAAGGCATCACCGGCAGGGAAAGCACCACCGGCATCGGTGACAGCAAAGGGGTCGATCGAACGCCAGGAGTGCTGAGAATAGTAGAAATTGTAGCCCCAATGCAGAAATCCTGCCAGATCGTAGATGTAGGCAAGCATACCGATGCTCCGGGGCCGCCGTGAAGGCATACCGATGAAACGGTTGGGATAGCTTCTTTCAGGTCCGCAGCAGTAATAGGCCCACAAAGGAGAAGTGACGGCCTCTTTGAATTCCTCAATGTGAGAAATGGAGGGAACCGGATTCTGGATAAGCCCTTTTTTGTAGAAATCCAGAGTAGAGAGGGCTTCCACAGTTTCAAATTCTTCAAGAAGCGGCCGGGTCAGTTCAACCAGTTGGGCATAGGTTTCGATATGTTCGGCGTGGGGTTCATCAGAAAGAGAGAAGTAGCAGCTGTTTTTATCAAGCCCGTATTCTCTGAGCACAGGCAGCAATGCAGGGAAAAGCTGCTTGAGGAAGTCCGCATATTCAAGAGAGGTGGAAGGGATCCCCCAGCCGAAAACAGGACCGAACTGGTCAGACACAAATTTCTTCCAGTCACACAGTTCACCGTAGCGTTCCTTGACCTTGCTTCTGGTCGCGTTGATGACTTTTGCCAGGATCTTGGGACAGGCCTTGGCACCCCACTGAGTGAAAATGTGGCTCATACCGAACTTTTTGAATCCGATACGCTGTCCCATTTCAATGTAACGGCGCAGACGGTCAAAGTTAAAAGAATAAGTCAGCGTTTCCAGATCAAAGGTGATATCCAACAGCTGACAGGCGGGACGGGAGTGTCCGACAGCGGTATCCAAGGGGGGAGTCCACAAGGGCGTGTACAGCATATTGATGCCGTGATCAAAAGCGTTACGGGCAAAATTTTCCGTGATCTGCCAGTGTTCTTCGCTCCAGCAGGGCACCTTGTAGTAGTCAGAAAGGCAGTCCACGTGGAACCAGTGGAAATTGGTAAGTTCCTGGGGCAGCAGTTCAAAGTCCAGCACGTCCAGAGTAAATTTGGGACAGGCGGCAACTTCATTTGTTCCCATATCTCTGAGAACGACTTCAACGGGATATTTACCGGGCTGCTGATCTTTACCCACATAAACAGTCACCCAGAGACACTGCCACACATCTTTGAGCAGCCGGAACTGATCGGTAAAATCGGGTTCATCCAGCACATCCGGATAAAGCCCGGGCAGATTGTTTCTCAGGACATCGGTATCCCAGCCG
>JAZUPO010000045.1:0-7377 GCA_045605205.1 Victivallaceae bacterium
ACCATATCAATGCGGGGAGTTTTGTAGCTCTTGCCGCTGCTACCGGAGCCGATTTGACCATTGAAGGTGTCCGGCCCAGAAGTTTCTGGATGCTCCGGCGTGTTTACGAAAGACTGGGCATCAATGTGGGACTTTACGACAACCGCATTACACTGAGTTCTGAACAGAGCCGACAGATCAAATATGACGCGGGCGGACCATTTCTGCAGATCTCTGACGGTCCCTGGCCCCAGTTCCCCACGGATATGATGAGCTGTACCATTGTTGCTGCCACTCAGTGCCGCGGTACTGTCACTTTTTTTGAAAAGATGTTTGACGGCCGGATGAACTTTGTGGACAGATTGATCGATATGCGGGCCAACGCTATTATTTGTGACCCCCACCGGGTGGTCATTACCGGCCCCTCGGAACTCCGGGGCACCGAACTTGCCAGCCCTGATATCCGTGCCGGTATGGCACTGGTCATCGCCGCTCTCTGTGCCAAAGGCGAAAGCCGTATCCGCCGGGCGGAGATCATCTACCGGGGCTACGGAAATCTGGTGGAAAAACTCCGTTCCATAGGAGCCTGTGTCGAGGAAGTAGAGTAAAAATTCCTCCACAATAAAAAGGGCTGTTGGCAGAACCTTTGACAAGGTCAAGCAAACAGCCCTTTTGTTTTAATGGTGAAGTTCAGTTGGCAGCTCCGTTGGTAAAGAGCCGGGTGTCAGGACCCGTTTGTGATTTGAGACACCGGGGATCGGTGACTTTGAACATAGAGAAATCCCAGGGGGTGAATTTTTTGTCTTTAAGTCCGCATTCAAGGGAAGAAAACTCTTTATTGAAGGCGGGCATTTCTGCGAAATCATCGCTCTTGTACTGCAAAAGCCTGGGAACTGCCGCAAAACCGGGATTGCCGAATCCGGCACTCTCTTGGGTATTTGTCAGTTTGGCAAACTGAGAATAGGTCAAACGGGGGTGGCCAACAGCCGGTTTGTCATTTTTGCGACTATATCCGAACAAGGTCCTTTTGCTCTCAGGCTGCCGGAGATAATACCAGTTGGAGGCTTCTTTGAAACACTCAATGTGCCACAGGTTGATCATTGAATTCCTGATTTTTCCGGGAATAATGTCCAGGACGATGTTTTTGGTGAAATATACCTTTTGATCAGGCAGATTGTGAACGGAAAAATGTCCGACCTGATTGTTGTGCCAGATACAGTTGCGGATGGTGAGATCCGGACAGCGGGCAAAGCTGGCTCCGTGGAATCCACGGGATATGAAAGAGTGTTCGATCATCAGCTTTGAGGTAGAATTGGCTTTGACAAAGACAGGGGTATAATCGCTGCTGCGGCCATCGTAAAAACACCGCCGCAAAGTGATATTGCTGCCGCCGTTGATGACAATTCCGCCGCCGGAACCGCCAACAAAATCTTTGAAAAAGAGACCGTCAATGACAGTTCCCGGTTTGTTTTCAAGGATGATACCGGCACCAAGAGTCCTCTTGCCGTCGATCCAGACTTTTTCTCCGGGAACATTGCGCAAAGTGATGCCGGAAGAACGCAAGTAAAGGGTTTCATTGTAAACGCCCCCTTTGATCATTACTGTATCGCCGGGACGTGCTTTGTCCAACACAGGAGAAATGGCAGAGCCTGTGACTTTGAGGACTCTGGGGAGAGCTTTTTGGGCTGCTGTGCTGAAAGACAACACCGCAGAAGTAACTTGTTTGCGTTTCATCTTCCGGTCAAGTTCTGCCAGTTCCTCGTTGCTGTGATGTGTCCGCAAAGGAGAACGGCTTTTTATCCGGAAATAATATTTCTTCCCCGGAGTGAGGCCGGTAATGGACACAGAGTGCCAGTTGCCCCCGGAAAAGGGCTGGCCGACCTTTTTGTTGCATTTTGGCGTTTCTCCGTAAGAAAGTTCGGACGAAACAGCTGTTGAACTTGTCCACCATTCAATATCAGCGGAATTATCGCTGACAGCGTAGACAAAGGGGCCTATAACAGTGATATCCTGAGGTGTCCGCACCACCCGGCTGGGGCCGTTTTCAAATCCGTCAAAGCTGTCGGGGCCTTCCAGATTGTAAAGTTTTGATTTGGCAATGCGTCCGGTGTTGCTGTGGTGGAATCCGGTGGAACCGGTGAGATCCGGAGTCTCAGCAATATGGCAGTGGGCTATTTCAACATTTTCAGCGGCAATGGTAAGTTTCCCTTTGATAATGCAGTTACGCAGTTGTATGTTTTTTCCTGTGATCTTCAAAGGTTCTGTGATTTCAAGCTGTTCAAGTTTCAGATTTTTCCCTGAGATGCTGCCCCCTTTGACGACCGCCCGTTTCCCGGCTCCCCGGGTGCTGACAGATACATTGTCAGCCTTGAAATTCAGAGGTGAGTACACTTCAGGAGGCAGCAGAATGGACATTCCTGAAGCAATCTTGTCAACTTTGCCGATGACCACATCTTTAAGAGGCCGGAAATCGTGATTTTCAGGATCGGCATAGTGTTTGGGCCACTGATCTTTTTTGATCTTCCGTAAAGGAGAAATATCTTTAAGGTTGTAACCGTTGCCGCCGACAAAAAGATTGTTGCTGCTGTTGGCAATGTTGATGTGGCGTTCGCAATAGTTGTTTTTGGCGTAACTGTTGCCGATAGTTCCTTTGATATTGATGCCGTCCTCACCGAAACTGCGGCAGTTGACGATCCTGCAATCCTTCATAATTCCGTAAAAGCGGATCCCGATGGGGCCCTGACTGCCGCCTGTAAAGATCTTGTACATAGACAAACAGTTGCGGATCTCATTGCGTGTGCCGCTCCAACCGATGATGTTGCCGCCGGAACTGGGGGACTGGGAACCGTTGGCAAAGGCCACGCAGTTTTCAATAACAGAATCTTCTCCGCCTGAAAGGGAGATACCGTTGGCATTGAAAAATGAACGGCAGTTGCGGATGAGTGATTTTTGAGGGTGTAACAGCTGCACGCCATTCAGCCCGCTCCAGGCGGAAATACGGAAATGAGAATAGAATCCGGTAAAAGATAATCCGTCGACCACAACATTTTCAGGAGCGGCGATCCGCAATCCATTGCCCCTGAGAACTGAAACGGTCAGGGTATGTTTTTCAGGTGCTTTGCCGTCAGTCGTTGAGATGTAGAGTTTGTTCCCCTTTTTGAACCAGTAACCGAAGTTGAATTCCAGAAAACGCACGTCACTGGCAGGGAAGTAGATCCTGAAAGAATCTTTTTCATTGACTGCTGTTACATTGTCGTTCCAGTCGGCAACGTAGACGAAACGGAAGCCCGGGACTTTTGTGAAACGGGGGGCCGGTTTGTCACCGTGGATCAGCACAGAACCGGGAAACTGAGCCCGGATCGTTACGTTTTTAAGTTTTTTCGTTACCTCAATGCTCTCATAATATCTGCCGGGAGCAATGGTCAATGTGTCGCCCTCTTTCAGGGCATTGATACCGGCTGTGACGGTGGAATACTGTTTGCCGGGGCCGACAAACACTTCTGCCCCTGAGAGAAAAAGTGTTCCCAAAAGGAGGAATGTGAGATAAAACTTTTTCATTTGTAACTCCTTTTCATTTAAGTTGAAAATAAAAATCATAAGGCTAATATAGCACACGGAAAAATATATTGCAAGTATTGAAAAAGGAATTCAGAAATAAAATATCCTGACATAATTGTTACTTACGAAAAGACTTTTGCACAATGCGGAAGTTAAAAATCTCAAAGAAAGGAAATTTGCCAAATGAGTACTTACGATGTCACAACAATCAAAAGGCATACCTATGTTGCCAGTTTCGGATCTACTGTGATCGCACCTCTGGCTTCTGCCCCCCGGATCGAAACCAACCGGAAAACTGTGGAATCCACCATTTACGAAAACGGCGGCTTCGAGGCCGTCGCTTCTCTGCTGGTGCAGGATTGTGCCACAGTGACCCTTGAAACCAAAGATATCACCACAGCTCTTGAACTGCTGGGCGATTTTACCGCCGGAGAAGATATTATGGATGAAAGCCGCAAAAATACCCTGACTTTCACACCCCTTGCGGAAAATGAAAAAACACTCATTTTCCCCTGTGCCTATCTGCAGCCCGATGCCAGTTATGTTCCGGCTATGGGACAGGATCACGTGGCAAAACTGGTATTCAAAGCCTTTGCCGACAGTTCCACCAAAAAATTATTTACATTTGCGTAAGAAATGGAACAGATAACGGTCATCAGCGGCAGCGGAGAGCATATTGAACTTTCGCTGCCCGGAACAGCGGCTTTGCACTCTGTGGTAACTGCGTGCAGAAAAATCATTGAAATGCCCGCCGTTCCCGCCCGGGAAAAGATCATCGGCCTTTTCCGTAATTTTTTTCCCGAACATTACCGGGAAGCTCTGGAAAGGATCTCCGGGGCTGATGCCCTGAAACTTGCTTCGGCTTTTGTTCTTTTATCAAAAAAGAGCAAAGCCGGAGTTTTTACATTTTCTCCCGGCCGGGGACGGGAGAAAAAAAGTTTCAATGTGGCCTGTGATGTTGAAAAGATGCCGGAAAAATGTGAATTCAGCTTGAGCGATAAAGAAAATGCTTTTTTTACTTTCCGGAACTTTTCAGAAACTCCGGCCGGACAGAGGATGCCGAATGTGAAATGGATGGCCGATCTTCCATCAGGAAAGGAAAGTTTCTGCATCCGGAGCACTCCTTTGAATTCCAACAGCTTTGCCAAAGTTGATCTTGAAGTCAGGGATGATTTGCAAGGTGAGGGGAATTTTTATTCTGTTGCAGAAATTTCCGGTAACGGATACGCTCCGGCTGCCGGGAATGATTTTTCAACAGATACAGAAAACCGGATGATCACCGGTGAGGTCATTTGGGCGGCATACTGCTTCAAGTGGACATTGGAATATGCCGCATCATTGCCTCTTGAACTGCTCAGGCGGTGTCTTGAAGTCGCCGGAGAAAAAAGAACTTTTCCGGCAGCGGCAATTCCGGAGGAGTTGTATACCCCTGAAGAGATCCGGCGGGCCGCTGAGCGGGCCGCCGAAGCTGTGAAACAACTTAAAAAAGAGAGTCACTGACCTTGTTTTCTGCCTGCACTTTTTTTGCGTGAGGCAGAATTTTTTTGGGGAGAACCCACCTGAAATACCGGCAAATGAAGCAGAAAAGTGAAAAAAATCAGAATCAACGCAATGAATATCATTACCGCCATTGTACAGGCGATCCGGGCACTGCCGTATTTGAAAAGCAGTTCCGCAGGGTCGTAGAACCAGATGACAGCAAGATTGAAAAGAAAAACCACCACTGGAATGAGCCAGATCCCGACAGTGGCATTTTTCAGATCCTCCCTGCTTAAAGTGATATGAGAGCCGATAAGCAAAGTAATGGCGAGCCAGAGCCAGGTTTGCCATTTCTGCCATAACTCCAGAGAGAAAAGAGCTCTGAACATCCGGCAGATGAGCACCAGGATCCCGGCTGCCATATCGCTCAGTGTGTAGATCTCGGGCGGAGTTACTTCTTCCCAGACCTCCGGGAGCAGCAAGAGCGTGGCAAGCACGATCAGGGCGATCCCGACAATAATAGGACCGGTGCCGATAAAAAAGTTCCCCGTCCGCTGGTAAAGACTTTTGGCGTCCCAGCTGTGATCGACCAGACCGAGAGTGCCATCCTCACCCGGAGAAAAGAGTTTCATTTCCAATATGCGGTGCCGGAAAATCAGGCAGAAAAGAGCGTGGGCGGATTCGTGGACGATGGTTCCCGGAGCTGAGAGCAATATCCAGCTCTTTTCTCCCAGCAATTCGTACCATTTCCGCCGGAGAGTCAATGTGACCAACTGCAGCAGCGAGGCCAGCAGCAGAAAACAGCAGAAAAAGCCCAGGATGATTCCTGAGCTTATCAATGCTTTGAGTAAAGAGTCAAGCACTTCTGAGGCAATGGAGGAACAGTCGATCAAGATTTCATCTTTCTGATGATATTGGTGCTGGAATGTCCGGGAACAAAGGAGATAAAGACGATCTTGCTGTTTGATTTTTCAAGAGCGGAACGTTCTCCGGGATCGAGGGATTCCACAGTGTAGTCCCCCCCTTTGACATAGACATCCGGAGCGAGAGCTTCCAGCTCCCTGTCGCACCGGGGCGAGTTGAAAATGACTGCTTTATCGACGGCCTTGAGGGAGCAGAGCAAAAAAGCACGGTCATCTTCACACTGCAAGGGCCGTTCAGGGCCTTTGAGGGCACGGACAGATTCATCTGAGTTGACCAGTACCAGCAATGCATCGGCTTCATCTCTTGCGGCATCAAGGTAAACAGCGTGACCTCTGTGAAGCAGATCGAAACAGCCGTTTGTAACTGCAACAGTCAGATTTTTTTCACGCATACTGTTACGCCATTTGACCGCTTCCTCAAGAGAGAGGATATGTTGGGCAATATCGCTCATATCACTCGTCATCCTCTGAAACAGGACGAACCTTGACGCCGGCTTCAGCCAGAAGGTTCATTGAAACAGAATCAATGGAGTAACGTTGGTGATAGACGACTTCAACGATACCGGCATTGATGATCATCTTTGCACAGAGCAGACAGGGGCTGAAAGTGGTATACAAAGTTGCCCCTTTGACCATAATACCGTGGTACGCTGCCTGAACAATGGCATTTTCTTCCGCGTGGCTGCAAAGACACTCGGTCAAATGGGAGCCGGACGGGGCATCTGAATTGCACCGGGGGCATCCGCCGTCGCTGCAGTTGCGGACTCCTCTGGGGGTACCGTTATAGCCTGTTGAAATGATCCGTTTATCTCTGACCAGCACTGCTGCCACCTGGCGGCGGGAACAATTACTGCGTGAGGCCGCTACTTTGGCAATATCCATAAAGTAACGGTCCCAGCCGGGACGTTTGCCGATGCTCATTTTTTCTTTTCCTCTGTTTTCTTTTCCTCAGATTTGTTGACAGCAGCAGTGTTCCGGGGGGCAGCTGTTCCGGCGGGCGTCACAGTTTTGGAAGAGGCCTGTGCTGTCTTTTTGACCTCTTTAGTGCCAGCTTCATTTTTTGAAGACTTTTTCAGTTCGTCGGCTTCCGGCTTCAACTCTTTTGCCGCCCGCCGCGAAGCGTAGTATTTGCTGCCCCAACCGGCGAGTTTGCCTTTTTCAAAAATAAGAGGCATACACTCTTCTTCAGTGGTCAGACCGTCGCCCCAGACGGGGTTGACGAAGTAATACCAGCGGTCAGGAGTGGAAAATTCTTCCTTGACACCTTCGCCCATAATCTTGAGGACTTCAGCTTTGGTCATACCGACCCGGAGCTGCCGGGAACGTTCAAGATTTTTGGACGCCTGACTGTAACAGCCGGTCAGGCAGAGCACCAGAAGTGCTGCGAGACCGGCCTGGCAGAAATGCTTTACTGTTTTTTTCATTCTGCTTTCTCGAA
>JAZUPO010000046.1:0-9273 GCA_045605205.1 Victivallaceae bacterium
TGGCGGAAGAAGTGGGATTCGAACCCACGGAGGGTCGCCCCTCGGCGGTTTTCAAGACCGCTGCCTTAAACCACTCGACCATTCTTCCGCATTTATTACGTATTTATAAAATATCACCATTCCGGGAATTTTACAACCCCAAAAATCAAATTATTTGCAAATTCTTTGGCTGTTTTATGAAATTTCTGCCCTAAGCCCCCCGCTTTTTGATACACTTTTGAGATTTTTCATCATATTTATTGAGTGGGCAACTTGAAAAAAACTTCTTTTTACGGTACATTAAAGTAAAATGTTTTTACATCAATGAAACAGGAGTCTGAAAAATGTGCGTTTGGAGTGCTTATACAGGAAAAAGTCCCGCAGCCCCTATCTTGTGGGATTCTTTGAGAAAAATTGAAGGCATCTGGGCCGGATACTACACCGGTATCGCTACTTGTGATGAAGGCCGAATTCATATGGGTAAGGTCTTCGGCAATATGGAAGCCTGGGCCGAAAAATATAATCTTGCCGATTTCCCCGGAAATTGCGGTCTGATCCACAGCCGTACCAACAGCGGCGGGGATGACAGGTGGAGTCACCCCTTTGTCGCTTCTTCCGGTAAAGTCGCCGTCATTTCACAAGGATGCGGCGGCGTATTCAAAGGTCTCAACGATTTCACCGGCTGGGGCAACGAAATGATGAAAAACGGTAAAAAATTCGTCAGCGGTATCTGGGACCTGTCGGAACGGTATCCTGTGCTCTCTGACGGCGGACAGGTCCACAGCGCAGAAGTGGAAGTTCAGGCTGTCGAATACTGGTATGAAAAACTGGGCGATCCTATGGCGGCTATCAGAAAAGTCACTTCTGAACTGACCACTGAAGCCGCTTCCCTCTTTATTTTTGCCGACCGCCCCGGATTGATCGGATTTTCAAATTCCAATCAGCACATCGTTTACAAACAGACCGCCGACGGCGTCTATCTTTCTATCACAACTCTGGGACTCCCCGGACGCTGCGGTATGGAGCTGCCCTGCAATTGCATCGGCCTCATCACCCCTGAAGAAATAAAGATCGAAAGACTCAGCGACAAATATGAAACTCTCCTTGAACTCCCTTCAGGTATGCTGGAAGCCTCTTTGGAATTCATCAAGGCCAATCCCGGATGTATGCTTGCTAATGTGGCTGACAAAGCCCTGAAGCCGCTTTTCCCCCCGGATACCCTTAATTACAGAGTGGGAAGTGCTTACAGAGTCCTCGAAACATTGATCCTTGAAAACAAGATCCGTATGGAAGCCACACCCTATACCGGCCCGGCAGGCAACAGGGGAACTGCTTTTAAACTTTATGCAGTGGAAAAATAATTTTTTTATTTTTCTTTTTTCCTATGCTTGAAGAATCACTTTTTTTGTGATATATTGTAAAAATTGAAAGCCGTGGTGCGGCATTGAAATTCTGCCGCACCTTACTATTAATCAACACAGGAGCCAAGATATATTTTATGAGTACCAGCGACGACCCTGGACCGCGATTGCGGCCGGCTGCGGAAAATCGGCTCCCCGCCGTTGAAAAATAAAACCTTTTTCTTTTTTTCAACCTCTCAAGGACTCCTTTTTCCGCATCCAGGCTGCTGCCGGAAAATTAAAGATAACTTCTAAAGGAGTTCAATATGTTGAGATGCTACGACCTTGTGGATGGCCGGGTACAGTCCTGTCCCGAAGGACAGACCGGAATGATCCAGATTTACAGTGCCCCCACCACAGAAGAAAAAGAATATTTGACCAAGATCTGCGGTATAGATCCCCATACCCTGGAATCCGCTCTTGACGAAGATGCCGTCAGCCGCGTAGAGTATGAGGAGCGTTATACTGCCATCATTATGAAACGTCCCCGGAATTTCCGTTTGGAACGGAGTCTTTCTTTTACGATCGCCACCGTGGGAGCGTTCCTTTTCCCTGACCGCATTATTGTGCTTCAGGACAATGCGATGCCCCTTTTTGAGCACGGCAGGATCCCCCTGCGGGGAACGACCGTCCCGGGAATACTGCTCCGGCTGCTGCACCACGCAACTCAGCACTTTTTGCAGCACTTGCGGATCATCCGGAATATTTCAGACGAAATCGAAGGCAAGATCGCCTATGCCGTGACCAATAAATCTCTGATGAATGTCTTTGCCCTGCGGAAAAGTTTGACCTATTATGAATCCGCTACCAGTGCCAATCTGCTGCTTTTACGGCGTTTGAGAAATGATAACGGCAGAATCGGTTTCAGTGAGAGCGAAAAAGACTTTCTCGAAGATGTCACCATTGAAAACGAACAATGTGACAACCTTGCCAATATTTATGCGGAAATCCTTGCCGGTATGTCCAATGCCCGTATGTCGGTGTCCAGCAATAACCTGGCTGTCATTATGAAATATCTTGCCATTATCAATGTGGTGTTTATGCCGCTGACGGTCATCACCGGTATCGGCGGAATGTCGGAATTCACCGCAATGACTGAAGGCATCTGGTGGCCTCACGCTTACGGAGCATTGACCGTGGGAATGATCATCATCGGACTGATCACCTATCTGATCATCAGCAAGATGAGTACCAACGCCGGACTCCGCTCTGGAAAAACACGGAAAAGGAGCAAATAAAATGGCTAAGAAAAAGAAGAAAACTTCCCCCTTTGCTCCGGTTTCAGTGCCCTTTCTCTCTCCCAAGCTCCGCCGTTTTGACTGGAGTGTACTTATGGTTGCCGCAGTCATTATTTTCGCGGCGGCGTTGGCAATGGGACACCCGTACAAACTGGATTCAGCCGATCCTTACGGATTTTTGATATGGTTTCTGCTCCTTTTGGGGCACATCCCTATGGAGATCATTGAATTCACCTTCCGTCTGGCAGGGGTTGACGGACAAACTATCGAAAGTTTCATCCGTAACCGTGAAGCACTGCTTCTGGGAACGTGTGATTTACTGGTTCTTGGAGCAACCTGGGCTCTAATGCGGTTTTACATACTCAAACGCTTCGGTCCGGAACCGCTGCGTATTACAATGATTTTTCTCAGATTGATTTTCTTCTGGGGGGTATTCCAACTGATGTGTTTCATCGCAGTCAAAAACTGGAGTGACGGCAAAGTCAATCCCCTGCACCGTGATTTGAAAAAGCTCCCGGTAAAAACCGTTTCGCAAAAGTAAAAATCCCGGTTACAAAAAAACGTTCTGTACCATTTCCGGATACAGAACGTTTTTTATTGGCACACAGAAACTTTACTTGATTCTGGCGTCGGCAAAATCCATAAGGACACGCCAGTTTTCGGGGGTAAAATCGTGCTCCCCTTCACGCAAATAGTAACCGATTTCCTTGCCGACAAGTTTTCCGCAAGGAGGAAAATGGGCGGTGCCTGTGCCGGAACCGCCGCTTAAACGCCAGGCGGGACTGGCGGCAACGGCAGGTTCAAACTCGCCTCTGGGATCAGCATATTCATCAAGAGAACCGCTTGCCACATAAAGCAGACGGGGAGCAATGGCCGCCATAAGCATATGCTGGTCGATGGGATATTCTGTATCGTGGCAGATATATTTTTTAAATTCAGGGATCACCCAATGAGGATTCCAGAAATGGATCCATTCAAAGTTCTCTCCGAAATAGCGGTGAGCCAATTTGGCTCCGCAAGTGCCTGAACAATTGGAAATGGTCAGTGCGATCCGCTGATCCACAGCCCCCGCCCACAAAGCAGTCTTACCCAACCGGGAATGGCCGTGCACCATCATCTTGGAACTGTCGAGCTCAGGCACAGTTTCCAAATAATCCAATGCCCGCTGCACACCCCAGACCCAGGCACTTATGGCTCCGGAATCCCGCTGGGAGGAATTCCACACTTCCGGCGTGTAGAACATACGCATAATACTCTTTTCAAACCCAGCAGGCACATCAGGATAAATGTCAAAATAACACATTGTGGCGGTAGCATACCCCCTTTTGAGAACATTCTCCACATCCCACCTTCCGGCGGCCTTTCCTCTGCCGGATTCGTCAAGACGGCCGTCTGCCTGCCGCAGAGAATTGGGATTTACAGGAGCGTAACGCTCAAAAGGATGATAAATCACATCAGGATCGGTTGAAACAGAGTGATTTCCCTTGAAATTGAGCCCGAAGAAAAGGGGAACTTTGCCTTCAGCTTTGGCAGGCAGAAAAAGCAGCAGATGAAGTGTCCGTTCCATACCTTTGTGACGGCAGATGATATCTACTTCACGCCGGATACCAAGTCCGCCGAAAGCAGGTCCCTCCCCCGTCTGCTTGAAAATCAACTCCTCGCAACGGGGCGGCACAACTCCATACATATATTTTTCAAAAGCTGCTATCAAACGGGGACGGATACGGGTTTGAAATTCACTGCCCGTCGTATGATCACTGATAGGCAGGGGCGGCAGTTCAACGACAGGAACTTTGGACTCATCGGTATTCATCCGATCAGCCCGTTCCTGAATATCAGGAGGAAAATTTTCATCGGCAAAACGCTTTTCCATAAGTCAATACTCCTTTATGTTTGAGTACAATCTGCAACACTGCAGTTGATTCAAGATATCACGCGAAAGAGATTTTTTCAACTGCACTCCGGCAAATATTGATAAAATTTTTCTCCCGGACTTGAAAAACTTTACTTTTTGCACTATATTATAAAAATTTAATCTCAAATTTTTAATGTTATACAGGAGAAGTCATTATGTCCGGTCACAGCAAATGGGCAAACATCAAAAACAAAAAAGCCGCAGCCGACAAAGTCCGCGGTAAAGCGTTTTCCCGTATCGGTAAAGAAATTATGGTCGCCGCCAAGATGGGCGGTTCCGACCCCAACTCCAACCCCAAACTCCGTTCCGCTCTGGCCGCTGCCAAAGCTGTGAATATGCCCAACGTCAACATTGACCGTGCTATCAAAAAAGGTATGGGCGAACTGGGAGATGTCACCTTTGAAGAAATCGTCTACGAAGGCTATGCCGCCGGCGGTGTCGCCGTTATCGTCGAATGTCTGACCGATAACCGCAACCGTTCCATCAGCGATGTCCGTATGACCTTTGACCGCAACGGCGGTAATCTTGCCGGTTCCGGTGCTGTGCCCCGTATGTTCCAGCGTCAGGCTCACTTCGTCATCACCGGTGAATGGGCCGATGAAGACAAACTTATGGAAATCACCCTTGACGCCGGTGCCGACGATATCCAGGTCGAAGACGGCGTCGCCGAAATCTGGGCCGCTCCCGAAAACTTTGAAGCCCTTGCCAAAGCCTTTGAAGACAATCAGGTCCCCACCGAAGAAGCCGGTATCGTCCGCAAACCCGATATGGTTGTGGAAATCACCGATGCCAACATTGCCCGCCAGGTTATGCGTCTGGTGGACCGTATGGAAGAACTCGATGACGTGCAGCAGGTGACCGCCAACTACGAGCTCGCCGATGCCATCGCTGAAGAATTGGAATCTGAAGAGTAATTTCTGATTTCTTTCCATCACACAAAAATCTGACAGGCGGCCTTGCTTTCACCAGTGAAAGTTCAGCCGTCTGTTTTAATTTCAGGAGTTTTACATTATGTCTGAATGGTTTGACCGCTGCCGCAAATACACCCTCACCGATGCGAAAACCGGATTTGAAATCAATTTTGCCGGTATGAATTTCACCGATGCGGACTTGGAAAAGCTCGCCCCCCTCTTTGCCAAAGCCAATGCCGGTATCGCCGCCATTGAAAAGGGCGAGATCAAAAATCCCGACGAACAGCGTAAAGTGACCCACTTCACTGACCGTATCACCTATTGCACCTCCCCGCTCTATGAAGCTGTTGAAAAATTTGCCGCTGAAGTCCGTTCCGGAAAAATCACCGGCTCTACCGGCCGTCCCTTTACTGCGGTGGCTGTCAACGGTATCGGCGGCTCCGCGCTGGGCCCCCAGCTTTTGCAGTTTGCTGTCAACGGCCCCTACTGGAATGAACTTTCTGCTGAAGTCCGCAAAAACGGCTTGAAAATCTATTTCCTTGACAACACTGATTCTGCGGAATTCGCCGATCTCTGTCAGGTTATGGATCCGGAGACCACACTTCACCTGGTCGTCTCTAAATCCGGCGGCACTCAGGAAACCAAAAACAATATGATCGCTATGGAGCGTTTTTATACTGCCCGGGGATTGGACTTCGGACGGCACGCTGTGGCTGTTACGATGAAAGGAAGCAAACTTGATAAATACGCTGCCGAAAAGAAGTTTCTGGCTTCCTTTGAAATGGCTGACTCCATTGGCGGACGTACCAGTGAAAGTGCCATTGTGGGCCACGTTCCCGCGGCACTCACCGGTATTGATTTCAAGAATTTCATCGCAGGATTTCTGCGTATGGATGAACTGACCCGCAATACCGATGCTTTCAAAAATCCTGCAATGATGCTCAGTGCTATGTGGTATATCGCAGGAGCCGGAAAAGGCGACCGCAATATGGTCATCGTTCCTTACAGTGACCGTCTGGTGCTCCTTTCACGCTATCTGCAACAGCTGGTTATGGAAAGCCTCGGAAAAGAGCTCGACCTTGAAGGCAAAGTCTGTCATCAGGGACTTAATGTGTTCGGCAATAAAGGCGGTACCGATGCTCACGCATTCATTCAGCAGCTCAATGACGGACGGGATGACTTTTTTGCCACCTTTATCGAACTTCTGGCCGATGCTCAGAAAATCGATCTGGGTGACGGCAAAGTGATGGGGGATTATCTCCACGGTTTCTGTGCAGGTCTCACAGAAGCTCTGCGCAGCAAAAAACGCCAGACCATTTCCATCAAGCTCCCCAAACTTACCGTCTTTGAACTGGGAATGGTCATCGCCCTCTATGAACGGGCCGTGGCTATTTACGCTGAATTCATCAATATCAACGCTTTTCATCAGCCCGGTGTCCAGGCTTACAAGCTGGCTGCCACCGGAGAACTGGAACTTAAATCAAAACTGGACGCTGCTTTTCAGACAATGTCCGGTTTCAAAGGCGATGCCGCCGCCGTTGCGGATAAAGCCGGAGTTCCGGAACAAGCTGCTGCTGTGGAAGGCTGGCTGAGACGTATGGCTGCAAACGGCGGTGTCAAAGCTGAATTTGACGGTGCTGTCTGGGTCTATACAATCAACTGAGTTTTTCTTGTCTTATGAGCAAAGAGTGCGTGCTCAATGTCACGGATCTGGAATGTGCCTACGGTTCTGTAAAAGTGCTTTCCGGAATCTCTTTTCAGTTGAAAAGCGGTTCGATCCTCGGCATTGCCGGTGAAAACGGGGCCGGAAAATCCACTTTGGTAAAAACCATCTGCGGACTGCTCAAGCCGGTCCGCGGCCGGGTGGATCGTGCCGTCCCCGCAGCGGCCATTCATCAGGAGTTCAATCTGGCTCCCCACCTGACTGTTGCGGAAAATATTTTTCTCGGTATGGAACTGCAAAGGGGCGGAATTCTCAAACTTGCCGCGATGCAGAGTGCCTCCCGGGAACTTTTCGACTCGCTGGAAGTGAAGATCGCCCCTGATGCCCTGATCTCATCACTCACAGTCGCTGAAAAACAGATGGTGGAAATTGCCAAAGCAGTCGCCACCCAAGCCGGTGTCATTATTATGGACGAACCCACAACCGTGCTCAACAAGGGGGAAACTGAAAAACTTTTCAAATTGGTACGCAGTCTGAGTGCTCAAGGTACCGGAATCATTTATATTTCTCACAAACTTGATGAAGTCCTTGAACTTTGCGACCAAGTTCTGATCCTGAGAGACGGCGAAATGGCGGGGCTACATATTTCTTCTGAACTGACGCCCCGCACATTAGCTGAAAAAATGGTAGGCAGGGAACTTAACGGGATCTTTCCGCCCAAACTCCCCGAAGCAGCAGGCTGCATCAAACTTGAATTGGAAAATGTCTGTGCCAAAGGCGTTGACAATATTTCCTTTACTCTCCGCTCCGGAGAAATTCTTGGAGTGGCCGGTCTTAACGGTTCAGGACGCAGTGAACTTGCAGAGACCATTTTCGGTCTCCGTCCCCTGACTTCAGGAACGATCAGAATCAATGGGCAAAAAGTCACTATTTCTTCTGTCCGGGATGCCTTAAAAAACAGAATGGCCTTTTTAACAGAAGACCGTCAGGGAAGCGGTTTGCTCCTTGAATTTCCTATTGATATGAATATGACTCTTGCCTCTCTGCCTCAATACAGCACCAAAGGGCTTCTCAACTTCAAAGCCATCCGTCAAAAAGCCATTGAATATGTCAAAGAGTTTTCTTTGAAATGCAATTCCCCTGCCCAGACAGTCAAAAATTTGAGCGGCGGCAATCAACAGAAAACCGCTATCGCCAAATGTCTTGACACGGCCCCTGAAATTTTCATCTTTGACGAACCCACCCGGGGCGTGGATGTGGGAGCAAGAAGGGAGATCTATGACTTTGTTCACAGGCTTGCTGAAAAAGGGTGTGCCTGTTTGCTGATTTCTTCAGACCTTGAGGAACTTCTGGGACTGTGCCGTAAAATTATGGTGATCCGCAACGGAACACTTGCAGGGTTCGTCAGCGGAGAAGAATTGACTGAACAACATATTATCCGTAAAGCCACCGGAGTGGAAAAATGAAAAAATTTATTGAATCCTATGCCGCCTGGATCGCTCTTTTTCTGCTGCTGATCCTTTGTGCCGCAACCTGTGAATCTTTCAGAATACCTGCCAACTATGCTGTAATGCTCCGGCAGGCCTGTTACACAGGGATCATTGCCGTGGGTATGACTTTTGTCATCGGTTCCGGCGGCATTGATTTGTCGGTAGGCTCTCTGTTTGCCCTGTCTGGCGTTATTGCCTTCAAGCTGGCTCCCTTTTGCTGCACATCTCCGGCGGGACAATTTCTCTGCTTGATCGCCATTGCTCTGGCGGCAGGAGCTGCAGGCGGAGCCCTTAACGGAGCGTTGGCAGGTTTTGCCAAATTGCCTCCTTTTATCGTCACATTGGGCACGATGTCCATTTTCCGCTCCCTTGCATTGTATCTCGGAGATGCGGGCCGGGTGGGACTCAACAATCCCCTGTTGGCAGCTCTTGACAGTAATTTTACAGTCTGGATCTTTATTTTTGCCGGAGCGGCAGGAGCTTTTCTGCTGAGCAGAAGCGTTTTCGGAGTCCGTGTCCGGGCAACAGGTTCCAATGAAAAAGTCGCCCGTTTTTCCGGGATCAACACAGGGTTCATCCAATTCCAGACCTATCTCTACACCGGTATGCTCTGTGCTCTGGCTGCATTGCTCTGGGGCGGACGGCTGGGCGGGATCAGTTCCGCCAACGACGGTACC
>JAZUPO010000047.1:0-6139 GCA_045605205.1 Victivallaceae bacterium
AATACAAAGGGCCAAAGCGCGACAACCATACTCATCCACGCCAGCCCGAACATCGCCCCTGACCGGGGAGATTTCCGCATAAAGAAGCGGTAAAAGAATTTTTTGCGGTTGTAGTGTTTCAATGGTTTATTTTTCATCAGAAGAAGCCTCCAAGGTTTCTATTCCCAGTGAAATAATTGGTGCCATTCTATATAAGCGACTATCCCTCTTTTATTTACCATTAAATTATTCTCTTTCCGTTGCTCTGAAATGTCCCCCCTGCCTCTATCCAATATTTTTACACAAACGCCACAAGTAATATATCACCGCAAACGAAAAAATCAAGGCGGCTTGCCAACCTTTAAGCAAAGTGCTGTATAAAAGTTACACCATCCTTACTCGCGGCTTGACTTTGACAAGCAAGCAAGGCTTCCGGAGTCTGGGGAAGATATCCCGGCTCCATTTTATTACGCCGTGCCCAGTCCGTCTTCATTCCGCCATTTTTTTGGCTTTGCAAAAAAATGGCGGGCGGATTTATGCTTTTTTCCTCAACTCCTCTGTAAATTCCCTGATCCTTGCAGTTGCCTCCAGGATTCCTTCCATAGATGTTGCATAGCAGGCCCGTATATAGCCTTCGCCGCAATGTCCGAAGGCTGTCCCCGGAACAACAGCGACCCGTTTTTCCTGAATCAAACGCATAGCAAATTCCATAGAGGACAATCCCGTAGAAGTTATATTGGGGAAAACATAAAACGCACCAGCCGGTGTAACACAGGGTAATCCTGCCGCATTGAATCGCTTTACGATCACGTTTCTCCGTGAACGGTATTCCTTGCGCATCCTCTCCCTGTCGCAAATAGAATTTCTCAATGCTTCTTCAGCGGCTTCCTGAGCTGTTATCGGGGCACAAAGCATTGAATACTGATGTATTTTCATCATCGTATCAATGATGTCTGCCGGACCGCAAGCATAACCGATACGAAATCCGGTCATTGCAAACGCCTTGGAAAAACCGTGCAGAAAAACAGTTCGCTCTTTCATCCCCGGCAGCGAAGAAATGGAAGGCATAATATCTGAATCGTACACCAGTTCCGAATAGATCAGATCAGAAAGAACGATCAAATCATATTTCACTGCCAATTCTGCAATTGCTTTCATTTGCTCCATATTGATCACTGCCCCGGTTGGATTGCAGGGAAAATTCAGCAAAACAGCTTTTGTTTTGGGCGTAATTGCCCGTTCCAGATCGGCAGGATCAAGGGCAAAACCATTTTTTTCACAGGTGTTTACCGCCACCGGAACCCCGAAAGCCATTTTTATTTCCGGAGCATAAGAGACATAACAGGGCTTATGGTAAATGATTTCATCTCCGGGATTGGTAATGGCACGGATCGCAAGATCAAGTGCTTCACTGACACCAACAGTCACAATACATTCATTTTCAGGCTTGTATTGAACGTTGTAGTTTTCTGCGACATAATTGCAGATCGCTTTCCGGAGCGAAAGCAGGCCCAGATTGGAGGTATAGCTTGTTCTCCCGGCCTCAAGGGAATAGATCGCATTTTCACGAATAGTCCACGGAGTAATAAAATCAGGTTCGCCCACTCCGAGTGAAATAACATCGTCCATTTTATTGACGAGTTCAAAAAAATCCCGTATACCGCTTTTAGGAAGACGGGCGATATGTTCGGCAAGTCTTGATTTGTGATTTTCAGAGCGTGATATTGAGTCTTTCTTTATGTTCTTCATTTTGCATCATTTTTCCAAGTTCTTTGTATTTCTTCAACAAAAATTGTGTTGAAGTTGATATGACGCCATCGATCGTAGCAAGTTTGCTGGAAACAAATTCGGCGACATCTTTCAGGCTTTCCCCGTGCACTTCGAGAAGTAAGTCATAACTTCCGGAAACAAGATAAACGGATTCCACTTTTGAAAATTTGCTGATCCTTTTTGCAATGCGGTCAAATCCGCTGTTGCGTTCCGGTTTTGTTTTGACTTCGATGATAGCCTTGACCGCAGTTTCAGGAAGGACTGTTTCATCAAACATAGCACGGTAACCAACGATAATCCCGTCGGCTTCGAGTTCTGCGACGGCCTGCTGTACTGATTGTTCTGTTACGTCCAGCCTTTCGGCAATAGCGGCGGCTTCGAGACGCCCGTTTTCAGCAAGCAGTCTCAAAATCTCATTTTTCAGATCCATGCTGTATTTTCCTTCTGAAGTATGCGAATACAAAGAATTGTTTTAAAGAAGGCTTCGCAACACCAACTTTACCCCCATAATATAGCACACCACATCAAACTTTGCAATGCCATTCAGAAATTTCGCCCCATCAAAGGGCCAGTAAAATCGGCTCCAAACACAAAAAATAATTTCTCCTTGCATTTATCTGACGGAAAGAGTATATTATCAGAAGATGGAAGGAGAAGAAGAATGAAAATATGCGTTATCGGAGATGGAGCCTGGGGAACTGCATTGGCGATCAATGCACTTGAAAACAAACATAATGTTGTGATGTGGGGGGCTTTTTGTTTGAAAAATACTTTTTCATTTTCACCCCCTCATTTTTTTCGGATCAGGCTTTCCGGAGAAGCTTTCCAGATACCATTTTCTTTGCGGAACTCAATGTCGCCCACATCAGAACTTTTCAGGATAAAAAGGTCATTACCCTGCCAATCGAATGTGGAAATACGACCAATCAAGACTTTGGTATAAAAAAACTGTCCGTCTATTTTCACGGTATAACAATTATTATTTCCCCTACGATAAAGAAAGGCCGTACTCTTGTCATTTGGGGAATTTAAGCCAATAGGACGCCGTTGCCAATATATCGTACTTCCAATAATTCCTGCTGAAATCACTATAAGCAGAAAAGCAGGCAATTTCATTTTCAACCAGGAGCCGAAAATCAGCGGAATAAGCAATGGCACACAGCTGAACAATAACCAAATGCTTGGATTTCCCAGTACCAGAAAACTCAAAAGGAACAACATAAAACCGGCAGTCAATCCGATCCCTGAAATTTCCTGTTGCCAATTTGCCGGGGCCTTAAAAAATTTCATTTTCCTGTTTTTTCCTTTTCAGTGTTTTTGGGGAATGAAGAAAAATTGAAGAATGGCAAAATCCTGAATTTTGCGGTTTCATTACAGTTGAGCAAGCCAATCTGGCAACCGCTGTCGGCAAAATTGAATAAACCTATTTGAAGAAAGTTCATCTTCGGCTTGTTTCCTTTTTCAAACTTCGGAATTTGCAAATTGAAAACACCGACACTTACACCATAATTTACCTCAAAGGCATTACATTGTCCAACAGACAAGCCGTGCGTATTCTGATTGCCATTGATTAATCCTGCGGAAACTCCATATTGATTGGTATTAACGTTCATCAAAGGAGAAATACTGATGCCATAGCAATTTTTCAATTTGCCTTTGGTGAGATTTAATGATAATCCGTAAACGGTTGTTCCAGCCGGATCAAAAAGTCCCCACGAACCGAGAGCCAATTGCAGCGGTGTAGGCATACCGGGAAAAATACCATACGTACCGGAAACGTTTTTTGGCGTTTGGTTTGATTTTTCACGTTTCGGCGCATACAATTTTTCAGAAGTTGGGAACGCATACAAATTCAAATATGCCTTTTTATCTTTCAATGGTCCGTTGGTGAACCTGACCTCTATATAAGTTGAACTTCCGGTCTCCCATTGACTTGGATACAGAGTATAGATCTTGTCTATTTTATAAATCGTACCTTTGGGTATAAAATATATCATTCCTCCGCGGTGATTATAAAAATCCCGCTTCATTTCAACAGAGCCTTTACTTTTGAGAAGCGTTAAATTATCTTTATCTTCGTCATCAAGTTTGGACGGGAATGAATGCAGCTCTCCGATATCCTGCCAATCGCGCGGATTTTGCCATATAAACGTCGCATAGCCAAAACTCACATAACTGTCGACCTCGGTTTGACGGATTTCACCGACCTCATATCCTCTGTACTCCTGCTGGCTGACTTTACATCCACAGGCGCAAATAACAACAGCACAGCATATAAAACCAATTTTTATCACATCAAATATTTTCATTGTCAGTTTCTCCAGGCATCATAAAATACTTTTATTCCGATCCCCCCAAAAATTGCCTTGGGACATCTCCTTTCATTATTTCACAACCTCCCATTCTTCCCATAGCGGCAGGGCGATTTTCTGATACGGATAACGCGGTGCGAAGTTCAGAAACAGGAGACACTTATCGCCGGTTGAACGCTTTTCTTGGGGGCGTTTGAGCTGTATAACGCAATATTTTTCCGGCAGATTTTTGTCGTGTGGACGAACTATAACTTTCAGGTAGATAGTGTCTTTTTTGCCGAAGTCAAGCACCGGACGGCCCTCCCATGATTCAAAGCCGTCAAAGCCCAAAGAATATGTATCCGGAGAATCGTACCTTTCATTGCGTTTTGGCGGCCATCCGTAACTCAAGTAATAAAACTTCACCGGCAGCCACGCGTTGCCGTCCGTTGAGGCGAAGAGCGACAGTGCCGCCTTGTAATAATAAACTTTTTTATATCCTTCTTTGATGAGTTCGGCAAAATGTTCCTGGTCAAGTGGACGGCATTCGCCGACACTCTTTTCGGTTATCTGCCGCAAGATGCCTGTATACTGTATGAAAGGATATTTCGCGTGGGGAAACTCCAACTCCAGCCAAACCGCGTTTGGATCAGGATCAGCGACATTGCATCCGGTTGAAAAAACTGTTGCCAAAATAACCGCAAAAGCCCAAAATAATTTTTTACCGGTGATTTTCATAGTCTTTTTTTGCGATCAAAGTTAAAGTGTATTTTTTATTTTGCTGGGAAATTTGGAAAAAAGGATTGCCGATATTTATTTTTTTACCGGACTGCCGCTGTTGAATTCCGACAGGAAGTTTGGCTCCACCGTAAATTTCAGTATCGATGATTTTCAATAAAATCAAAGCGTTTTTATCGCGGTCAACTCCCATTTTGACTACAATATCAGTCCCTTTCATAATTGTTTTATCGTTTTTCAAAACACATATCGGTTTCTTTTTACCGAAAAAATCTGTTGTTTCTACACAAAACTCTGTTCCTTGCTGATAATCTTCTCCGGTACGGTAAATATATTCAACCCCTCCAAGATTATCCATAAGTACTTCAGGAGGGATATCGACAGATGTCACAGCTGCGGAATCAAATACATTCAAACCGATATACACCAGAAGAGCTATTGCGCCGATCGGCAAAAAAATCTTTTCCATAACATCTTTCAATTTTTTATTCTTGTAAATCTGCTGAAAACATCGTAACAGACCGACCTAACGGCAAAAATGTTACCGGTGATTTTCATATTTTTCCTTCTTAATAGAATAGGTGTTTCCTATCGAAAGAAGTGAACCATCAAAACTGACGTTTCCGAATTTTTCTTTAGCGTCCTGCCAATTAAAAGCGATGCCGATTTTTCCGCAATCGTGATAATAAAATTTATCAACACCGCCGATGTGTATTCTTGCATATATTTCTATCCGGTTTCCAGCATCTTTGCCGAAAACTTCCACGCCGTAAAACGCTTTTCCGTATTTTCCGTCAATGTGTTTTACTGCGATCAAATCGGATTTATAATCATCTATCCCGCAATAAAAACCGAAAAAGAATATCAATACCACAAGCAATACCACGCCAGCATATTGTAAAATGCGTTTATTTTTCATTTCTCATTACCTTTTGCCGTATTGATGGATTTTATCAGCATCACCCGGATTTGAGTGCAACTGTTGGTTAATATCCGGTGGTTAATATACTATCTGTGATGAAGTATTGCAAACCGAAACTCTCATTTTTCATTTTTACATCATATGAGCGAAGCGAATGCTTCATATTTGGAGTGAAACGGAAAATGCTTCATAGCAGAATGAAATGGAGCTGCTTCATCGTCAGGCGTTTTTTATGAAGCATTTTGCGGCGATGGCGCAAAATATGAAGCGCATCTTGCGATGTATGAAGCGGCACTGTGTGCCATGAAGCAAAGCCTGACGGCTTCATTCCGCCATTTTTTTGAACAAAAAAAATGGCGGAGAGAGCGGGATTTGAACCCGCGGTGAGGTTGCCCCCACAACGATTTTCGAGACCGTCGCCTTCGACCGCTCAGCCATC
>JAZUPO010000048.1:0-4595 GCA_045605205.1 Victivallaceae bacterium
TGTACTACCAATCCCGGTGCTCTTGACACCTTTGCCCGTTATATCATCCGGAAGCAGCGTAAACGCACTGATGTGATGCAGACACTTTCCCCCAGTGACGGCCTTGGATTCTGTGAATGTGCCAACTGCCGTGCTCTTGACACAGTCAATCCCGACGGCTCTGTGAGTTTGACCGATCGTATTGTGACCTATTGCAATGAAATGGCCAAAAGAGTCAACAAGGAACTTCCTGAGCAGCATTTCGGACTTTACGCATACAGTGTCTTTGCCGAACCGCCTGTTAAAACGGTTCTTTCCCCCAATATTACGGTGATGAATGTAAAAAACAGCAGTTCGATCACCTATTATATTCCTGCGGAACGGGAAAAACATCTGAAACAGCTTTTAAGCTGGCGGAAGCGGCTGAAGCGGCTCTACTTCTACACCTATCCGGAAGGAATGGGGGGGCTTGATATGCCTTGTGCCAATGCGGAATCTATCAAAGAGCTTTTCAAAAATCTGGTCAAAGCAGATATCCGGGGCTTCTCGATGAATCTGTCATCCTCTATGGGGGCCTGCGGTTTGAATCACTACCTTTATGCCCAAATGTCCTTTGATCCGCTTCAGGATTTTGATAAACTCTACGCCGATGCCCTGCAGGCGGCATACGGTAAAAATGCCTCTCTTGTCCGTGACTATTTTGCCGACGTCGAAAACCGTCTGCGCCGTTTCGTCAGCCAAGGCGTTGAGGAAAACGTAGGGCTCGGCTTTGCCAGACGTATTCCGGACACCTTTACCCGCCATACCTACAAGGGGCTCTATGAAAAGTGGATCACGCCCTTGCGTAATGCAGAAAAAAGCGAAAAAGATCCCGGTATAAAAGTCCGTATCGGTATGCTGAGGCTCAATCTTGAATATGCTGAAACCACCCGCCGTCTGGTGCTGCTTGCAATGGATATTCTCGGTAAAAAAGCCTCAAAAGCCGCCATTGACAAAGCTGTAAAACTTGCAACGCTCCGGGAAAAACAGCAATCTCAAATGGCGGCACTCCCTGACAATCACAATATTCCCTACGTTAAAAAGAGAGCCGAACAATTCCGTCTTGCCCTTGACAGTGCTGTTTTCAAGATTATGCAATCCGGCGGCGTCAAAGAAACTGCGGCCCTGAAAGTTTCCGGAAAAGTCAAACTGGACGGTGTTTTGGATGAAGTTTTCTGGAAAAATGCCAAAACAGAGATCATCGAAAGCGGTATGCTTGACGGCAAACCCTTTGCTGTCAAAAGCAGATTCCGTGCCGTCGTCTGCGGTGACGAATTGATCATTGGTTTTGAATGTGATGAACCCAAGATGGCTTTTGTTTCCGATAGTTTAAGAAAAAACGGTTCAACAGTGTGGAATGAAAACAATCTTGACATTTTCCTTGATCCCAGCGGCAAGGGCGATTGCTGCTACCATATTATTTCCAATTCACTTGGAACGCTCTATACCGAAAAGATGCTCAACGGCAAAGCACAAAAATGGCAGGGCAAGATCCGTTCCGCAGCCAGACACAACAAGAATTCCTGGAGCTTGGAATTGGCGATCCCTCTGAAAGAAATTGCAGGCAGGAACAATTGGGAAAAAGCAGTCTGGGGCTTCAACTGTGCCCGTGTCCGCCGGACAGTGAATCCCCCTGAATATTCCTGCTGGAGCTGTACTTTCGGCAAATTCAACGTTCCCGGACGTTTTGGTAAAATCCACTTCAAATAAGCCGGAACGCCGACCTGTGAAGCCGGTCTGAGATGCTGTTTCTCAGAGGGAACTTTTAAAAAAGTTTGGCAAATTATATGCCCCGGGGCAAGTGCTTTTTTACACTTGCCCCGGGGCTGTATTTTTTTACTTCCCCTTTGTGCTGTCAACGACCATTGTTTGCGATTGTTTTCAGGGAGGGGATTTTTTTGAGTTATTCAAATATCCTGCAGGTGGTGCTTTCTGCAAAGAAGCGTTCATCATCTTCAGGATTGACACCGAACTTGAAGGAGATGTCGGCACATCCTGAAACGGTAATGGTGTTTTCACCGTCGGAATAGGTAAGCGTTTCAGCGTTCCAGTGTTCCATAGAACCTTCAGCCAGCCAGAGGGTGACAGAGCCGTTTTCAAGCTGGGTGATTTGGTCATTGCCCCAATTGCTGCCAAAGGTAAAAGTATCCTCACCTCCGCCGCCGTGGAGTTGATCGTTGCCGCTGCCGCCAGCGATGATATCGTTGTCATTTCCGCCGGTGATCCGGTCGTTTCCGGCATCTCCCAAAAGGATATTGGCACTGGCATTTGCCCAGATGACATCGTCGCCGTCGCCGCCGCAGACGGTGAGGCCGTCGCCTGACCAGGCAAAACGCTGACTGGTCAGGTCGATGATATCGTCACCGCTTCCGGCGCGGATCTCATTGATTTGAGAAAGGCGGCTCTGCTGTTCAGCAACACTGCCGGGCAGAGCTGAGAAAATATCATCTGTAAAGAGCACATCTCCCTGAACATCATCGGTCAGGACAAGCAGATTGGCATCGGATGAACCTTCAAAGATATGGGTGATCCGGTTTTTGCCGTCGAGGGAAACGGCTTCGCCGGTGCCTTCCCATTGACCGTATCCCACGTGACAGGCGGCATATCCAGCTTCCCAGACGCCGTCAGGGGTGGCAAAGAAAAGATCCATATTGCCGTTAGCTTGAGAGAGGAAAACCTGTGCGGGAGTTGATTGTTCCACATTGAAACTGTCTCCCTCGGCCCAGAGTTTTCCGTCAGCGGAAACCCGCCACTGGAAGCTGCCGGAGTCAAAGGAAAAGGTATCGACCCCTTTGGTTGCAGTGTTGAACTGCAATTTACCGGCACCGTTTGTCCGGGAGTATTCCACAATATATTTGGGCGTATCAGTCGGAAGTCCCCGCCAGGAAATAGCTTTTTCATTGCGTGAAAGGGCATAGACATCAGAAGCATTGTAGCATTGGATATGCAAGTTGCCGCTGTTTTCGAGGAGCAGAAATTCTTTATTGCCCACAAAGATGTTGTCACCGACGCCTAAAGAACCGACAGAACTTTCGTCACTCATAACGGCGAATTCCCCGTCAAACTCTGCGGCATTTTGTGCCAGCAGATAAAGTCCTTCAGTGGCGTTATCGACCGAAACGCTCAAATCGCCCCCTGAGAGGAACGCAAGATCGTTGACCATAGGAGCTGAATTTTGTTTCTGGGCAAGAACGAAGTTCACCCGGCCATTGTTGACCGCCAGATCATCAAGGGTCACAGTTCCGTTGACATTGATAACGCCGTCCAGAATGGCTCCCCCGTAGAGGAAAAGCTGACTGCCGCTGTCAACTCTCACATCGTAAACTCTGCCCCCTGTGGCAACGTGGAGAGCTCCATTTTCCAAAGTGATCCCTGAGGCTTCACCGGCCATACCCACATAGAGATTGCCGTTCTGTTTCACGGTGATCATATCTGCCTGAGCCATATTGAGGATATAGGCCACACCGCCATTTTCAATGACAGTATCAAAAAGATAACTGTAAGCATCGGCATTTAATGTACCTTTCAGAACCGTTCCTGAAGCACTGCCGCCTGAGCAAAGGAAGATTTTGCCTCCTTGTGTGACATCGGCATCAACGGCGGCACCGCCGTTGGAAACATACATAACACCGCCCCGGGTTATGGTGGCATTGCAAATTTGAGCTCCCGATTCAAAAATTTCAGCTTTCATATTACTGCCGATGAGAACATTTGAAAGCACAGTACCGGAAGATACCACGCTGCCGGAACTGGTCAGCAGAACACCGGATTGTTCTTCTTTGGAAATAGTCAAGGTCAGATCACCTGCTGCCGAAAGATCAAGAGAATAAATGATCTCATTATATTTCAGCGTTTGATTGACAGAGATCGTGCCGCAATTGTCACCATTCTCAAGCATAATAAAAGCGGTGAGATATGTTGCCTTTTGAGCAAGTTTGTAAGTCCCTTGTTCCTGATTTTCTGAGACAGTAATTGTAAAATTAAGATTACCGGAATAACTCAGGTTGTTGATCAGATAATCATCTGTTGTTTTCCTTTCAGAAACGGTAAAGTCAACAGTACCGCCGTATCCCATTACAGTAGTGATACCGGGATAGTTACTCTCAAAGGTCAAAGTACCTTTATGTAAAGCTCCCTGATAAAGATAGAGCATTCCCTCGGCAAACGTCGTATTGCCGGCAACACCGCCGTCGTAAACAAAAAGCGCTCCGCCGGAAACTGTGGTATCTGAAGCTGTTGTTCCGGAGTGGAGTGTTGCTTGGTCTGTAAGGATCATTCCGCTCAAAGCAGTAGGAATAAAGGAGACAACAGTACCGGAACCGACAGAAACATATCCGCCGTTTTCTTTGATTGCCAGAGCCTTACCGCCGCTGTCGACGGTAAGGGCGCCGCCGTTATTAACAGTTGCACTCGCTACAGTGCCGCCGCTGAAAACTACAAGGGAACCGTCGGAATTGACTGTCGTGCGTACAGCAGAACCGCCGGAGGAGACCCAAAGACTGCCCCCGGAGTTCACCGTGGTGGAAGTCGCTGTGCCGCCGGAGGAGACGTAAAGTCTGCCGTCACAATAGTAGCCC
>JAZUPO010000049.1:0-5644 GCA_045605205.1 Victivallaceae bacterium
ACCATAACAGCCAGGATTCCCAGAGCGATCTTCATACTGACAGACATCTCTTCTTTGAAAACCACCGGATGATAACCTGAATGCTGGATACGTCCGATCCATTTTGCCCAGAAGTAAACTGTGAGGGCACTGCCCAAAACCATAAACAGAAGCAGGAAGGGGGAACGGATCGTCGCTTCAATGGCAAGCCATTTGCTCAGCAGCATACCAAAGGGCGGCAGCAGCATCGAAAGCATCCCGATGAGGATCATCAATGAAGTGAAGGGCATCTTGAACATAAGACCGTCCATATCTTCAATATCCCGGGAACCGATCTGCTGTTCGATCCTGCCTACGCAGAGAAAGAGCAGACCCTTTGAAATGGCGTGGAAACTGATGATAGCCAGTCCCGCAGCATAGGCAAGGGGAGAATTGATCCCGGCACAGGCGACCACAAGTCCAAGATTGGAGATCGTCGAGTAGGCCAACACCCTTTTTCCGTTACTTTGGGTACAGGCCAGCAGAGCTCCACCGAGAAAGGTGATCGCTCCGGCAAAGGCCACTACCATCGTCACCCGGACATCGTTCTGATAGTGAGGCGTGAGACGCATCACGAGATAGACGCCCGCCTTGACCATTGTAGCGGCGTGAAGCATTGCGGAAACCGGAGTGGGGGCCACCATTGCTCCCAGAAGCCAGCTCTGGAAAGGAAAGAGGGCTGACTTGGTAAATGCGGCAATAATAAGGAAAATGGCCGCGAGCAAAGTGTAATGGTCTTTGCTGAAAAGTTCATTGAAACTTTCGCCGCCTGTCTGAAGTTTCAGCACCAGGACCCCCAGCACCAGCAGCACGCCGCCGAAGCTGTTGATAAGAAGTGCCCTGACCGCATTTTCGCTCCGGGCCTTTCCCCCGTCCTGCCCGATGAGGGCGTAGCTGCACAAGGTCGTGCCTTCCCAGAAAAAGCTGAAAAAGGAAAGATGGTTTGACACCACCAGACCGATCATCAGTCCCAGAAAGCTCAGGAAGAAAAAGTAAAAGCGTTTCAATGAACCCGCTCCCTCAGGAGCGTGTTCCTGATGACGGGTCATATACCCCACTGAAAAGACCAGGATCGCTCCGCCCACAAGGGTGCTGACCAGCAGCATAATGCGGGAAAGATTATCGATCTTGAAAAGTTCAAAGTTCGAAGTGTGGTCGCCGGGAATGAAAAAGGTGACGGCAACTCCCAGAAGCTGCAGAAAGGTCAGCAATGCGATCCAGGCGTTTTTGATCCTGAACGAGATGACAAGGATCACACCGATAATGAGCAGTTCAAGGATCAAACCGCCGTGTGCGGCCCAGGCGGGAACGCTCAGAGACCAGACTCCGCCGGGACTTTGGGTCGACAGACAAACAGTTGTTACGCCGCCTGCGGCAATAAGCAGGGCAATCAGATTGACCATTGAGTTGCGCAAACGGTAACCGGGCAGCACGGCGGCAAGCACTCCCCCTGCCAGAGGCAGCAGGATCAATGCCGGTACCAGATAGGCTATCCAATTCATAAAAAATTTTCCTTTTTGTTACAGGGAGTTTTCCCAGTTGAAATAATGTTTAAGTTATTTTTTTCTATTCAGCAGAAACTCTGTCCAGTTTTCCATTCCCTCCCCGGTTTTTGCCGAAAGACGCATAAAACGTGCTTCCGGATTGACCTGTTTTATATTTTTGACACTTGTGTTGTAATTCCAATCCAAGACCTGTTCGAGGTCGCATTTGGTAAGCAATATCATTTCCGCCGCGGCAAAAAGTGCCGGATACTTCAGGGGTTTTTCTTCTCCTTCGGGTGTGGAAAGGAGGGCGATCTTGGCGTTTTCCCCCAGGTCGAATGCCACGGGACAGACCAGATTTCCCACATTTTCAATAAAGAGGATCTCCGTCCCTTCAGGAATGGCACTGGTCAGAACTTCCTGTATTCTCGAGGCGTCAAGGTGGCAGCTTGAATGGGTCTCTATCTGAGTGACGGGAACGCCTGTTTCTTTCATTCTTTCAGCGTCGATGGAACCGTACTGGTCACCGACGATGACGGCGGTACGGACACCGGCAGCGGAAAGTTTTTTCAGCGTTTCCACCAGAAGAGTGGTTTTTCCGGCTCCGGGGGATGAAATCAGATTGAAAACCGTCATATTCCGTTCACGGAAGAACCGGCGGTTGGCTTCGGCAACGGAATCATTGGCCGCAAGGATGGCACTGCCGACAGCGATTTCACGGGTGAGTTTTTCTCCGTGAGTATGGGTATAAACTGAACCGTCCGGACGGGTATGGGTGTGAGGAACTTCCGTTTCTCCGTCGTGGTGGTGTTCATAATGATGGCCTGAACAGCCGCACTCTTTACACATTTTCGACCTCTACGCTTTCAAGTATGAATTCACTGCCGTTTTCTCTTTTAAGAGTTTCCTGATGGCACGCCGGACATTCAAGATGCCAGGTGTCAAATTCAAACGTCTTACTGCAGTTGCAGCAGGTATGTTTCAGTTTTGCAAGTTCAATGACCAGACGGCATTGCTGCAAATCTTTTCCCGGGAAATTGGCAACTGCCGGTTCCCAGGCAAATTCCAGTGCCGCAGGATCTACGCCTGACAGCACTCCGACTTTTATATGAGCCGCATTGATTTTTACGGCATTTTTTTTCTGATATTCGATCAAACTCTCTGCCAGAGAGGTGGCGATCGCAAGTTCGTGCATTATTGACCTCTCTTCCTTTTTCAGCATATCCGCGGCAGCTGATCGCCTGAAGCGATCCGGAGCTCACGCAGAGCCCCCCATTCACTGCGTAAAACAACCTGTCCCCGGTCTGAAGTTGCTTCACCGATGATGGCGGCCTGTTCTCCCCCCGGCAGAGTCCGTAACGCATCGACACAAGTTTGTGCCGCATCGGCACTGACCACTGCAGCAAGACACCCTTCGCAGGCGGCAAATCCGGGATCGAGCCCCAGGAGTTTTGCTGCTGCAGTTGCTGCCGGAGAGACGGGCAGGGCGTTTTCATCAAGAACGGCACCGCAGGGGGCGTTTTCAAAGATCTCGTATGCAATGCCCCAGACGCCGCCCCGGGTGGCATCCCGCATAAATTTCAACCCTGTTCCGGCAATGGAGTGAAGAAGCTCCACTGCTTGAGTCAAGGGAGCACAGTCACTTGTCAATGTGTCGCTTTCAAGGCCGCATCTTTCGGCCATAATGCTCAATCCGTGTTCGCCGGCACTGCGGCTGACGATGATCTTATCGGAACTTGCGATACGGTTTTTGTCAAGGTGCATACCCGGACGTTTGAAGCCGACACCGGCGGTATTGATATAAAGGCCATCCCCCATTCCTGCGGGAACGACTTTTGTGTCGCCGGTAACGATGGAAACATTGCACCGGGCGGCACATTCCTTCATTGAATCGAGGATCAGGCCCAGTTCACCGGTGTCGAAACCTTCTTCAATAATGAGGCTGCAAGTAAGATAACGGGGGATCCCCCCTGCCATAAGGATATCATTCACCGTGCCGGTGACGGCCAGTTCTCCGATGTTGCCTCCTTTGAAAAAGCGGGGCGTGATGACGAAACTGTCACTTGAAATGACCAATCCTTCCGGAGTGAGAGCTCCGTCGGGCAGAGAATCCAGCAGCGGATTGGAAAAGCGGGAAAGGATCTCTTTTTTGATGAGATCGTTCTGTAATGAACCGCCGCCGCCGTGGGCCAGGGTGATCTTGCTCATTGGACACTCCCTGTCTGCCACTGAAATGCTGCGGAACAGCTTCCTTCAGGGCTTGCCATACAGGCTCCGGCGGGATTTTCAGGAGTGCATACGGTGCCGAAAAGGGGACACGCCCGGGGCGAAATTTTCCCGGTCAGCACATCTCCGCAGGAACACGCCGGGTTTTCTGCGGCCTGAACGCCGGAAAGATCATAAATTTTTTCTGCATCATAACAGGCGAAATTTTCCTTGAGTTCCAGGCGGCTGCCCGGAATATTCCCCAAACCTCTCCAGAAACCCGAAGCGTGCCGGAAGTAACGGGAAATCAGTTTTTCAGCGAGGGAGTTACCCGTGTCTCTGACGGCTTCAGGATAGTTGTTAAAAAGATAGTTTTTTTCGCCGGAAGCGAGTGCTGCAAGGAGCAGATCAATGGAATGGAGTATATTTTCAGGTTCAAAACCGGATACCACTCCGGGACGGGGCAGTGAGGAAAAATGTTTGATGCCTGTAACGCTTGCCACGTGTCCGGGGAGCAGAAATCCCCCAATGTCGCTGTCGCGGCAAAGGAGAGCTAAAACAGGCATTATTTCCTTGAAATCCGACAGAATGGAAAAATTTTTACACTTTTGCTCCTCTACTTCACTCATCAGAGCCGCCGCCGCACTGAGTGTGGGAGCGAATCCGACGGCGGCAAAAACGGTTTGCCGATCAGGATTTTCGAGAGCGTAACGGAGTGCATCGGCGGGGGAATAGACGACACGCAGATTTTTTTCGCCCCTGAGGGTCCCGGTGCTGCCGGGAATGCGGAGCAAATCTCCGAAAAGGGCCACAGTAACACCCTTGCGGAGCAGATGACGGATCTTTTCGATGAAAAGAGCTCCTGAAACACAGACAGGACACCCGGGGCCGGAGATCAACTCCACGTTCCCCGGGAGCAGTTCCCGCAGATTATGCCGGGCAATGGCGTGGGTATGGGTTCCGCATACCTCCATAAGCCGTATTGCCGGAGTTCCGGGGGGGCAGTGTGCCGCAAGATGCCTGCTCCAGAATTGTGCACTTTTCAAATCCATAAATTACCGTTATTCAGAAATGATTTCTCTTTTAAGTTCATCCATAATCTCAAGCTGTTCCCGGGCCTTTGAGGAATCTATTTTTTCAATGGCAAATCCGGCGTGGACAAGAACATAATCTCCAACATTCACTTCATCGAGCAAACGCAAGCTGATCCGGCGGAAAATTCCGTCGATTTCAGCTGTGGCATAATGTCCGTCAAGAAGTTCTGTAACACGCATAGGCCAGGCGATACACATAAGTATTTTTTTCCTTAAGTTACTTTCCCGCAAAGGGGTTGCTATAATTTACACTCCTCCTGTGAAAAATACAACCCCTCTGTATTAAAAATGCAGTTTTTTTCGGAAAAAAACGGGAATTGCTTTCAAGAATTCTTAATATTTTTTTACATTTTTATGAAAAGTTAACTAAGATATTTTTATATAGATAAAAAAATACTTCACTTATGCTGTTATTGTAAAAAGTTCAAACACATTGAATGCCCGGGAAGGGCAGGTGTTCAAATACAAAGCTCTGTAAGGGCGACGGAAAAATGAAACGTTGTATATTTCCTTTTGCCGCCCTTACAGAGCTGCTTGTGTTCTTTTGACTATATCTTTCAAAAGACAACTTTGAGGAAGTTGAACTCTGGCAAGTTTTGCTGCAGTTTCTTTATCTTAGGCTCTATTCCCATTACGGGTAGGTAAGAAAACTATTTTCCCCAGAAAGTTTTTACAGACCGCTTTTAATTTTTGACTTTTTGTCAAAAATTAAAAGCGTTACTGAAAAAGGTTTTCCGGCTTCGTTGAACTACGCCGTGACAAGGGGAAAAGGGAACTTCTGTTTTCGATTCTCGCAGCTAGTTACAGCTGCGAGTTATTCCGAAGCCGACGTTTCGGCCCGCC
>JAZUPO010000050.1:0-5292 GCA_045605205.1 Victivallaceae bacterium
TAAGACCGCTTGGCCTCCGACTTGGAAGGAAGGGAGAACCTTTTTTCAAAAAGGGTTCCCTTCCTTCCCCGGCTCCTTTCACCTTGATAGAACTTCTGGTCGTTATAGCCATCATCGCTATTCTTGCCGCTATGCTGCTTCCCGCCTTGCAGCAGGCCCGGGGCAGAGCTCATACAGCTTCGTGCATCAACAATCTCAAGCAGCTTGGTCAGGGAGTCTTTACCTATGCACAGGAATACAAAGACTACTATGTCCCCGGTAACTCTTACAATATTTCTTACGGTTCCCGGCCCGACAACTGGGTCAGACGGCTGATCATCACCAACAGCATTACCGGCAACATTCTGATCTGTCCGGGGCGCAACCACCGGCTGAACACCGGAACAACCACTTTGCGTGAACAGCTAAAAAAAATGACAGCACAACAGCACGACTTCACCACCTATGCCTGTGACCGTCCTGAATACGGTTACAACATCCACTTCATAGGTTCCAACCGTACCAGATATACCGGCGGAGGTTCTCTTGAACCGGCGAAAATCGGCAATATCCAGTCCCCCTCCCGGAAAATTGCCTTTGCCGACGTGGAACATTTCGACAAAGCCAATGCGGCAGAAGGAGATATTGGACACGGAGTCTATCCGGAACTGATCTACTACAACCGGAAAGTTACAACTGAAAACGCAGGATACCTTTCCCCCCGGCATATGGGAAGCTGCAACATCCTTATGACTGCCGGTAATGTCAACAACTATAAATCAGTGGGCCCCGGCACACCGGGCATTGACTTTCTGCACGGATATGTGGCACTGCCGCCCTATGTAAGAGGAAATATGTGGACAAGAGGCGAGATGGTTCTCTGGTAATTGTGTGAGGAATATTGGATTTATGAAAAAAATTTTTTATACACTTCTTCTTTTGGGCTGTATTTTCCCCCTCTCTGCCCGGCAGGTGACCATTTTCGGCAACTGCGGCAAATTGCGATTCGATAAATTTCCTCTTCAGGTCAACAAATTCCTGCTGCTGCCCGGAAAAAAGCTCAGCAATCCGGAAACCCTGAAAATTTGCGAATCCATTGAAAACTCAAAGCTCGTTTTTTTCCCTTATCACCCGGAACCATTTGCGGCTCAAGCTCTCTTCGGCGATCCGGCAATAAGCAGATCTCTGGCCGAATTTCTGAAAAAAGGAGGTTTGCTCTTTATCGGTCACGCCTCCTGGGATACGCTTGCCAAACGTCCCGCGGCTATGGGAAAATTTTTCCTCGATTTGAAAATAAAACTCCCAAACACACAAAATTACTGTAACACGGCACCGGGAGGCAAAGGAGAAAAAGCGGTCGACGGCACCATTGTTCCTGCCTATAAAAGCAGTTTTTTCAACAAGGCCGTTCCTGATGACACCTTTACATCCATACGCCACTTCGGTTCTCTCAACAACACCACTTTTTCTCCTCTTGTACAAAGCCGTGACGGGAAAAATCTGATCGTCATCCACGAAAAAGCTGCCGGCCAGGGAACTGTTCTTGTTTCTTACGCTTACAGTTTGATCCTGCGTCCGGAATCGGCTTTTCTGGAAAATATCCTGAATCACCTTTACGGGCCTTTGAAAAAAATCTCCCGCAGAGCACAATTGAGAAAAGAGCGATCCGCTGCACCTGCAAGTTCTGTGGTCGATCTTTCCAAGCCCCGGGAAGTTGCCTTGCTTCTCAGTAAGGACGGGAAAACGCCCCGTAATAAAACTACGGTACGAATCTCAGGCAATAAGGAAAAACTGCGTTTGGAATTTACCTGTTACGCCTCGACTCCTTCAACAGCTGTACGCACCCGGCGTGACAGTGACGTCTGGTACGATGACTGCGTGGAAATATTCATCGCCGATTCGCAGCGGCGGGATGCCACTGTATATCACGTTGTCATCAACAGCCTCAATACCGTTTATGACTCCCGCAACGGCAGTAAACTCTGGGATTGCAAAAATTTCAAAAGTTCCGTCAAAAAACTTAAAAACGGCTTTTGCGTTACGGCAGAGATCCCGTTGAAAGAACTTAACATCTCCGGCATTTTCCGTCTGAATTTAGGCCGGGAACAAGTTTCTGACAAAGAAATAAGCTCCTGGCAGAAAGCTCCGGCAGGTTTTGCTCAGCTCCAATCGGCAGCCCCTGTCACTTTTGATCCGGCTTTGCTCAAGCAGAATTCCGCCTCTGTACCGGAAAAACTGCAAATCGTGCAAGTTCCCCTTTTCACCAGGATCTACCCTGATTCCGAAGTCCCATTGGCAAGCAGAGAACTTAAAGAGATAAAATTGCTTCTGCCCCGCAATGACCTTGAACTGACACAAATTGTTTTTTTCAATCCGACAGAGGAAAATTATGTTTTCCGGATCGAACCGGATGAAAACTCTCCTCAGGCAGATATGTTTTCTTTCCGGGAGCTTTTCAACTGGCGTGCTTCAACGGGAGAAACTTTTGCCGAAATCGAAACCCCTCTCAATCACGGCAATCTGATCACAGTATCAGGAGGCGAAAACAAAGTGCTGCTTCTGGGAGCAAAAACCGATAAAGCCCCCGGGAAATACAAATGGAGTTTCCAAATCGTTCCTGTCAATGTCAATATGCCAAGCCGCACTGTCAAAGTTTCCGTTCAAGTACTGCCTTTGGAATTGAAAGAAAAAGATTTGCCTCCGGTTTCCGGATTCGGCCCTTACTTTTTCAGCTGGTCAAAAGACGAAAAATACAAACACATTTATTGGAAACAATTGCAGCAGTATCATATTTCCGTGGTTTCCGCTCCGGTCCCTCAAAATACGATCCGGATCGAAAAAGGAAAAATCGTGCTTTCTGAAGATCTCCGGGAATATGTGAAAGAAGAAAAGTTTTTAAGCAGCAATGTCCGTTTATGGGGTTATGACTTTGGAGTTGTCACCCTTTTCAGGCGAAAACTGAAAGCCGCAGGAATCAAAAAAGATTTCCGGGATCCGGAAATTCTGGCTCTCTTTGAAAAATGGGTTTCTCTCTGGGCAAAAGCCCTGAAAAAAGAAAATGTGGACTTCAACCGTTTTACAGTTCTTTTGCAGGATGAACCCCCGCCGCAGGATATTCCAAGTGTCGTGGCAGCAGCAAAGATCCTGAAAAAATACAATATGCCTTTGCATTTGACCTTCACAACCTGGACGACCCTTGAGAATATGCGTACATTCAGCCCTTATCTCGATGTGGTCTATCCCTGGGAAACCCTTGTTTATTCCCGGGAAAATGCTTCTGAGATCAAAAAGATCTTCAAAAACTGCAAACTGCTGATCCCCTACCTTTGCAGCCGTTCCGGCGACTTTGAACCTTTGCAAAACTATTTCAGATTCCGGGGGATACGCACCTTTTTACTCGGCGGCAGCGGATTTGCTATGTGGGCCTTGAACTCCTGGCGGGGAAACGATTACCGTTCTTCAGAAAACCGTCCGAATCACGGTTCATTCCTGATCCACCACGGCGACAGCAGAGGTTTTGTGCCGACCTTCCGTCTGGAAGCCTACCGGGAAGGGATCGAGGATCTCTATTATCTGCAGCTTGCAGCAAAGTCAAATGATCCTGCCGTCAAAGCTCTGATCGCTCCCCCAAAACTCAAAGAAATTATGTCCCGGGGAACTCCGGCGGCGACAGCAATATGGCACACAGCATTGATTAAAGCTCTGGCAGCTCAAAAATCAATGTAATTCTTGCATTGTACCACCTGAACGGAGTTGAAATATATTCTTTCAGGTGGTATATTTTAGTGTTAAGAAATATTTTATATAACTTTAATAAGAAAAGGTTGTTTAATTATGCAAATTCCCCGCAGAAAAGCTCTTTCCGGCAATGCAGCAATGATCTCAATCGGTCTGGATACCTATTGGGAGCAGTTTCCCGGACTCCTTGATGATCTGAATAAAAAAAGTGCCGTTCTGGAAGAAAAACTTGCCGCTCACGATCTTAATGTCACCAACTTCGGTATGGTGGACAACGGAAAAAAAGCCTTTGAAGTCCTGCCGAAAATCAAAGCCGCCGATCCCGATGTCCTGTTTGTGGATATGGTGACTTATGGCACAAGTGCCACTTTCGGGCTGCTTCTCAGAGAGCTCAACTGCCCCGTCGTTCTGGTGGCTCTGCAGCCCCGCACCTGTATGGATTACCCTCACGCTACGACCTATATGCAGTTGTGCAATGACGATTTCTGCTCTGTCCCTGAATTTACCGGCGTGGCAGTCCGTATGAAAAAACCTGTGGCAGATATCATCATCGGTACTTTATATGACGATCCGGTTGCCGATGCGGCTCTGGCTGAATGGTGCCGCATTGCCCACGTCCGTCACGATTTGCGGAAAGCACGCATCGGCTTTATGGGCCGCGTGCTTGATACAATGCTCGATATGCAGACCGATCCCACTTTGCTGACAGCTGTTTTCGGAGCTCACGCAGTTCCCTGTGAATGTGAGGAAATTTTTGCAAAGTACCAGGATCTTACCGCTGACTCACCTGAAGTCCGGGAAATGAGCAAAAGGATCCTTGAATTTTTTGACACACCTGATCCTGTGGACGATCCTCTTACATCAAAACTGCTTCCTGAAGATCTGCTCACCGCCGCCAAAGCCGCTGTGGCTCTGGAAAAATTCATCGCTGAAAAACAGATCGACGGCTTTGCCTATTATTATGAAAGTGCCCCCAATTCCGATATGCGGACTCTGGTCAGCAATTTCATTGTGGGCAATTCACTTCTGACCGCTGCCGGATTCCCTATGTGCGGTGAATTTGACATCAAAACCTGTATCGCAATGCTGATCTTTGACCGTCTGGAAATCGGCGGCAGCTTTGCCGAATTCCACCCCATTGACTTTGAACGGGGCACGATCCTCGTCGGCCACGACGGTCCCCACCATTTGAATATCGCCGACGGCAAACCCGTGTTGCGCAGTCTGAAAAAATATCACGGCAAACCCGGCAAAGGGGCCGGTGTCGAATTCAACATCAAAAACGGTCCTGTCACAATGCTCAGTATCGGCTTGACCGCTTCAGGGCAATTCAAATTTATCGTCGCTGAAGGCGAATCAATGGCAGGTCCCATTCCTCCCACCGGGAATACCAATACACACGTCAAGTTTCCCCTTGAGATCCGGACATTTCTGAAAAAATGGGCCCTTGAAGGTCCGACCCATCACTTTGCTCTCGGTATCGGTCATCACGCAGCGACCGTGAAAAAAATCGCTGACAGTTTCGGTATCGAATGTGTCATTGTTACAGAAAAATAATATTTTTGAAAGGAGTTG
>JAZUPO010000051.1:0-2885 GCA_045605205.1 Victivallaceae bacterium
CCCAGTGCCGTGGCTGCGGAATTTTCACGTCTGAAAGGCGAGAAATCCGGATTTTCCACCTTTTTGCAGGCCTTTCAGGCAGGAGATCCTCCGGCGGTTGAGCTGGCTATGCTCAATGCCGAACATCTCGCATTTGCCGCAGAAACGGCTGCCAACCTTTTTGACCCTGAAGCCATTATTCTCGGAGGACGGGCTCTTGAATACGGAAACCAGTGGTTCGATCGTTTCAAGAAAATCGTTGAAAAAAACTCTGCCGCCCGCTCCGTAGGGGGACGGGTCGCAGTTGAAAAATCATTTTTCGGAAGTTCCGGCGTTGCCGTGGGAGGATCCCAGGTGGTGCTGGACAGGATCATAAAATAACCCTTTCATCTTTACATAAAGGAACATTGATATGAGCGAAAACAAAACCTCTCTTGATCTTACCATCATCGGTGCCGGTATGATCGTCAACGATCTGTTGCTGCCTGCTGCCTTGCAGATGCGCCGCGAAGGTGTTATCGGTGAGATCACCGTGGTGGATATGCGCAGTTCCGCCGTGGCGGCTCTGCGTGACAGCGAATCCATCAAACGCTGTTTCCCCGATCAGAGTTTTTCCACCTGTCCTGCTCCCGGTGAGCCCGACAGCACGGATCCTGAACTTTACAAAAAAGTTCTTGCCAAACAGAAACCCTATCAGATGGTCATTATTGCTCTGCCTGACCAGCTGCACTATCCTGTGTTGAAGGGTGTCCTTGAATTCAATCAGCACGTTCTCTGTGTCAAGCCCCTGGTTCTGAAATATGAACAGGCTATGGAAATCGAAAAAATCGCCCGGGAAAAGGGCTGCTTTGTGGGGGTTGAATATCACAAACGTTTTGACCGCCGCAACCTTATCGCCCGCAAAACCTGCCGCGAAGGTCTCTTTGGCGAATTCGCCCTCGGCGAAGCACGTCTGCTGGAACCTTACTACTACCGTCATTCCAATTTTCAGAACTGGTTCACCTGTGAAAATACCGATCCCTTTGTGTACGTCGGCTGCCATTACGTTGACCTGGTCTGCTTCATCACCGGTCTGAAACCTGTGGAAATCTCAGTTTCCGGCCGCAAGGGCAAGTTCCCCAACGGCAAAGAGGGCTATATGTGGACTAACGGCCGTGTGGTCTTTGAAAACGGAGCCATCCTCTCTGTCAATAACGGTCTCGGATATCCCAACGAAGCCGGCGGCGGCAACGATCAGGGCCTTATTATGTACTTTGAAGGCGATGACCGTTCCGGTCTGCTGGATCACGATGACCACGTCCGCGGCGTTGAACACTGCTACACCGTCAAGTGCGATAAGAGCTTTGCTTACATCAATCCCGACTTTATGCGTGAAGTTCCCTATGCCGGTCCCGGCCTTAAACCCATCGGTTACGGTGTTGACTCTGTGACTGCCTCTCTCACAATGGCCCGGGATATCGAATTGCGTGTTGCTGCTGATCCTGCCAACGCTCTGGCTATCCGTCAGACAGCCATCAAAGAGGTCAATGAAAACGGCCTTATCGCCACTCCCGAAAACTCCAGCTACAACGAACTGGTGCAGGAAGCGGCCCGTCTTTCCATTACCAACGGCGGCGATCTGGCTGTCATTGATTACTCCGGTGACAAACCTGTTGTCCGTCTTAAAAAGTAAAAAACAACCACTTTCAACATAAAAAAAAGGAAAAAATTATGGCTGAATATTCACTTACTCCGGTGGAAGTGCCTCAGGTCGAGACCAAGTACCGTTCCATCAAAACTGCGATCCCCGTTCCGGAATCACTGCCTTTCTTTGAACGTCTGCGCAAAAGCGAACCCCGTTCAATGTCCGGACAGCCCCCCATTATCTGGCATTCTGCTCAGGACTGCCAGGTCAGTGACCGTTACGGCAATAAGTGGATCGACTGGTCAAGCGGCGTTCTTATCACCAACACCGGTCACGCTCATCCCCGGATCGAAAAGAAACTTCACGAGATCATCGACCAGCACCTGCTCGCTACCTATGTGTTTGTGCACGAAGGCCGTGTAGAGCTGACTGAAATGCTCCAGGCTCAGGCTCCTGATCCCGACAACTACACCGTGTTTTTGCTTTCCACCGGTTCTGAAGCCACCGAAAACTGCATCAAGATGGCCAAGACCTATGCTCTCAAGAAATACGGTCCCAAACGCAAATACTTCATCTCCTTTGGTTCTGCTTTCCACGGCCGTACGATGGGTTCCCAGCTGGCCGGTGGTACTCCCGCTCTGAAAGAATGGATCATCGACGGCGACCGTACCTTTATCCAGGTTCCTTTCCCCGACGGTTTCCGCAACGAAAAACCCACCTTCCAGCAGTTCCTCGACACCCTCAAAGCCAACAATATTGAACCCGACGAGATCGCCGGTGTGATGTCCGAGTCCTATCAGGGCGGCGGTCCCGACTTTATGCCTGTCGAATATGCTCAGGAGCTGGAAAAGTTCTGCCGTAAATATGACATTGTCCTTGCTATGGACGAAGTCCAGGCCGGATTCGGCCGTACCGGTAAATTTTTCACCTTCCAGCACTACGGCATCAAACCCGACTTGATCCCCTGCGGTAAGGGTGTCAGCTCCAGCCTGCCTCTTTCAGCTGTGATCGGTCGCCGCGACATTATGGATCTTTACGCTCCCGGTTCTATGACCTCCACCCACTCCGGTTCTCCCCTCTGCGTGGCTGCCGCTCTGGAAAACCTCAAGATCATCAAAGAGGAAAAACTGGTCGAGAACGCCGCTGCCATGGGTGAGATCCTGCAGCCTGAGATCCGCCGGATCCAGCAGAAGTACGCCGACCGTATGACCTGGGCTGGCGGTCGCGGTCTGGTGGGCGGTATCCGCTGCACCAAAGGAGACAAGCAGCCTGATCCTGAGAC
>JAZUPO010000052.1:0-1963 GCA_045605205.1 Victivallaceae bacterium
CCTCAATAGTCAAATCGGCCCCGGTGGCGGCGGCAAGAGCCACAAAACTTCCGGCATTGATATGATCAAAGATAACTTCGTGATCAACACCGTGGAGTTTTTCCACCCCTTCAATGGTCAATATATTGCTGCCGAGACCTGAGATTTTTGCTCCCATCTTGTTGAGCATTTCTCCGAGATCGGTTACGTGCGGTTCACTTGCGGCATTGTACAAGGTGGTAATGCCTTCAGCGGTGACGGCGGCAGAAATGATCTGTTCCGTGGCTGTGACACTGGGTTCATCGAGAAAGAGTTCCCGTCCCTGCAATCTTTTCCCCAGCCGGGTAAAACGGAAACAACTGTCTTCAGAAAGACGTGCCCCCAGATTTTCCAATCCGTAAAAGTGCCCGTCAAGTCTTCTGCGTCCGATGGAGTCCCCCCCCGGACGGCCCAGGGCAATGCGGCCGCAGCGGGCCAGTATAGGACCGGCAAAGAGGATACTTGTTCTGTTCCGGGCACAAAGTTCTCTATCGACCTCAGTCCGGATCACATTTTTGCATTGAAAATAAAGCGTATCCCCCTTGAGTTCCGCTTCAGCCCCCAGATGCCGGGCAATATCCAGCATCGTGCGTACATCGAGAATGTCGGGCACATTGCGGAGCACACAGGGTTCATCGGTCAACATCAGAGAAGCGATCATCGGCAGTACGGCATTTTTATTTCCTCCCACCCGGAGCGTCCCCCCCAAAGGCTGTCTGCCTTGAATAATAAGTGACGGCATCAGAGCACCTCCTTACCCTTGAGCAGCAAGAAATCCGCGGACAGTGGCGGCCTGTTCGGGCCACTTGAGGATCTCCCGATCCCCCAGGATCACCAGACCGTTGATCTTGCCGTCGGCAAGCATTTGCCGTGCTCCTTTAAGCTGATGGATCAGCAAGTCAGGCAAAGCCCCGGCATCGGCAGTACCGTAGTCGTGGAGAAAGAGTCCCAGCAGGATTTTTTTCTTGGGGAAGTGATAACGGCAGTGATCCACATTCTTTTCCAGTTCCAGCAATTTTTCCTGATGCCAGAACCAGAGATTGACACCGTCGAGATAAGGAAGCAATGCTGAAAAATCCTTTTCGGCAAGTTCGTGCTGATAGACCACACCAAAAAGATCAAGATCAGGGTTATGTTTTTTCAGATTGGCACTGATGGCGGCGACCTGTTTCACCTTTTGAGGGGTCACAGTTTTCTCACCGGCAGTCATATCATCCAACATACCGCCCGCAATATTCCGGTACTTGAGAGAAAATTTACTCAAATTTTCGGCACACTCTTCATCACTTTCGGGCTGCTGTCCGGGGGCACGGCAGGTGGAACTGACCATACAGAGCAATTTTTCCATACCGGCGTGCTTTTTGAGCATTTCCTCATTGGTTGCCCCGTAGACATAAACGCCGTTTACAGCGTTGAAATATTCAGCATTGGCCGCCAGCGTATCGGGCTGCATAGAACCGCCCCACTCAGGAGTCGGGCCGCCCCAGAGCCACAAATTTTCTGAAGTAATGGGAGTTCCCGGACGCCACGGGGGGCACTTGGCAAGCTCTTTGCGGACAGCAGCGGCAAAGGAGGCGTATTCGGCATAGATCTGCCGGGAATACTCTTCCAAAAGGGGAGAACGTGTCCCGTCAGCAATGGCACAGCGATCCCAGTAACCGGGAGCAGCGGTTTCCCCCAGGGCGATGCGGAGCAGTTCGTGCAAGTTTTCCTGCCGCTCCATAAGTTTTTTTCTTGCGTCTTCGAGTGTAGGCATAAGTTCGATTCCTTAACGATAGGTGTGTATTCTTCAAATATTGCGGAAAAGCTCTGTCAGCACTTTACAATAGAGTTGGTGTCCGTAATCATTGGGATGATTGACCCCGTTGCCGGAAAGATCGTAAAAATCTTTGCGTTCCAGAAGCATTTTCCACACTTTCTGCACATCGGCAACAGCAATGGAATT
>JAZUPO010000053.1:0-16468 GCA_045605205.1 Victivallaceae bacterium
AGTGGCCCATCAGTTCGTTCCAGAGTGAAAGTTCACTGTTTTTGTCGCCGTATGCTTGGGCTTTTTGCAGCCAGAAACGCAAATGCTCCCCGGAAAGGGCCGTTTTTCCTGCGTTAAAAAGTTCATCGTTCACGGCGATAACTTTGGACAGAGGAATCGTTTTTCCGTCAGGGGAGTTCATAGGATTTTACTGGATCTCAGCCTTGACAGCCCTGGCGATTTCCGGCCAGTCTGTGTATTTGAGGATATCAGGAACCATTCCGGTAAAAGCATACCCGTTAGAGGTCCCCACCATATTTTCAAAGGATTCAGGCACATCCAGGAGTATGGTGCGTTCCACCATATCTTCAGCCAGAAGTGCCGTATAAGAAGCAAGCATTGCACCGTATCCTCTGCCGATGAGGGTCAACTTTTCTGTGCCTCTTTCTTTGAGCAGCTGCAATATGGCCAGGATCCCTTCCATCTGGAGTCCGGGGAAACTTTTGCCCAGCATATAACTCATTCCGGCAAAATGCCAGTAAGCACCGTAACAACTTTGGGGTGTTCTGGCATAAACACCGCAGGATGTGGGGATCAGATTGCCGACACCGAAAGAGTCAAATCCGAACAATATTTTATCTTTGTACAACTCCTCCGGCAGTGTTTCCATTTCAATACACTCAATATCAGGCAGATAAAAAACAGCCTCTTTGCACTTGGGCATCTGAAAATCCCCGCCGCCTGTCAAGGCGTTGAGAACGCCCAGGATCTTTTCATCATCTTCAATGAGATAACGGTTGATAACGTGGTCATCGTCCCGGAAAATATGCTGGGGCAGACGGCGGTAATCAGCAGGACTATGCACTTCCGCGGGCAGTTTCAAACAGTCACGCAAAACTGTTTTCAGCTCACTTCTGCTGAGAGCTTTTCTTGAAGCAATAACTTTGGCACACCGCTGTTTCATCAGTTCCATAGCACTCAAGTTGCCGGGAATATTGAAAACATCGCCCCCCGGAGCTGCCAGTTTCTGTTCCGTTTCAGGCCGGGGAATCTCATCTTCAGGAATCCCTTTAGGTACGACACCTGCAGCCTTAAAGAAAAACTCCCGGATCGCCTCACGCTGTTCCTGTTTCAAACCGTGGCCGTTGGGGCCGGTGAAAAAGGTACTTTTGACAGGAGCTTCAGCAAGAGCACTCAAGTGTTCCAGTTCCCTTCCCACCTCCTGCTGGCCTCTTTCGTCAAAGAAGTCATTTGTCTCGCCGCTCACCAGTATGGGACGGGGCAAGGTAGCCACAAGGAAGTCTGCCATATCATAGCCTTCCCCGGCAAGAGCGGGGGGCATCTGTTCGGCATCAATGGGCAGTTCGTTTTCCACCGTTCTCACCCAGCGTGTCGTGGCACAACTGGGTGCTGAAGCGATCAAACGGTCATCAAGAGCGTTGACCCAGGCGGTCATCGTGCCGCCGCCGGAGCATCCGGTCAGCATAATCCTTGAGGAATCCAATTCATCCATTTCGCAAATGAGGTCAATGGCACGCAAGGCATCCCAGGCCCGCCAGGCACAAAAGTGTTCTCCAAAGAGCACCAGTTCTTTGCCAATGGTATTGTGAGCACCGCAAAGATTGCGGTCATCCATAAAGTGCTGGAGTCTTTCGCCCTGACAAACGGGGTCGATACTGAGAACGGCGATCCCGTTGGCGGCCAATCCCACATTGAGAGAAACGCCGTTGGTGCAGGATTTGGCATCGTAGTTGTGTCCGCACAGATGAAGCACCGTGGCAAAGGGTTTACCGTCGGCGGGGGGCAGATAGAGATTGGCGGTCACATAGTAACCGGGGAGACTTTCAAAATACAAAGTTTTCAATGTATAATATTTGAAATCATACTCGCCGGTAAACACAACTTTCAGAGGAGTCCGGGGCAGTTTGTCAAGATCAAACACTTCCCGGATACGCTTTTTAGCCTGTGCGGCGTAAGCAAGTACATCTTCCTTTGTTGTCAGATTTGCGATCCGTCCGGCACGTTCTTTGTAAAGGCGGCGGAACACTTTGACAAAATATTCATTGACGGCATTTCCGAAGTCGTTATGCATAACCCCAAACTCTCTTTTGTTTAAGCCCTATTCCCGATATGAACTTTTTTTTGAAATCCTTAAGCGGCACAAAACTTTTGCAAATCTTGCAAAAATGAAGTTCTGAAAAAGGTTTGGGGCGGAGGGAAAAATACCTTTCCTCAAACCTTTTATTTTTACCGCTCTTTATCGGGAACAGAAGTGTTGTTTATTTGACAGTGATCTTTTTCAGAGCTTTGAGCCCCGTATTGACGTGAGTGATCTCAACGCTCCAATTGCCCTTTGCGGCATTGAAAGGAATCTGCAAGAGGGCCTTGCCGGTACCGGCAGCGTGATAGTTCTTAGTATTAAGAGCATCTTCCTTGCCGGCAGGATCACGGAGCACCAGATGATAGACTTGAGCTCCGGCAGCTCCGGCGGCAGTAAACTTCACCTCAAAGAGATCACCGGCCTTGACAGCTGCGGGGACAGTCACGTTGAGAGCGGAAATCTTTTTCTGCTGAATGGAATAAATCTTGCTCCAGGCAGGCAGAATGGAACTCTTGAAACTATCGGTGTATCCCAGATATTTGCCTTCACGGACATCATAAACGTGTCCTTTGGCAGCAAGTTTCACAGTTACAGGGGCCGCAGCCTTGAAGTTGAAGCGTTCCCCTTCGCCACCTGTCTGGTGAAGTGCCAGCACTCTGTTGGGGCCGTCAAAACGCACAACCCCCATACAGGGGAATTCCCCGCCTTTATCGCTGAGTACACGAAGTTCCCGGCGCACTTTGGCAGCGGTCAGGTAACGGTCCACCAGAGTCCGCAAAGTCATCTGGAACTTGGCATCACCGGAAACACTCTTGCTGATTTCGCCGCCGGTACCGCCCAGGGTAATGAAGTGATACTGGCCAACGAGCAGATTCAAAAGCACAGCTTTACCTTTGCCGTAAGCCGTCGCCTTGTCGATACCCAGATCTTTTTCGCCGGTAAAGAATTTTTCTTTTGCAGGCGTATAGAGCTGCATCCAGGGTTTGATCACGCCGGCATTGGGAGCAAAGAGTTTGGCAAGGCCGGGATTGTTCCACCTTTTGCCGTGACCGTCATAACGTCCGGGGGCCACATCGGCGATAAGGGTACCGCCCCGTTTGACAAAGGCTTCAAGGGAAGAGGTTTCTTTTTCTGACAGAGAAAGAGTGCAAGGCAGGATCAGAACCTTGTATTTATGAGCGACACCTTTTTGAGCAAGTTCCTCATAAGAGATGAATTTGCAGTCATACTTCAGATCTTCCAGGAGTTTCACCCAGGAGGACTGACTGTTCTGCCAGTGAGCAGTTCCAATGGAGTTCATAGCGGTGTAAAGTGAACTTTGTGAATAGAGAATAGCGATCTCAGGTTTCCGGTCAGCTTCCAGCCACATCTTGCCGATACCGCTCTGGAGCTCTTTCAAAGAACGTGAAGCGTGGAAGAAGTTCCGCAGGGGCGTTCCATCGCCGTTGAACATAATGGGGGGCCAGACAGCAGCCATATTGGCACCGCGGATCAAACCTTCCCACATAGGATCGTAGATGTAAGGTTCAGCATCAATGTGAGCGTGGCAGTAGCCGCCCCATTTGCCGGCACGGATATTCTTGCCCCCGAAATCGTGGATCAGTTTCACCTGGATACCGCCGTAGTAACTGAGAAGTCTGCAGTACTTCATCATCTGATACCAATCCAGACCCAAACCGGGGTTGGAGGTTCCGCTGGGGCCGAACTTAACACTGGAGGTATATTTTTTCAGAGCATCGGCAAAAAATCCGAACTGCCCTTTGGCATAGACCTGAGCCATAAAGAGTTTATGATCCAGCCAGGGGGACAGATTATTTTTGTCCTTCAGTTCCTCTTTCTGCTGAGGAATCACAACATCAAAGGAAGCAAAAGAACTCTGCCACTCTTTGTTGAGATTGGCAATGGTTTTATACTGTTTCTTGAGGTATTCTCTGAAAAGTTTGAGACAGTGGGGTGAATAGCAGACAGAAGCTCCCAGGAACTGTTCGTCGCCGCTCCAGTAATTCTGCACGTCATAGTAACGGTAACGGCCGATTTTGGCCCATTTGTCCATACGTTCCAGATTGGCCTTGTGGAAGGCAGGATCAGAGAAACAGGGATTACGCACCGGATCGGATTTACGGTCACTCCGGTAAAGATCGGAAGTCAAACCGTACCTGTACATTCCCATAGGTGAAGGCTCTGCATTCAAAACCCGCAGCAGACGGATATAAACGGGAGTATTGGCCCAGTCGATATGACCGAGCGTTCCGGCAGTAACGCCCATATCACGCTTGGCGGGCGTCACATTGCCCCAGTTGAGGCCCAGATATTCGGTCAGGTCAGGTTTGCCCAGAGGTGAAGAAAACTCCTCCATAACTTCAGTAAGAGTCACACCGTTCTTTTTCACTCTGACAAAGATATTGTTGAGCAGAGTCCGGGGGCCGGGAAGTGTGAATGAAAAGGCATTGACACTTTGAACTTTGACACTTTTCTTTGCAATAACACGTTTTAATGTGTCTTCGATTTCCACTTCAAGCAGAGAACCTGCGGGGGCATTTTTCACATTGACACTGAATTCGACATTTTTGCCTTTGGGGAAAATGCGTTCAGCATTGGCAAATTTGACTTCCACAGGGACACTTTCTGTCCGGTCGAAACGGTAAGCTCCCGCATCGACGACCTGTTTTTTTCCGTCAAAGATCCGGACTTCAGCGATAAAAGTTCCTCCCGGCAAAGTAAATCCGGGCAGCTGGATCTTATGGGCACCTGCGGCAAGTTTCAGGGGCAGTGTCACAACACTTTTTTCGTCCCGGAACTTATTGCGGACAACGACTTCAACAGAACCGTTGAAAGGTTTTTCAGCCTTGAGTTCAAGAGTTTTTTCGGTTCCACCGACCAGTTTCACGTTACTTCTGATACCGCTCAGATAACGCAAAGCTTGCATATCAAAAAGGTAACTGTATTCCCACCAGATAAAATCCCTTCCTTCGTGGAATTTGCTGAAAGAAGCAATGGTCACATCCTTTTGTTCAACAACAGGATTTTCTTTGGCTCCGTGGTAGGAAACAGCCACAATGGAAGAACCCTTTTTATACCACCGGATCATAGCGGAAGGATTGTATTTCCGCATAATGGGAACAACGGGAGCAATGGGAGAAGGGATCCTTTTACCCTGCAGGACTTTCGGAGGAGTGCAGCCGAAAAAGAAAAAGTTTGTTCCCGCTTTCTGCCATTTAACCAAAAGGTCAGTCAGATCTTTGTCGTGAAGTTTTTCCTGATAGGTGGTAAGAAAGACCACTTTGGGGGCTTTTTTGATCTCTTTCAGACATTCAGTGGTGTATGCTGAAAGATTTTTTCTGAAGGTCATCACCCAGACACCGTAACTTCCGGTACTGGAGACCACCTGACGGATCACGGGGATAGTCTTGATATCCATAGGCAGACGCATAGAAAGTTCTGCCAATTCTCTTTTGCTGCTGTGAAGTCTGCCCACCCGGTTTTCACAGGCGAGATAGAGAATATCGACCTTTTTGCCAGCAGGAACAAACCAGGGCTTGTAATTTTTGACAGCTCCGGTGGAAAGAGCTTCAAGTTCCTTAATGGGGATATCCCACTGCTTGACAAGTTCCTGTTTTGCCATTTCTTTGGCAGAAATTTTCACGCAAGGCACGGGAGAAGCCTTGACACTGAAGTCATCAACAAAAATGGAACATCCGTTCCGCCGTCCGCGGGAAATGGTGATTTCACCCATAGCAGCTTCCCGGGGAGGAATGAAACTTTTGGTGATTTTTTTCCAGTCAAAGGCATTGTCATTGCAGAAAAGGAGCTTGCGGTTCTTGACCAATTCCTTTCCGTCAGCGGAGTAAAATTTAAGGTAGAGCCAGCATCTTCCGCCTCCGCCCACGGCCTTGAGGGCGATATTCAAAGTATAGGTGGTATTTTTTTCAGGGAAAAAGGCCAAATAGGCACTGCCGCCTTCCAGACAGCGGCTGTTGTTGATGCCGCCTTTCTGATGCCAGGTGATATGGCGGTGAGGATTGGAAACATAGGGTGAATACTGGGGGACTTTAGCGTTTTTGGGGTCAGCTTTTTCAAAACCGCCGTTGATATAAAGTTCACCGCCGGCAGGAGCACCGGTGATCTTTTTGCCGCCGGGACGGTCAAAGTAAATGCGGCAGCTCAGGGCAATGGGGCCTCTGGCATAGTGATACCCTGAAATGTAATGATAGAACCCGTCGATCACCTTGGAACGCCAGGGGGAATTTCCGGGATAAAGCCCGGGAACAAACAACACAAGCTCACGGCCATTCAGCTGATAAGCAACAGGCTTGTCCAGAGAGGGCTGGTCATTTTCAAGTTCATAGACAGCGATATTTTTGATCGCCACATTTCCGGGCAGAGCCACGGCACGCCAGGAGTCATTGAATTGACGGTTAAAGGTGATATCCACAAAGTTCCGGTCAGCGGGAGCTTCAGCCTTGACCTGGCGGGTTTTGTAAGAGGGATCTTCTTCCCGGGCCAGCTGTTCCACCTGGGGGGGGACGGTGCCTTTGATCTTGACGGTTTTCATAGAAGCCCTGGCTCTGAGAGCGTGGACATCTTTGGCAAAAGTCATCTTGGCAGTGATCTTGCGGCTGGAACCTGCCGGAATGAGACGGCTGTCGCTGAAATATTCCTGAGTGGGGAAACCCTGTTTCAGAAACCAGTTCATAAATCCGGTCACAGAGTCAGCCGGAAATTCCATAACAAGCCCGGACTTGTCATCTGCGGCCACCGCCATAAAGCGGCGGGGAGGCAGTTTGGAAAACTCCATATATTTGCTCTGCACCAGAGCGGCATCGCCCGTTGCCCGGGGCTGATAGTAAATATTGTTTTTACCTGATCTGTGGAAAAAAGTCCGGGTGCTCAGAAAAAGATTTTGAGCTTTGGAGCCATTATTTTTGAGTACATATTCAATAACAAGTTCATCGGGACGGTAGTGATTGAATTTGTAGGTTTTCTCAAGACGGATATCTTTGAAAACGGTTCCGCAGGCGGTAAAGGTGACATCAAGGGTATTGCTTCCCCGGACATCCCACTTTTTTATGGCGAAGTCATATTTTTCAAAGTTTTCGTGTTCCTGGGATTTGGGGCCTGTGGCACAGCCGATACGCAAATCCCCGAAGGAACTTCCGGAAGCACAGGAACCGTTCCAGTTTTCACCTTTGTGAACAAGTTTCTTGATCACAGCCCCTTTGGTGTCAAAGGTGACTTCAAAGAATTTGTTTTTGTAGGTGATTTCTGCACCTGAGAGAGAAACTCCCAGCAGTGCTGCCAACAGCAATAGTTTTTGTTTCATTTTTATTCTCCTATAAACAAAGTTTATGTTTTACCAGATATTTGTAGGCAGTCTTCCTTCGGCATCAGACTTGGATACCGGAGCCCAGAAAGAGCAGTAATAAGAACTTGTATCTGAGATACCGGGGATATAACAGGGAAATTTCCCGAATCTCAAAGCTCCGGCGTGTCCGTCACCGAAAAGCACATTACAGTTGAGGTTGTGTCTGAAGTCAACAAATCCGCAATTTGAATCGTTGGGGATCTCCCAGCTCTGGTTGTAATTCAAACGGTAATAGGATTGATTGATCGGTTTATTGTCCATCATATAACCGCACCGGCTCGGATATTTCCAGCGGGTCGTAAGCAATACTTGCCGCTGCATCATCTTGTTAGAGGCAGCCCCAACATCCAAATCGGTGTTAATTCCATAAGTATAGCGGGTCACATTAGGCTTGTCCGGTGCATAAGAGGGACAGGCAAGTTTGTCCCGTTTCCCGGAATAGAACCCGCCCATAGCGTCACAGGCTTCTGCCTGAGTATAGCCGAAATAAGAGCCCAGCAGTGATTTGTTAGGCCGGTTCTGAAAAATATATTTGGTCGCGGTATAATAACCGACAGAATTTTTCACGGGAGCAATAAAATCTCTGTTATCAGGGATATACATATTGACCATCCGTCCGATCTGACTGAGATTGTTGAGACAGCTGCTGCTTTTGCCGGCCTCCCTTGCCCGCTGCAAGGCAGGCAGAAGCATAGAGGCCAGGATGGCGATAATAGCGATTACGACAAGAAGCTCTATTAAGGTGAAGCTGTACAGCTTCACCTGCCTGCAGGCAGGTGAAAAACTTCCTTCTTTGCCGTAAACACGATCACAGCAGAGATGTGATCTTTTTACTAAAAGCTCAATCAGCGTAAAACTTCTCTTCTTTCTCATAATGATCCTCGTATTTTTGTATTGATGATTCAAGGGGGCAGCTTCAGGAGAAATATTTATTACCAGCCAGGGGGAACCTTTCTTTTCCACACCTGAAAAAACACTGTATTCCAGACGCCGGAAGTCTCATCATTATCCGGCACTCTGGCGTATGGAACCAGCTGAACGTGCCCGTCAAGAAAAAGAATGTTAAGGGAGTTGTTGTGCCGGGCATCAATAATAGATTGTCCTGAATCTGAAAGGCCTTTCAGATAGTAAGAGTAATAAACATAATTTCTGTTCTTAGCCAATCCGACCTCCATCAAAGCACTTGCCAGTGCAGGGCGGAAGACACTGTTCAGTTTTATGTTGCTCAGATAGCCACTGGTATTGTAAAAGAAAAAGGAAGGATTTTTATCCTTTTTCATAGATTCCTGCATACCTTCAATGGGGGCTGTAGGACACAACAGAGGTCCCCGCAGTTTCTTCCCCGCTTTGATGCGGCCGCCACCGATGGGGGCGGGATCGGTTTCATAGGTCTTGCACCCCAGATAACCTGCGATCAATTCATTTTTTTCATTACGGCTGTAATAGTAGCGATTACCGCTGCCGCCGCCGTTGCGGTAGGGAACAACATACCCGTTGTTATCCCCCTGATACATATTCTTGGCTTTTCCGATCTGGTTGATATTGCTGGTACACGCGGCCATACGTCCCCGCTCCCGCGCCTGCTGCAAGGCGGGCAGAAGCATAGCGGCAAGAATGGCGATAATAGCGATAACGACAAGAAGTTCTATTAAGGTGAAGCTGCTCAGCTTCACCTGCCTGCAGGCAGGTTTTCTTCTTTGTACAAGAGTTCTCATCCAATCACAAAAAAAGCAAGTCGCAGCGGTAAATACTCCCCAAAGAATAAAACTCTTTTCCTCTGATTCAATCTTTTTCTGCATTGTCTTTTTCCTTATTTTTATCTCAAAAAAACAGTAAGTCTTTTTTGTCTTTCTCACTCTTCATTGCTCAAAAGCCGGACTGTTGTCACATCGTTCTTACTTTACCAACCCTTGAGCCATAAGGTATTTCAGGAAGAAGTACTCACAATCTGCCCACTGACCGTATCCATTTTCACAAGCGTGCAGAGCATTGGAAGGACGTTTGACCATCACTTTGCTTCCGGCAAAGAGGGGTTCTTCCTCCACGGGATAATTCGCCGTTCCGTCAGCATTGTGGTACTCAGGAATAATCAAGTATCCCATCTCAGAAGCCAATTTGGCATATTTCCTGAAAAGCAAATCCCCATTGATAAGCCAGCGGCGGCGACTCTGGAGACAGCCGTAATTTTTACCGAAAGAGTCCTGACTCCAGGAGCCCTTGGGAATCTGTTCGACCCCCAGAACGGCATCAGGCAAAACAGCTTTCACGCTGTCGATCATACGCTTCATATAGGGGTAAAGATCCCTTTGCCACATTTCTTCAAACTCTGCATCTGTTTTGGCAAGAAAAGTTCCATTGACGCCCAGTTCAAAGTAGACCACATCAGGTTTCACACCGTGACAGACCGTGTCGATATAGGCTTGAAAGTCAAACTCTTTTTTCCCGTTGCGGTCAAAAAGAAAAGGTGAAGGCACATCCCAGGGGCGTTTGGGATGCAGACCGTCGTTGTCCAGTTCATAAGATTTTTCTTTTTCAAAAAGGTTCTCCACGACCAGCCGCCGAATGCTTCATTGGCAGGACCGCCGGGAACGACAGGTGTGTAGCCGGGACTATGAGAGCCCAACATCACAAGCCGGGGATTCTGAGGCAGCTGAAACCGCTCCATAAGGGATTCGCCGTGGCCTTTGGCCGCCATACAGCTGGCTCCGATCTGAAGAATGGTCAATGTTTTCCCCTCACCTGCGTTCCGGGGGGAAACAATAATGGTCGTTTCCGCTTCGGCGAGCAATCCTTCATCGCTCCAAACAGAAAGTTTGAGTTTGTGCTCTCCCGTATCTTCTTCAGCGGGAGTCCACCGCCACCGTTCCTGATCGCAACGGCCTTTTTCGCACTCCACATCAAAAGCGTAATTGGCAGGATTGATGACAGTGACAACATTCTGAAAATAGATATTGATCTCAAATCCGGCAACGGCATAAATTTTTTCCGGCAGCAGCAGTTTCGGGTCAAACATAAGTAAAACTCCTTTAAATTATATATTCACTTAAAATATAAGTGCAAAACCGGATAATTTCAAGGAGTTTTGACAAATAAAACTGAAGTTTTACCTTTTTATCTTTTCCGGAAACCAAACCTGTAAAGTATTGGCTTCATTAAATTCATTTCCCGCCGTTGCGTAGTCGCACAAAGGAATGCCCCGCCACACAGTATTGACCAATGCACCGGGAACAGTGCCCCTGGAGTCTGCCGCAAGAACAAGAGGACCTCTTTTGACAGCCACAAAAGGAGAACCGTCAGGAGCGGGGATCTCTTTCAAAGTAAAATCAAATTCAAGAACCACCTTATCGTCAGGCTCCCACTCTTTTGAAAGCACAAGATAAACGCCCTTTTCAAAGGGGATCTCTTTGCCGTTAAGGGTTACTTTTTCCAGAAATTCCGGTGTCCGCAAACGCAAACGCTTTGTACATTTTTCTGTAAAACGGATCAGGACTTCCGGAGTGCGGGGATAATCCCCTTCTATTACAAGCAAAGCGTATGAAAGAGGCTCAAAGAGATTGACTGTGAACGTGTTTTCCTTTTCTGTAACAGCCATAAGCAAAGCGGTCACAAGTCCTTCCGGGCCCTGGGCACGGCAGCAGTCATTTCCGCCGAAGGGTTTGCCGAAATTCCGTCCCATCTGATCGGGTGCAAAGGCTTTGAAGCCCCCGCCGGTCAGAGGGGTGGGATTCATATGCATCCAGTGGGTGCCGTCCGGGGCAAGAGCACCGAGAATGCCGTTATAAAGGGATTTTTCCATTTCATCGGCAACAGTGGGATCGTCGGTCAGCTGCAGCATATCGGCACAGAACCGCAGCCAGGTGGCAATGATACAGGTTTCTCCCAGTCCCATAACTCCTGCCCGGGTCTGGCGCAATGCACCGTCAAACCAGAATTCCCCCACACTGTCTTTAGCCCCGCCGACACCGGTAATGAATATTTCCCGGTCACGGACGGCGGCATAGTAGCGTTTGGCCATTTCAGCAACACCGGGACGGGATTCAAGAAGTTCCAGTTCCACAGCTCCCTGAACACAGCTGGTCAGTTCATAAGCCTTGCCGTTGCCCACAGCTGAAGGCATAATGCCGACGGCGATATCTTCATAAATATTCCCCAGAGTTGAACAGCCGCTTGAAATAATGTACTCTGCAAATGCCCGGTATTTTTCTGCACCGGTCAGACGCCACAGAGCCACAAAGGCTCCCAGAATGCTTGCAGGAGCAAGACCGTTGTGCTGACCGACTGCGAGAATGGATTTTTTCCCTTCTTCCGGACCTGTCTGACTCATCAGATGATCAGCCATACGGCAGCAGCACTGGAGAACAACCGGATCAGGATCGAGCATTTCATAATATCTTATCAGGGCCAGAAGCACATACTTTCTGCCCCAGACATCCCAGCCTTTAAGCTGTGATCCCGGAGGATAACTTGAAATACATCCGTCGGGGGTCTGGGTTTTCATCAGACGTCTGACACTCTGAGCGATCATTGTTTCAAGTTCAGCGTCCTTCAATGCTGCCGCAGCCACAATGGCAGAGCGGAGCACTTTGCCCCAGAATTCACACCGCCAGGCATTGTCGGTTTCATTTCTCAGGGCAAAGGGTTCTTCCAAAAGGAGGCAGTCAAGTTTTTTGAAACGCTCCTCAACAGTACGTCTGACAGCCTCGCCCAAAACTCCTTTCAGGCACGCAGTTCTGACCATTTTTCAAGAACTCCCTGAAATATCAGGCCATAAGTTTACGCACTGAAGCCAGCTTGACGCAGATGCAAAAGAGTTCCATTGCCACTGCAAGTTCGTTCAAAGGCGGAAATGTGGGAGCGATACGGATATTCCGGTCACGGGGATCATTTTTATAGGGAAAAGTCGCTCCGGCACCCGTCATAACGACACCCGCTTCTTTGGCAAGACGGACAGTTTCTTTTGCACATCCGTCAAGAGTATCAAGTGCCACAAAGTAGCCGCCCCGGGGCTTTTTCCACTGAGCAAGCCCGGTTCCGGCAAGTTCTCTGTCGAGGATCTCAAGCACCAGTTCAAACTTGGGACGGAGCAAAGAGGCCTGTTTTTCCATTTGAGCCCTGAGGCCGTCAGCATTTTTGAGAAACTGCAAAGTACGCAGCTGATTGAGCTTGTCGTGACCGATAGTCTGAATGGTCATATGCTTCAGGATCTCGGCACAGTTGGCAGCACTGGAAGCCACCATTGAAACACCGGCTCCGGGATAGGTGATCTTGCTGGTGGAAAAGAAATACAACGCCCGGTCAGGATTTCCGGCTTCGGCACAGGCCGCAAAGATATCTTTAAGTTCCACAACTTCATAGAGATGATGAACGCCGTAAGCATTATCCCAGAAAATGCGGAAATCGGGAGCGGCACACTTCATAGAAGCAAGGCGGCTCACTGTTTCATCGCTGTAAACCACCCCCTCGGGGTTGGAGTACAAAGGCACACACCAGATACCTTTAACTGAATCATCTTCTTTGACAAGAGCTTCGACCATATCCATATCGGGGCCGTCCTCAGTCATAGGCACGGTGATCATTTCGATGCCGAATTCCTCCGTCACAGCAAAGTGGCGGTCATATCCGGGGGCAGGACAGAGAAATTTCACTTTGGGAACTCTGCCCCAGGGAGTATTGCCCTGAGTGCCGAAAAGCATAAGACGTGCCATAGCATCATACATCAGATTCAAACTGGAATTGCCGCCTACAATAATATTGGCGGGGTCGATTCCCAGCACATCGCCGAAAAACTTGCGCATTTCAGGCAACCCTTCAAGAACGCCGTAATTGCGGCAATCACTGCCGTCAGCGGCAAACTTGGGATTGGCAGACTCAAGAATGGAGTCACTGATATCCAATTGTTCCGCACCGGGCTTTCCCCGGGCCATATTGAGCTTGAGGTTCCTTGCCTGAAACTCGGCGTAACGCTCTTCAAGTTCCCGTCTGACCCCGGCCAGCTCGGACTGACTCAGTTTTGAAAAGTCACAATTCATCTCTTTTGGTATTCCGTTTGGTAAATTGATAAAACAAACGCATATATCAATATGCAGGCACAAAAGCCTAATATAGCACGGATATTCTTCTATTACAACATAAAAAACAAAAAAAGCGAAAAACTTTTTACTTCCTCTATACAGCAGAACCCGGCAAACTTCTGCTTGCCGGGTTCTGTCAGATGTCTTCAGTTAAAAGATATATCCGTCACTCAAGGCCGAGTATCTTGAGGGCATTTTTGTACATAATGGCCTCTTTTTCCTCTTGAGGGATATCCAGAGCGTACACCACATCCTGGGCAAATTTCATCTGCATCGCTCCCTGCAGGGGGGAGTCTGTGCCGAAAACGACGTGTTCCGCACCTGCCAGACGCACCATCTTGGCCATTACAGTCTGATAGGCATAAAGCAGATAGTGGGCAGTATCGATCCACACATTATCGGGCAGTCCCGCATCGCAGATCCGTTCCAGAGAGTCCATATTGGGAAAGAAGGGATAATTTCCGTTCTGGAACAACCCGGCACAATGGGCCAGAACAAATTTGGTTTCGGGGTGATCTTTGGCTATGGAAACAACAGTTTCAGCCTTTGAAAACCCGCTTCCCGGCATACAGGAAACGTGAAACAGCATCATCGGCACTTCCCCTGCGATCCGGTCGATAAAACGGTAATTGGAAGGCACAGAAAGATCATATCCGTGGTAATCAGGATGGATCTTCACCCCCCGGAACTTGGGATTATCCTGCAGATAATGCAGTTCATCCTCTGTACCGGGGAAAGTGGGACTGACCACAGCGTAACCGTAAAATTCATCATATTTTTTCAGCACAGCATCCAGTTCGGCGTTGCCTTCTTTGATGTCGTACATAATGGAACGTGAAGCCGACAGACAAAGTTTGTCTGTTCCGGAATCTTTCATATACTCCCGGAGTTTGTCAGCATCAGCCTGCCAGAATTCGCTGAAATTGATGTTTCCGAGATGTCCGTGAATGTCTATAATCATTTTCCCACGCTCGCCTCAGAGAATATTGATCTGACGGCCGTAGCTGGAAAGCATTTCAGCAGGGCCCTCGGCTTTGACCAGCAAACCGTCTTCCCAGCGGAATCCCATACCGTTGCGGTGGAGGAACATATCCTGCATAAAGGTCATATCCGCTTCAAGCATATATTCAGAACTGGTCTCAAGGAAGGGGTATTCACACTCCATCTGTCCGCAGCCGTGGGCGGGACCGTAAAGAATGGCATCTCCGTAACCTTTGGCACGGATAAAGTCGTGGACCTGACGGGCGGCGTCTCCGGATTTGACGCCGTTCCGCATCACATCAAAAGTCATATTGGCAGCATCAAGTCCGACTTGCAGGAACTTGAGGATATCGTCAGGACACTGGCCCAGCACCACAGGACGGCCGATACTGGAGCTGTATCCTTCGATCTTGGCACCGATGGAAAAGTGGATGATCTCGCCGCACTGCACCTTACGCAAAGTGGGACGGCTGATCGCCTGATTGGAATTGGGCCCGGAACAGCACCAGATGGGATAACCGGTACATTCAGCACCGGCAGCAGTCATAGCGGCAGTGGCGATACCGCAGAGTTCGGCTTCGGTCATACCGGGCTTGATGTTTTCAAGAATAGCCTTGAATCCCGCTTCAGAAGCCCGGGCGGAAGCCTTGAGGCAGGCGATTTCTTCGGCACTCTTTTTCATAAAAATGGGCCGGATCATATCGTCAGCAGGGACGATATTTTCAATACCGCCCATAGCTTTGGCAAGATCGGTCATCATCATATAGGGGAAAAGATACCAGTTGCAGATACCGATTTTCTTCAGTTTGTATTCAGAAACGATATCCTCCCATTTGGGCAGAGTGGAACCGGGATAATCGGGCTGTGAGGATTCGCGGAAATCCATCAGCTGAATGATCTTGGGCAGCTTGGAACGGCTGGTGGCATAAGTCAGAGATTCAGGACCGATAATCAGGGTCGGGGTTCCATCAGCGGGGATCAGGACGGCAGCTGTTTCAAAGCTGGGCCAGTAATCGGAAAAATAACGGACAGCAGCAGGTTCGGACTCTGTTGAAAAAACAAGAATCGCATCCAGATCGTTCTTACGGACAGCAGCCTGGGCGGCAGCCATACGGCGGGAAAATTCCTGAGATGTTAAAATTGACATTTTCACTCCTTGTATATTTGAGGTTGCATATGTATATTATACTACGGTACAAGGAAAATAAAAATGTCAATTCCAGCTAAAAAGATGTCAAAAATTATCAAACAGCCTGAACAGTTCGCCCCCGTCCCCAGTCCGGGAGCAGAAATTTTCCTCTGCGGCCGGGGTGAAGTGGCTTTTGCCTGGAACTTTACCAGAAAAGATCCCTTCTGGTTCCTCTACTGCAACTCCGGCCCGGGAGCTGTGCTGACATTTGAAGATCAGGAGATCCGCCCCGGCAGAAAAGAGATCATCCTCATCCCCCCGGGAACCCCGTTTCAAAGCCGCTGCGAAACCCCTTTTGAACATCTTTACATCCACTTTCAAACCGGACTCCCCTATTCCCGGGTCAAGCCGGGGGTAATGCTCTTTGAGCCTGAACTCTGCGGTGTTCTGGAACACCTTTTTTCAGAAGAAAAACTTTCCCCCGCAGCGGTCTATGCTCTTGTCTATTCCGCTCTGGCAGCGATCCCCGCTGACCGTTTTGTTCCGGAAGACGCCCCCCCGGACGACCGTTTGCAGACAGCCCTGAGAATGTTGAATCAAAAAATCCCCAACGACAGGATATGCCGTTCCATCGGTATGTCCGGAAGCAACTTCCAAAAGTTTTTCAAACAGAAAACCGGCGTTTCCCCCCATCAATATGCGTTAAAAATGCGGCTTGAGAAAGCCTGCCTGCTCCTGAGTTCCGGAGCCGACGATATCAGTTCCATTGCCGCCGAGTGCGGATTTTCCGACCGTTACGCCTTTTCCAAAGCCTTTGCAAGGCACATTGGCCTGCCCCCCGCCCG
>JAZUPO010000054.1:0-9531 GCA_045605205.1 Victivallaceae bacterium
TGGGCAGCGATACGGGCGGTTCCATCCGTCAGCCTGCCGCCTTTTGCGGAATTGTCGGCGTCAAGCCCACCTACGGGCGTGTGTCCCGCAGCGGACTTGTGGCATTTGCTTCCAGTCTTGACCAGATCGGTCCTATGACCAACGATGTGGTGGACTCAGCTATTCTGACTTCCATCATTTCCGGCAAAGATCCTCTGGATTCCACCAGTCTGGATGAAGTTGTCCCCGATTTTGCCGCAGCTGCCCTCAAAGGAGCTGCTTCCGGTTCCCTCAAGGGAGTCAAAGTGGGACTGCCCAAGGAATATTTTACTTCCGGTCTGGATGCCGGTGTGGAAGCCCAACTCAACAAGGCCATTGAAAAGATCCGTGCTCTGGGAGGAGAAACGGTGGAAGTTTCTCTGCCCCACTCCAAGTATGCTGTGACGGTTTACTACATCCTCGCCACCGCCGAAGCCAGTGCAAATCTTGCACGTTTTGACGGTATGCGTTACGGAGCCAGGGTGGAAGCAGGCGACTTGAATGAAACCTATTTCAAGAGCCGCGGTGCCGGATTCGGAAACGAAGTCAAACGCCGCATCCTGCTGGGAACCTATGTGCTTTCAAGCGGTTATTACGATGCCTACTATCTGCGTGCCCAAAAGGTGCGTACGCTGATCCGTAAAGACTTTGCAGAAGCCTTTGAAAAGTGCGATATCCTTATGACTCCTGTGACGCCGGCTGTGGCGTTCAAATTCGGAGCAAAAAGCGATCCTTTGCAGATGTATTTGTCCGACATCTTTACCATCGCTTTGAATATCTCAGGCAACTGCGGCCTCAGTATGCCCTGCGGAACTGATCCTGAATCAGGTATGCCCGTGGGAGTCCAGTTTATGGCTCCCCATATGGCGGAGGAAAAACTCTTTGAAGTGACCGCCGCTTTTGGAGCTGCTGAATGATCATTCTCGGTATCGACCCGGCTATCCGCACCACCGGTTACGGGGTGATCGAAGCCGGGACCGGGGGCAGATTCAAGGTCATCGATTGCGGAGTTATTGCCAACTCTCCCAAACTGCCTCACTCGGAATGTGTGAGGCGTTTGCATTTAGGTATATGTGAGCTGGTCAATACCTTTCATCCCGAGTGTGCCGTCCTCGAAGAACCCTTTATGGGAAAAAACGCCGGGACGGCTATTATTCTCGGTATGGCACGGGGAGCTATCCTTGCCGCTTTGAGCGTCAATGGAGTTCCTGCCTATGCCTACGCTCCCACTGTGGCCAAAAGAGCCGCCGTGGGCAGCGGAAAGGCCACCAAGGAACAGATCGCCGTTATGATCGCCGCCGAACTGGGGATCGAAATCGACCAGATCCCCCTCGACAGCACCGACGCTCTCGCCCTTGCGATGTGTCACGCGGGCAGAGTCCTGCGTTCCTGCGGTATGCCCGGAAAAGTGTTGTAAAAAGTTTTTTGGGGAGCCGGGGAGGGCCGAAACGTCGGCTTCGGAATAACTCGCAGCTGTAACTAGCTGCGAGAATCGAAAACTGAAGTTCCCTTTTCCCCTTGTCACGGCGTAGTTCAACGAAGCCGGAAAACCTTTTTCAGTAACGCTTTTCATTTTTGAGTTCTCAAAAATAAAAAGCGGTCTGTAAAAGTTTTATGTAAAAAAATTATTTTACCTACCCATGAAGGGAACAGAGCCTTGATTTTTTGAGATCGATTTTTCAGGAGAGAAAAAGTTTTATGATGAGTGTGTTTGAAAATCTTGCCGGTATGACACTTGATGCCCTTGTGGAGCTGGTCAGTCATCACAATAAACTTTATTGGGAAAAAGGAACTCCTGAAATCAGTGATGCCGATTATGACAAACTCTTTGAGGAACTCCGCCGCAGAGACCCCAATCATCCCCTGGTCAATAAGATTTATACGCCCGCAGTCGTTTCAGCGGGCAAGGTACGTCACCGCACCCCTATGCTCTCTCTGGATAAGGCTTATTCTCTGGCTGCACTCCTTGAATGGGGGCACAAATTTGCCCGGACTCCCGATGAAAAACTCCTTGTTCAGCCCAAATATGACGGCATTTCCGCCGGATTTGACGGTGCTGTTCTTGCCACCCGGGGAGACGGGGAAACCGGAGAAGATGTTTCTGATAAATTGCCCCTCATAGAACTTGAAGCTCCCGGCTATACCGGTAAACTTGACCGTCCCGCCCGGGGCGAGATCGTCATCCGTTCCGATGACTTTGTCAATATCTACTCCCGCATCCGCCGCAAAGACGGAGGCGTTTACAAAAATCCCCGCAACGCCGTGGCGGGCATTATGGGGTTGAAAGAGATCGATGCAATGATCGCCCAGGGGGCAAAGCTCACTTTGGTTGACTATTCACTTATCTCTTTTGAAGTGCCTTTGAATGAACTTGCCCTCAAGTGGGACTCCTTTTTGAATACTCTGGCTGAACTGCCTTATCCTATGGACGGCGTCGTTATCAAGTTTGCCGACAAAGATTTTCGGGATTCTCTGGGCAATACGGCTCATCATCCCAGAGGTGAGATCGCTTACAAATACTCCAACGTCAAACGGGAAAGCCGCTTGATCGATGTGGAATGGAGTTTCGGAAAAAACAATTTGACCCCCGTGGCCATTATGGAAGCTGTGGAGTTTTCAGGCGTCACCGTCAAACGGGCAACTTTGCATAACGTGCAGAATATCATCGCTATGGATTTGCATATCGGTGACCGCATTACGGTGGAACGGGCCGGAGATGTGATCCCTTATATTTCAGCGTCCACTCCCGGAGAAAACCGCCGTTCCCCCCTGATCGACCGGTGTCCTGCCTGTGAAACGCTCCTTGAACGCAAGGGGCCGGAACTGGTCTGTCCCAACCCGGTTTGTCCCGGAACAAGTCTGCAGCGGCTTACCGCGGCAGTTAAAGCTCTTGATGTGGAAAATTTAGGCGAAAGCACATTGAAAAAACTTATTTCCGTCTGTCACGTTGCCTCTCTGAGCGACCTTTTCCGTCTGACGGCAATGGATCTGCTCAAAGTGGACGGATTTGCCGAAAAATCTGCATCAAATTTGCTCAAGGAGCTTCAGCGGGTGAAAAAAATGCCTGAATATCAGCTCCTTGCTTCTTTGAATATCCCCAATGTGGGCCCCAATATCGCCAAACAGCTTTTGCAGTCGATGGATTTTTATGCTCTGCGTGAGGCTTCAGCTGATACTTTGAGTGCCATTCCGGGGATCGGCCCGGAAAGGGCCAAAGCCATTACGGAAGCCTTTGCTGAAAGAAAAGAGGAAATAGATGAACTGCTTTCGGCGGTGACTCCCATCCGGGAAATTCCGGGTGCCGCCGGAACGTTGCCCACAGTCTGTTTCACCGGCAAGATGCCTGAGAAACGTTCCTATTATGTGGAACTTGCTGCTGCCAAAGGGTATTCGGCCGTTGATTCTGTGACAAAAGAGCTTGCTTTGCTTGTGGCAGCTGATGTGAATGATTCATCCTCAAAGCTGGTCAAGGCCCGTAAGTTGGGCATCAGGATCGCAAGCCTTGAGGAGTTTCTCTCTGAAGCCTCCCCGGCTGAGCCCCTCGCTGAAACAGAAGAACAACCCGGCCTTTTTTCAGAACTCCCTCCCCGGGAAAAGTCTGAAAAAATGGAAGATGAACAATTGGAACTTTTTTAACCCCCCTTTTTTACAGGAGGAATGATTTATGCGTTACAATCCCAAAAGACACCACCTGCCGCCTTTTGCCGGCGGCGGGATCATTTCAATAGACAAACCCGCCGGCTGGACCAGCTTTGACGTGGTCAACTTTTTACGCAACCGTTACAATATCCCCAAAGTGGGCCACTGCGGCACCCTTGATCCTGCGGCAACTGGACTGCTGGTGCTGGTGCTGGGAGAATACACCAAATACAGCGACAAACTTATGGCACAGGATAAGGTTTATGAATGTAAACTTCAGCTGGGGCTGGAAACTGATTCCTATGACCTTGAAGGAACTGTCGTCGCTGAAAAAGAGGTCAACGTCACCGTTGAAGAACTCATTGCCGCACTTCACTCCTTTGAAGGCGACCAGATGCAGATGCCCCCTATGGTTTCCGCCATCAAGATGGGCGGCAAAAAACTTTATGAACTGGCCCGCAAAGGCGTTGAAGTGGAACGGGAAGCCCGGCCTATTACGATTTCATCCATCACTGTCGGAAAAATCGAACTGCCTTTTTGCGATTTCGTTCTTGAATGTTCCAAAGGCACCTACGTCCGTTCCCTCTGCCACGACATCGGAGCAAAACTGGGGTGCGGCGGGACCCTCGCCGCCTTGCGCAGACTCCGCAGCGGTTCTTTTGACATCAAAGATGCCGTCACCATCGACCAGCTCAAGGAATTGGATGTGGAAGGATTCAAAACACTGCTTGCTCAGAAGTTTTCAATATTTGCCGGTTTCGGCGGGAGGTAAAAATGGCACAGAAAGAAGAGAAAAAAAGAATTTCTATCGGTCAGATCGAGGATGTGATCGACAATGCTCCGGGGATTTTTTACCTGAATGATATTGCCGCCAAACTCAATGCCCCCGGCGATACTGAACTTTTGAACCGCCTTGAAAAACTTATCGACGGCGACGATAATTATTTTCATACCCCCGAGTGGGAGTGTGAACTTAAAATGCACTTTTTCTGCCGTACTCCTTTTGCCGTGACTCCTGATAAATGGGAAATCAACGAAGGAGTCCTTTTTCCCGCCAACCGCCTGACTCCTTTTTTGAGCGAGGATGTGTTCCCCTCTGATGCGGAACTCATCTTTGACGGTGAAGCGATCCCCAAAAGAGAGATCACGATGCCTTTCGGGGAGGCTCTTCACTACCTGGCTCTCACCGGACACGAACAGGTATTGGATTATCTTGAAGCCGATTCCGATGCCAACTGGGGGATCGGAAAACACCTTTCGCCCACCACTCTTGTCACGATGACCGTGTTTGACTGCCGGGAGCTTTTTGATGAGCTTTCATTCAAGGCAGGAGATGCCTTTATTCTGCAGCTGACCGATCCCGATACGGGGGAGTTTGAGGTCAATTTCCGCCCCGCAGAGGAACGTTCTGAAGAAGCCCGGGACAAGTGGATCGCTGATTATGAAAAAGCAATGACCCGGGTCATTGAACAGTTCCGGGATTATCTTGAGATCGCCCACCAGATCCACTGGGCCTTTTATTACGGCGGCGAAGAACTTGCTTCTGCCGGGGCATCGGTGGAGGAGTTCGTTGCTGACTGCGATTCCATTGAGATGCATACCAAAGGGGATCATACACTCTTTGCCCTTGCGGGCTCAGAAGAGGGATACGTTTCGGAAGAAAAAGAATCTCTCCCCGACGGTTTCGGCATTTCTGCCGGTGAAACGGCGGATTTCGGCATTATGCTCAAAGAAGTGGGCTCCCCCCTGACTCCGGAAGAGATCGACGGATTCATTCTTGACAACTGTGCCGCCCGGGATTTGAACTTTGACCACTTTTTTGCCAGAGCATTTCCCCACGGCCAGCTGAAATACGCGGACGAAGCTCAGGAAGCGGTTTTCCTCAATTTCCTTGAAGAACGCTTTGAGGATCTCACCGGAAACTACAACCGGCTCCTGGATGAAGCAAAAGTCCCCTTGCGTACCACCCTGATGGAACTGGTGGAAGAAAAACTTGAGCATCATAACAGCGAAGAACATTCCCACGGTCATTGCCATTGTCACGATATCGACGCCCTTTTTGTCAGGATCGACAGCGTGCTCAAACAGCTCAACAGCGAAGGTTTCGATCCTTCTGAAGGGGAAGTAGAACAAATGCAGACACTCATCGAAGAGTTTGCCGACCACCTGGATGAACTGACTCAATAAAGTACAAAACAAGCAATGTGTGCCACGAAAAACAAAAGTTCCGCCCTTGAATTGATCCTCAGCGACGAAGTTCAGTCCCTGTTGGACGATTTTGCGGCCCTGATCGACGCCCGGGTCACCTTTTTCGGCCCGGACGGAACCCGGTTGCGCCGGGGAAAGGAGATGTGCAACAGTGAATTCTGCCGCCATATCCAATCCTGTCCGGGGGGGCTGGCCAAATGTGTGGCGATGGATGCTGCCAAGCAGAAAGAAGCTGTTGACAGCCGTGATGTGATCCTCTATCGCTGTCACGCCGGTGCCCACGAGATCGTGGCTCCGGTTTTTCTGCACGGCAAATGTGCCGGATTCCTTATGATCGGTCAGTTCCGGGTCGATGAAACGCTCCCTGCGGGAAACGGCGAATTGGACAACTTTTATCAGCAGCTCCCCCGGTTCAGCAATGAAAAACTGGCAGCCATTACCGGACTTTTCAAAACCCTGATCGACTATATTTCCATCCGTGAGCTGGCGGTGCTCCAGAGCGATCAGCTGCGGCTGGATATCGACCGTTATATTTCCCGGCACGGTCAGGAAGATATCAAATTGCCTGATATGGCAAAAAAACTGGGCCGCAGTGTTTCTTCCATATCCCAGTTTTTAAGAAGGAATTACGGTACCGGATTCAAAGAACTGCTCATTGCTCACAGACTTCATCTGGCTGAAAGTTTCTGGAAGGCCCACCCCGAAGGAACAGTGGCCGAAGCCGCTTTTGCCGCAGGATTTCAGGATCAATTCTACTTTTCCCGCCTTTTCCGGCAGCGCAAAGGAATGACCCCCGGCGAGTACCGGGATAAACTGAGAACTTCAGGCAGAGAAAAAAAGGAACTTCCCCCGGACAGCTCTCTGCACCCCGGCGAGTGAAACTTGCGTTTCAAGGCCGATAAAACGCCGCAATACAGAAGAACGGTCAGGAAAAGTTCCCTATTTCACTTCTATATAGCGGCGTTTTCAGTAAAATCTTTCACCAAAAAACAAAAATTTTTGTTTTTTTTTACAGAATTTATTTTTTATTGGACTTTAGAGGGCAATTTATCCTCTTTATAAAGGGCGTGGACTGCAAGACTCATCAGGGGCAAAAGAAACAGTATCCCCGTAAAGTAGTATTTATAGGTCATAATGGCAGGGCCCGCAGAGTTGAACATCGCAGCCCATTTGAGAAAGAGGCTGCTGAGGATCATTCCGGGAAGTCCGGCTAAAACCCCTGTTCCGACGGCGATCAGCAAACTGGCCGCCACCTGATCTTTTGGGGGGACGGTGTGGATGAAATATTGTGTCAGTGCTGTGTTGCTTATGACCGAACAAAGAGGGCAGATGAGAAAAGGCAGTGCACCCAGCAGGGGGTGAAAGGCTCCGGGCAGCAGCAGCCAAACGGCAGCGACAGCATAATTGGCGTAAAATCCGGCAATGGTGAGTTTTCTGCCGCCGAACCGGTCAGCCACTTTGGAAAGAATAAGACTGATCCCGATACAGGCACCGAACTGTACCAGTGCATAAAAAAGAGCTGTTCCGTCAGCCACACCGTATCCCCGCTTCAGTGAAAGCATTGAAATGGGAACCAGAAAAACGGTGCTCATATTGCAGATCATACCTGCAATCAGCTGCCGCATCACCACCTTGTCTTTCAGAAGTCCGGGGATCTCACGCAAAAGAGGCCTTTGGGCATTTTTGCGTATTTCACCGGTTTCGTGGACTTTACGCATAAAGGTGGAACTGGTGATGCCCAGGATCGTTCCTGAAATAATAATGGCAAAAAGCATCCAGACCGATTCATTGAACTTCATACAAAGAGCAATGGCGGCAACGGCAGTGACACCGCTTGTGTAAAAGTAGACCCACGCTTTTGCAACAAATTTGCCTAAAGATTCCTTTTCGCAAATTTCCCCCACAAGGGGCTGCCCCATAACGACGCCTGCGGCACGGAATCCGTAAAAGAGAAAGGCTCCCCCTATAAGCATTGCCGTTGCAAGCAGAGGGCTGAGAAACAACGCTGCGGGAGCAGCGGCGGCCACCACCAATGCGGCGATGTTACGCATCACCCAGAAATCTGCCTGAGAACGTGCTGCCCCCACCCGGGCGGTCATTATTTTTCCGAGGGGCAGCAGAAGAAATCCGAAAAATATCATCCCGCCGAGAATGGCGATAACCGTATCGGAACAGTGAAGTTTGACTGCAAAAAGAATGAGGACAGTTTCCCCGAGGCACATATAAGATGCCCCGTTGACACCGTTATAAAGAAGATAATTACGCTGGGAGCTTGCCATTTCGGCAGGCGTCAGCGGACGATTGCAGATCATAAGATGAAAGACTTTCAGATTTCGGTGACGTTGTCGTTGATCAGATAGGGCATTTCTTCGTGGACATCTGCTCCGGAACTGATGATTTCAGGAGCAAGACGCATATATTTGATGTGGCCGTTGGCAAGAAGTGTACCTGATCGGTCATAGATAAAGGAATCCACTTCAAAGGCTCTGGCTGTTTCGGCCGTAACGACTCCCTTGCCCACCAGAAGCGTTCCGTAGGGGACAGGTTTTCTGTATTTGGTGTCCAGCGTCATCGTGACGCCGAAAAGGGTTTCGTCCAGGTGCTTGGCCCACAATCCCCGGAGACCCATTTCGTCGATCATCGCTGAAATAAGTCCGCCGTGGACTCTGCCGGGATAACTCTGGTGGTGATCCTTGTAGCTGAAAAGGCTCATTACACTGCCGTCGGCCATATTGTAAAAAGGGGCTTGGACACCATAAAGGTTGTCAAGCCCGCAAATGGCACACATACGGCTGTTGCGTTGTTTGCTCAGAACTTTCATTTTACCGCTCAAACGATAGCAAGAAGTTCCACTTCAAAGACCAGCACGGCGTTGGGGGGGATCGCAGCACCGGCACCTCTTTCGCCGTAGGCGAGATCGGAGGGAATGACAAATTCATATTTGCTGCCCACTTTCATCAGCTGGAGACCTTCCACCCAGCCGGGGATCACCTGAGTGACGCCGAATTCAGCAGGTTCGCCCCGCTGGACGGAACTGTCAAAAACATTGCCGTCGATGAGTTTTCCGGTGTAGTGGACTCTCACTTTGTCGGTGCGTTTGGGGGTGGCTCCGTCGCCGGTTTTCAGAACTTTGTACTGCAAGCCGCTGGCGGTGACGGTGACACCTTCTTTGGCTTTGTTGGCTTCGAGGAAAGCTCTGCCTGCTTTGACATTTTCTTCGGCGGCTTTGGCAGCGGCGGCGCGGCCGGCTTCCTGGACTTTCTGCTGGAAGGAGTGCATAAACTTGTGATATTCCTCAAGTTCCAGGACGGGAGCTTTGCCGGAGCTGACATCACTGATAGCGGCGATGACCTGTTTGAAGTCCAGTTCAATGGGGAGTTCGGTAATGTTCCCGGCAATATTCATACCGAGGGCGTAACTCATTTTTTCAGTGTCGTTCATTTTTTTATTCCTTAAAGAGTTGCTGACAGTTTTTTTTACAATAGCGCTGTCCCCAACAAAGGCCGGTAAAAAGGTGGGGGGAGTGGGGGCGGGCCGAAACGTCGGCTTCGGAATAACTCGCAGCTGTAACTAGCTGCGAGAATCGAAAACTGAAGTTCCCTTTTCCCCTTGTCCCGGCGTAGTTCAACGAAGCCGGAAAACCTTTTTCAGTAACGCTTTTAATTT
>JAZUPO010000055.1:0-18283 GCA_045605205.1 Victivallaceae bacterium
AGCTTCATCGGGAGTGGGAGCTGCAGCCTTTTTGGGGGCACTCTTTTCTTCCATAAGGCCGGAAAGTTTCTCTGCGGAAAGAGCAGCTTCTTTTGCCGGAGCTGCCTCAGCTTTTTCTTCTGCTTTGGGCTGAGGAGCAGCCGGTTCCTGAAGCAGGGATGCAAGGACGGCACTCTTTTCGTCGCCCTGGGTCAGATAATCGGCGATGCGGCCGCCGGAAATAACGCCTGCGGTCTCAACACTTTCAGCCTTGGCTTTGGCGATGACGTCAAGGAAGAACTCTTCAAGAGTCCGGCGGGGATGATCCACCTTGAATTCCTCGCCGTGCAGTGTGCTGCGCAATGCGGCAAGTACCTTTTCCATTTCATCTTTTGCCAGAGCAGGTGTGGTAATGGTGGTGGAATCAGACACGGTCAGCAGATCGCTCAAGGCACCTGTGGCACGGATCTTTCCGCCGTAGAGGATGATGACCCGGTCGCAGACATCTTCAACATCACTGAGCAAGTGGCTGGTGACAAGAACTGTTTTGCCCCGTTTTTTCAAAGTGAGGATCAGATCTTTGACTTCACGGCAGCCCAGAGGGTCAAGACCGCTTGTCGGTTCGTCAAGGATCAGAAAAGAAGGATCGTTGATCATCGCCTGGGCGATACCGATACGACGCTGCATACCTTTGGAAAATTCCCCCACCCGGCGGCGGCGGGCGTGGGAAAGTCCCACCATATCCAACAGCTGTTCGATACGCTGTTTCCGGTCAGCTGCGGACAAGTTAAAAAGCGAACCGAAGAAATCCAGTGTTTCTTCCGCAGTCAGATACTTGTAAAGGTAAGATTCCTCAGGCAGATAACCGATATCACGTTTGGTTTCCACGGCCCGGGGGGAACGGCCCATAACAGTCAGCCTGCCTCCCGTAGGATAAAGAAGGCCCAGAAGCATTTTCACTGTGGTGGATTTGCCTGAACCGTTGGGACCCAGAAGTCCCACCACTTCGCCGGGACGGATCTCAAAATCGATATCGTTGACAGCACGGGCCTTGGGACGGCCCCAGAAATCCCGGAATTCCTTGGTCAATCCGGTTGCACTGACCACAGGGATGATTGATTCTTCCATAGTGTTTTATTCTTCCTCTTGCTCCGGTTCTTCTCCCCCTTCTTCAAGGGTGAGTTCTTCACCGGTGCGCACCAGACGGGCGCTGTTGAAAATAATGATCAGAGTGCTTCCGGCGTGGAGCACGGCGGCCCAGACGGGAGTCATAAGACCCACCGCAGAGACGATCATACCGCCGAAAACGAAAAGCATACCGAAAAGCAAATTCTGATTGATGATCATCTGGGATTTGCGTGAAAGATAAACCAGCATCGCAATGCGGCGTAAATCATTGGTCATCAGAGCAACTGAAGCACTGTTGATGGCCACGTCACTTCCGATGGCGCCCATAGCGATACCCAGATCACCTGCGGCGAGAGCGGGAGCGTCGTTGACACCGTCACCCACGACGGCGACCCGGTGGGTTTCTTTGACTTTTTCCACAAAGGCGACCTTGCCTTCGGGGAGACATTCGCTTTCAAATTCGTCAATCTGGAGCTGAGCGGCCACGGTTTCGGCAACAGATTTCCGGTCACCGGTGACCATTGCACAGTAGCGGACACCCAGTTTACGCAGATCGGTGAGCATAGCGGCGGATTCATTTCTGATCTTGTCCCGGAATCCGATCCAGCCGATGACCACACCGCCCCGGGCGACGTAGACAACGCTCATACCTTCAGCTTCGGCATCATCCTGAGCAGGGATATCCAGTCCCCGTTCCCGCATCCAGTTGGCACGGCCGACGACGATTTCGACGCCGTTGACTTTACCGGAAACACCTTTACCGTGGGTCTCGGTCAGTTCTTCGGCCTGGGGGAGTTCAAGTCCGGCTTCAGCGGCAAGTTTCTGAATGGCCCGGGCGGTGGGGTGGTTGCTGCTCTGTTCAACGGCACCGGCAGTCTGGAGCAATTCTGCCTGAGAGACCTCGCCGAAAACCTGAAGTCTCACAACAGAAAGAAGTCCGTCAGTAAGAGTACCTGTTTTGTCGAAAACAAAAGCGGTGAGCTTGGAGGCAAGTTCCAGGTGGGAGACATTTTTGATGAAAATTCCCAGACGGGCGGCCGCGGCAACTGCTGCCACTACTGCGGTGGGCGTGGCAAGCACAACGGCACAGGGACAGGAAATCACAAGAAAGGCGATCACAGAGTCCATATCTTCAGTAAACCACCAGCAGACCCAGGCGATCATCAGCACGGTGGGCGTGTAGAATCCGGCATACCGGTCGATGATACGCACCACAGGGGTACGGCTGGCTTCGGCCTGCAGGATCATATCTTTGACTTTGCCCAGAGTGGTATCTTCGCCCACCTTGGTCACTTGAAGTTCCACAGCACCGGTCAGGTTTTGAGTACCGGCAAAGACGTCGGAACCGACGCTCTTTTCCACGGGGACGGATTCACCGGTGATGGAAGCCTGATTGACAGTGCTTTCACCGGAAACGATAACGGCGTCAACGGGGAAATTTTCACCGGGACGGACGCGGATGATGTCACCGACTTTCAAATCTGTGACCTGAACATCCTGTTCCACACCGTCAATGACCTGATGAGCCGTATTGGGAGTCAGTTTGATCAGCTCCTCAATGGAACGCTGGGCACCGCTGGCGGTACGGGTTTCAATAATGATGGTCACCAGCAGGAAGAAGGCGATGACGCCCGCCACCTGGAAGTCGCCGTTGGCAAGTGAAGCCAGAATGGCCAGAGCCACCAGTTCGTTCATATAGACCTTGCCCCGCCACAGATCTTTGACGGCGGTGAAGATAATGGGCAGAGCCAGTACCACGGCACCGCAGAGGGCACTGAGTTCGGCGGCGTAAGCCTGTGAAGGCAGCAAAGACTGCAGGATAAATGAGTTCAAGGTCAGCAATCCGCCGCCCAGAGCAAAGAAAAGTTTTCCCATACCCCGGTCGTGACCGGTTCCTTCGGTCAGACTGTCGTGACCGCAGGGGCAATTGGGTTTGCCGTGTTCTTCGTGGTCGTGACCGCAGGAACAAGTGTGATCGTGTTTGTGTTCAGCCATTTCTTACTTACCTTCCTTTCCTTCTTCAGCTTTGGGCTTGGGCTGATTCTTCGGTTCGGGGTTCAGCTGAACCCGGATCTGCCGTTTCTTGTTGCTGGAGCCCATAATGAAACGATCCTCGGTTGAAGCCTGCATAGCTTCAGAAAGTGCCGCTGTGTAGAGGGCAATAAGCACAGTCCGGGGACTTTCTTTGTATTTGGCGTTGATCGCTTTGAAATATTCAGTTTCAGCTTTCATATCAGCTACGATGCGGCTTTTGTAGGCCTGAGCGGCAGCGACGATCTCGGCAGCTTTGGCCCGGGTATCGTTTTCGGTTTCCACCTTGTAGGTGAGAGCTTTGCTGCGGAGCTCGGAACTGGCGTTACCGGCAGCGGTGGCTTCGTCAAAAGCCATCTTGGTGCGGCTGGGGGGGAAGGCTCTGAGAAGTGTGACATTTTCGATCAGGATACCGCAATCGAATTTTGCGACCATACTGCTGAAAAGTTCTTCCACCCGGGTTTTGTATTCCAGCTTTTTGGCAAAGAGGATATTGTCAACCTTTTCCTGAGCGGTGACTTTGATGACGGCATTTTCAAAGAGGTTGGTCAGGAGTGTTCTGGGACCGCGGCCGGAGGAAAATCCGTTGAAGTCCACCACCTGATCGTCATCAAGGACCCGTCCGGCCATAACCGGATTGGCGGGAGTGGTGAGTTTTTCATAATATTTTTTGGGATCGACCACCCGGTAGGCGACCTGCCAGGAGGCGTGGATGATGTTGGCATCACCGGTGAGCAGATAACGGTCACTTCCGGGAGTGAGGGACTGTTTCACCTCTTCTCCGGGGACTTCCACAGGCAGAAAGTTCACATTGAGCTGCTGCTGATTGGTCTGCACCCGGACAAAACGGTGCACCGGATAGGGCATAAACCAGCGGGCACCATCCTGATAAGCACCGTGGAACTTGCCGAAACGGAGCACGATCACCGCCTGCTGAGGTTCCACTGAGAAGTAACCTCCCCAGGTGAAAAAGTAGACGATCATACCGACGATAGCAACCAGCAGTATGATAAAGGCATACTGCAAACTTTTAACCAGAGCTTTGAGACCGCCCTCGTAACGTCCGGAGCGGTCAAACTCCCTGTTGTTGATTACGCTTTTGGGTTCCATCTGCATCACTTCCCTTTGTTGGCCTTGAGTACTTCAGCACCCTGCTGCAGGATATCAAAGGGGGCGGTACGGTAGTCGGTAACCAGAGTGGTACGGCCCTTCATAATCTTGCGGAGACTGTCAAGTTTGAGCAGGAACTCAGCAAGTTCGGGATTCTGGGTGAAGGTGGCGTAGTATTTGGCAGCTTCGGCATCACCTGCGGCCCGGATGGTACGGGCTTTGGCTTCAGCGTCGGCCAGCTGGATCGTTTTGGAAGTATCAGCTTCGGTGCGGATCTGTTTGGCCCGGGCGTTACCTTCTGAAATGTAGGCATCGGACTGGACTTTGCGTTCAGCGATCATACGATCGGCGACCTTTTCGCTGATGGATTTGGGCACGTTGATGGAACTGATACCCACGTCGATGATCGCAAGACCGTAATCTTTGGTTTCGGCGGCAAGATTCTGCTGGATCTTTTTCTGGATCTGCTGCAGTTTCATCTCTTTGGGATTGGTGTTGATGATCTGGCTGAAACGGTATTCACCGATGGCGGCATTTTTGTAACCACGCATAAGAGAGTTGAGTTTTTCCTCGCCCTGAGTCATATTTTCGAGGGTTTTGAAGAATTTTTCGGCATCTGCGATACGGAAATTGACATAGATACCGACCAACAGATTGTGACCGTCGCTGGTGGTGGTTTCTTCAAGTTTTCCGGCACCGCCGGCAAAGCAGCGGATACGTTTGTCAAAGCGGTAGATACGCTGGAAAGGATAGGGCCAGCGGAAGTGCAGTCCCGGTTCAGTCACCTGAGCAGGACGACCGAAAGTCGTGACCACTGCCGCCTCTGTCTGATTGAGCTGGAAAGAAAACACCGCAAAAAGCAGGATCGTTGCAACCAGCAGTCCCAAAACCCAGGTCGGCCAATGTTTGAAAAAATTGTTAGCAGCCATAATAGATTTCCTTTATTTTTATGTTTATTGAATTTGTTTCATCACTTATTGCTGAGTTTGGTCACGTCGGTATCAATAAGATCCAGACGCTCTTTGGCTTCAAAGTTAAGCTCGTAAACTTCGCTTTCGCTGTTGAGGGGCACCACATATTTGCGGATATTGGCACAGTCAACGGCCAGGAAGTTCAGCAGTTCACGGAGCTTGAACACAGAAGGCATAGCCCGGTAAGCGGTCAGCTGTTTGGCAAAACGCTCACTTTCGGCCTGAGCCACTTTTCCGGTGGTGGCACGGTAGGATTGGGCCTCGGCGATGATGCGTGCGGCTTCAGCCTGAGCTTCGGGCAGGGTTTTGATCTTGTAGGCCTCAGCGTTGAGGATAGCGGTTTCCCGCTGTTCCAGAGCACCGATGACCTCCTGATAGGCGGGAGCCACCTTTTCAATGGGGGGATGAGCATCGAGGATCAGCAGTGTTTCGATTTTGATACCCAGTTTATGATAATCGGCAAGGAACTGGACACGTTTCATAATGGCATCCTGGGCCTCAAGGCGTTTGGAAGACATAAGTTCCATCATTGAGGTACTTGCCAGATATTCTGTTGCGGCCTGCTGACCGATGCGGCGCAGACTGTAAACCGGATTGGCATTGGCATAGGCGTAGTCAAAAACATTTTTGATCCGGTACTGGATGGGCATCGTCAGACGGATGAATGAGATGGAAGGAGCGGAGTCTTTATTGCCTGCAGTCTCCTGTCCGTTGGGTTTCACCGCCACGAGGAAGTTGCTGTCCTCGCTGCCGCCGTGAGCTTTGGTCCAGAGGACTGTTTCAGCGATTTCATTGTTCCGTTTTGTGCCGGCTTTGACATTCTGGTCGTCGGCAACGTTGTCGTCTCCGGTGGATTTTTCACCGATGACGATCTGACGCAATTCGCTGGTGCTGAAAATCTTGACAGTGCCGAAGGGCCAGGGCAGACTCCAGTAGATACCGGGAGTGAGAAGTTTTTTCTCAATGCAGCCCAGATTTTCACGGACACCCACTTTGCTGGGGCCGACTTCGTGGACGGATGAGAAAAGCATAAAGAAGACAAGTACAAGCAGAAAGAGCGGGAAAAATGAACGCTCAACAAAGCCGTAAAGCCAGGTGCCGGAAACTTTGAATCCGAACTGGTAGTCCAGTGCGGAAGCGATGTTACGCATCACGCCGCCGGGTTCGGTAAAGAGGGCCAGCAGACGGCTTTCAAAAACGGGACGGCTCTCTTTGAGAGTCCGGGGACGGTAAAATTCAATGATGAAACTGGTGATAAATTCAGCTCCCAGGATCACAAAGATCCAGAAAAAGACCTTTGCCACGGCAAGATCCGCTCCCATAATGTTGTTGCTGTGGAGCAGGGCTGTGACGGTCGCCGCTCCCATCACCACAAATCCGGCGATGAGCCAGGCTCCCACAGGACGGAGCCAGCGGAAAGCACTTCCACGGGACTGTCCGACGTAGAAAGCTCCGATGAAAATATTGAGCAGCATAATAATGATGGCAATGAGTGCGGTATAAAGGGCATTGCCTTCCATACTGACGGCTCCGGCAGTCCGGGCTCCCCAGGTGCTCTTGAAGTAGTAAAGAAATCCACCGGTGATCAAAGCCCCGAGAACAGCGAGGGCGTAGGGGGCGAATCTGCGGTAGTTGTCAAAGGAACGTCCGGCAGTAAAGCGGACATCTTCTTCCACATTGAGAGCCCGGTTTTCTGCGGCTCCCCGGTCTGCCAGAAGTTGTTTTTCTTCATTTTCCAAGCCGGCTTGAGTGGAAAGCATACCATAGATCAGTGCTCCGAAACTGAAGACCGCTGAAAGTGCGTAAGTGATCATACCGAAACGGAAGACATCTCCGCCCCGCATACTTCCTATAACAGCTGTCAGGATCAGAAAACAGACTGAAAAAATCAAGCCGACCGCAGCCAACTTGGTCATCAGCCGACCATTGTCAATGGATACCTGAATATTTGCTTTTGACACTTTGTGTTTCCTTTCGTACTCTTTATCTTAAATTGTTGACCTTATCTAATATTACACCGCGACTGTGAAAATTACAAGCGTGTATTCATTTTTTTTGTTAAAATTAGCCATTACCCGTTTGATTTCCCGATCGGAATCCCGTTTTTTGATATCCTCTCTGCGGTCATATTCGTGCTTACCCTGGGCAAGGCCTATTTCAACTTTTACCAGCCCGCCTTTAAGATAAAAAGAGAGGGGGACGATGGCATTCCCTCTGACGGCGATATGGCGGTGGAGTGCAGCGATCTCCCTTTTGTGCAGCAGAAGTTTCCGCATACGCCGCACATCGTGGTTGAAACGGTTGCCGAAGTCGTAGTGGGAAATATGTACATTATGAAGCCATACTTCGCCCCGGGAAATGGTCACATATCCCTCTTGCAGCTGGATCGTCCGTGCCCGGCAGCTTTTTACCTCGGTCCCGGAAAGCTGAATCCCGCATTCCATACGCTGTGCAATGGCGTAGTCGTGGAACGCCCGGCGGTTATTTGCCAGTACCGGAGAATCATTTGTTTTCTTTTTGGCCATAATGATCGAAATATCAATCCTTGTCAGAACGCAGGAATGCACCTGCATTGTTTTCAAAATTACTGCGGAGCGGCGTGTTGTTTTTCTTCAGGGATGCCTGGAATTTTTTCAGCAGCTCCTGCTGTTCTTTGGTGAGATCGACCGGGGTTTCCACCACAAGACGGATGTGCAGATCGCCCCGGGTACCGCCCCGGAGAGAAGGTACTCCTTTGCCGGCCAGGCGCAATATTCTGCCGTGCTGGGAGCCTTTGGGCACCATAATGGTGCTTTTGCCTGAGATCGTGGGGACATCCAGTTCTCCGCCCAAAGCGGCAACGGCAAAAGGAACGGGAACTTCGCAAATGAGGTCATTGCCTTCCCTGTGAAAGATCCGGCTGGGACGGACGTTGAGACAGATGTAAAGATCTCCCGGAGCACCGCCCCGTTCTCCCGCATTCCCCATACCGGAAACCCGGAGCTGATTGCCGGAATCCATTCCCGGACGGATGCGGATCTTGACCGGTTCGGTGATCCGTTTTTTGCCGCTGCCGTTACAGGAGCGGCAGGGTTTGTCGATGGATTGTCCTTTTCCGCCGCAGCGGCGGCAGGTCTGACGGACACTGAAAAAGCCTTTGGAAACTGTTTCCACGCCGCTGCCGTTGCAATGGGGGCACACGGTTTTGGTGGCTCCTTCGGCAGCACCCGAACCCCGGCAGTCGGGGCAAATGACCGTATGGGGGATCTGGAGTTCTTTTTCGGCGCCGTACATCGCATCTTCAAAGTCGATGGTCAGGTCGTAACGCAGATCATCGCCGGGAACGGGGGCATTGGGATTGCTTCTTCTGCCGCCGCCGAAAAGGTCTTCAAAACTGAAGCCGCCTCCGCCGCCGAAACCGCCGCCGCCGAAAAAGGCATTGAAAATATCCTGAGCGTGATTGAAGTCGGTACCTCCGGCACCGGCACCGCCGGCCGAGGTATAGGCTTCGTGTCCGAACTGGTCGTAACGGGCACGTTTTTCGGCATCGCTCAAGACTTCATAGGCGGCAGAGATCTCTTTGAATTTCTCTTCGGCCTCTTTGTTGCCCGGGTTTTTGTCGGGATGATACTTGATCGCAAGTTTGCGGTACGCTTTTTTTATGTCATCTGCGGAAGCGTTTTTGGCCACTCCCAGCTGTTCATAGTAGTCCATAAGTCAACATTACTCCTCTTTTTTCTCTTCTTCCTCTTTGGGAGCACCTGATGAAACAACGACCCGGGCGGGACGGAGAACTTTGTCGCCCAGCTTGAAACCGCAGTTCCACTGTTTGGAAACGATCCCTTCGGGGATCTCGGTGGAACTTTCGTGAGCCACAGCATCGTGGAGCGTGGGATCGAATTGAACGCCCTTGGCATCAAAGGGGGTGAGACTGAGTTCTTCAAAGGCCTTGCGGTACTGGGCGATGATCATCATCAAGCCCTGCCGGATAGCTTCAATATTGTCGCTCTGGGCGGCGGCAGTTTCAGCCATTGAAAGAAAATCATAAACTGCAAAAAAGGGCTGAACAGTATCTTCAATGGCATACCGTCTGGCATCGGCAAGTTCCTTGACCATACGTTTGCGGTAGTTCTGGTACTCGGCCTGAAGGTAGATATATTTTTCCTGCAAAGCGGCAAGTTCCTCCTGGGGAGAAGGCTGTTTTTCCGTCTTGGCTTCTTCCTGTGCTTCCACAGTTTTCTCTTCTGCTGCAGGCTGTTCTTCCTGAACTTCCTGTGCGGCAGTATCTTTTTTCTCTTTATCGTCTTTCATAGGTGCAGATAAACTCCTTTTACGCTTTCTTTCAAATAAATAATATACACCGCCAAAGTCAAAATTTCAAATTTTGCTGTTTTTATCTCTTTGGGGAAGAAAAGAAGAATGTGAAAAATATTCTTTCTGCTTCTGTTTTTTTTCATTGAAAAAGAACTCTTGAAGCTGTATATTAACGCAGTTGTACTTTCAACTGCTCAAAGGTCTTGGAACATTTCTTACTAAAGAGGATTTGTCTTAAAAATGAAACATTTTCTTATGTCGTCAGCTGCAGTATTGATCTTTTGCGGCTGTTCCCTTCCTTCCCGGATGTTGGTGGAACAGCCCCGCAAAAGCGAAATGCTCCAGAATTACTATCTGGAACGTGCACGGAAAAATCTTGCGGCCACATCCCGTGCCATTGAACGTGCAAAGACCAGAGAAGATGCTTTGCGTCTTGTCGAGAAAGCCCGCAAAAGAGTCCGCAGCACCTTTTCCGGAGTCAATGCCGCAGGCCCGGTCAAAAGCCGGACGACCGGAACAGTGGATTATCCCGACTATACAGTGGAAAAACTTCTGATCCAGACCCGGGAAAATTTTACGCTGACCGCCAGTTTGTTTCTGCCTAAAAACGGTCAGAAAAAACATCCGGTGATCATTTTTCTTTCCGGTCATACCGGCAGCGGCCGGCTGGGATATCATTACTCCATCGCCCAGTATGCCAAACGGGGCTTTGCCGTTTTGGGGGCCGACCCCATCCATCAGGGGGAAAGAAGGCAATTTGAAGAACTTTCTTCTGTTCTCGGTCACAATGCCCTCCACCGTCAGCTGTCGGCTCTGGGAGACGGCTTTGCTCAGTGGCGGCTTCACGATGCCGTGCAGCTGATCAACTTCCTTGAAAAACGCAAAGATATCGATCCCGGGCGTATCGGCGTTATGGGAAACTCCGGGGGCGGGACGATGACCGCATTTCTGACGGCTTATGACCGCCGTGTGGCTGCGGCTTCTCCCTGCTGTTACATCACTACTTTTTATCACAATATCCTGAACGAACTGCCTGCAGACGGAGAACAGACTCCCGCAAGTTTTCTGGCTAACGGCGGGGAAATGATCGATCTGATCCTGGCCCACGCTCCCAAACCCTATATGATCCTGGCTCAGGAGTATGACTTTTTTGACATCCGCGGCACCAGAAAGACCTATGAAATGGCCAAAAAGGTGTACAAACTTCTGGGGGCGGAGGAAAACATTTCTATGTCTGTTTCTCCCGGACCTCACACGATCAACAGAAAGGTGCGTGAGACCAATTATCCTTTCTGGAGCAAACACTTCAAATTAAAATGCAGCCTGGTTGATGAAAAAGTGCCGAAACTTGACAAAAAAGTTCTCTATTCCACCCCGACCGGACAGGTTTTGGATATGCCGGGAGAAAAATCCGCTCACCAGTTGATCGTTGAGAAAATGGAAAAAATCCAAAAAGAACGCAACGGTCGCAAATTGAGCAATGCTGAACTCCGAAAGAGACTTTTCAAAGTTTTGAACATTCCCGCCCGGATCAAAGTTCCTGAGTACCGTCAGCTGCGTCACGCCCGGGATACAAAGGGAGTTCCCCTCTACCGTATGGGACTTGACACTGACAGAGGAATAGTTGTGACCCTTTACAGTCAGGTGCCTGTGCTGCCGATCAAAGAAAAGGTGGAACTGCTTATCTCTGAAAAGGGTTCCTACAATCTTCTGGGAGCCTGGAAGCCCATAGATCCGGCCGCGGAACTCCGCAGCCTTGACTTCCGCGGCAGCGGCGATTCTCTCAGTTACGGCGGATTCCACGCCGGTTACGATCAGGACTACCACTACGCGTCTATGGGAGAGATGTGGAATGAACCTCTTATCGGAAGACGTGTTCTGGATGTGCTGGCTGCGATCAGCTTTCTCCATTCTCAAGGGGTGAAGACCATTACGCTCCGCAGCGAAGGGCTGGGGATCATTCCTGCCGTTTTTGCGGCGGTTCTGAGCAAGATCCCGGTGAAACTTTATCTGGAAAGTGATAAAGTCCCCACCTATACCGCTCATATTCTTGATCCTCTGGCACCGCTGCCCCACTCTTTCATTCCCCTGGGCATCCTGAAAGTTGCCGACCTTGATGAACTGATCAGGCGTTTCCCGGAACGATTCATCCGGAAAAAGTATGGTTTCCGGTAAAAAAAAGGATCTTGCATCTCCCGGGGAAGGGAAGTGCAGAAAAATTTGCAATTCCCTTTTTCCGGTGTATATTGTAAAAGTGAGGACTGTGTGTCATATCCACTAAGCCAAGGAGTCTGTCAACTATGAATGAAACCAGGAAAAGTCAGAAAAAAGTTTCCGTCCGCCGTGCCGTCAACTTTGTGTATGAAGATGCTCCGGGGAAAGAAGTTTTCCTCTCAGGTTCCTTCAACAACTGGCAATTGACCACCCGGATGAAGGATAAACAGCAAAAGGGCTTCTACTCCTGCCGTCTGCTCCTTGAACCGGGAGAATATCAGTATAAATTCGTCGTTGACGGTCAATGGCGTCTTGATGGAAGCAACGGTTGTTTTGCTCCCAATGGTTTCGGTGAACTCAACAGTGTGCTCAAAGTAGAGCCAAAATAATTTCAGGGAAACAAAAATTTTATGAATCTTCAGCTTTTCAACGTAGCCCCCCGTATTCCTGCGGAACTGCAATTTCTGGAAAATCTTGCCAATAATATCTGGTGGTGCTGGCATCCTCAGGCCGTGGAGCTGTTTGTCCGTATAGATCCCTATCTGTGGCGTGAACTTTCCGGCAACGCCAAAACTTTTCTGCGGCGGGTTTCCCAGCACCGACTTGAAGAACTTGCCAAAGATCACGCCTATCTGCGTCAGCTCCACGCTGTCCGCAATGAATTTGAACGGCAGATCCCCGAAAAAGACAACTTCTGCAACAGAACGATCGCCTATTTTTCCCTTGAATTCGGTATCCACGAAAGTATCCCCATCTTTTCCGGCGGTCTGGGGGTGCTGGCCGGCGACCACCTCAAAGCCGCCAGCGATCTGAAACTGCCTCTTGCCGGAGTGGGATTGCTTTACCGGCAGGGATATTTCAGACAGGTCCTCGACCGCTCAGGATATCAGACAGAACACTATCCTGTTTCTGAGATCCACGATCTGCCTATTGAACGGGCCAAAGATGAAGAAGGCCGGGAGATCATCGTTTCCGTGCCTCTCATAAACCGGCAGCTTTATGCGGCGGTATGGATCCTGCGTATCGGCAATGTGCCTCTGGTGCTTCTGGATGCGGAGATCCCTCAGAATCCCCCGGAATTGCGTTCCGTCACCTGGAGGCTTTACGGCGGAGACAAAACAATGCGTCTTCATCAGGAACTCCTGTTGGGTATCGGCGGCGTGAAAGCTCTGCTGGCTTTGGGATGCGAACCTCAGGTGTGCCATATGAATGAAGGACACGCGGGATTCCTTTCTCTTGCCCGTATCTCTCATCTGGTGAACAACAGAGGATATGATCCTGCCGTCGCTCTGGAAACGGTCTGGCGTTCCAATGTTTTTACCACCCATACGCCTGTTCCTGCCGGAAATGAAGTTTTTTCCATCGATTTGCTGCGACCTTATATCAACACCCTTGCCGCAGAAGCAAAGTTGGACACCGAACGGGTCATCAACTGGGGGATCGCCATCGGAGAACGTGAAAACGCTCAGGAAATGTCTATGACCGTTTTCGGTCTGCGGCTGGCCGCGAACTACTGCAACGGCGTCAGCAAACTGCACGGTGAAGTCGCCCGTTCAATGTGGAAACATCTCTGGCCTCAGCGTTCTGTGGCAGAGATCCCCATCCGCCATATCACCAATGGTGTCCATATCCGCTCCTGGGTTTCCACCCGGATCGGCGTATTGTTTGACCAATATCTTCCTACCAAGTGGGCCGAAAATCCCACCTCGCCCAAGTTTGCCGAATCTGTCCGCAATATGCCCGATGAAGAACTCTGGATGGCGCACGAACTCTGCCGCCAATCTCTGCTCCGCAGGGCAAGACGCTGGATGCAGCACAGTCTCAGAGGCGGTATGAAAGGCCGGGGAGGCAAACGTTCCCAGATCCTTCAGCCTGATATCCTGACGATCGGATTTGCCCGCCGGTTTGCCACTTACAAACGGGGGACACTCCTTTTGCGTGACCGGCAGCGTCTTCTGGCTCTGCTCAAAGACGCCCGCCGGCCGGTGCAGTTCATCTTTGCCGGAAAAGCCCACCCCGCCGATGAAGGAGGCAAACAGCTTATCAAAGAACTCATCCAGTTCGCCCGGGAAGAACAGGTGCAGGACAAATTCATTTTCCTTGAAAATTACGACATCGGTATGGCCCGGGCTCTGGTGCAGGGCGTGGATGTCTGGCTCAATACCCCCCGCCGTCCTCAGGAAGCAAGCGGAACTTCAGGAATGAAAGCCGCTATCAACGGCGTTGTGAATTGCAGTATCCTCGACGGCTGGTGGGCCGAAGGATACAACGGTTCCAACGGCTGGGCCATTGCCGGAAATGAATACTACAACTCCGATGATGACCGGGACAACTTTGAATCAGCCAATCTCTTTGATATCCTCGAAAACGAGATCATTCCCTGTTTCTACGAAAGAACCGACGGCGAACTGCCCCGCCGCTGGATCGCCCGGATGAAAGAGTCCATCATCACCGGTCTCGGAACTTTTTCCAGCACCCGTATGGTGCAGGAATATGACCGGGATTTCTACCGCCCTGCTGCTGCGGCCTTTTCAAGCCTGACTGCCAACGGTGCCGCCCGGGCACAGGAACTGGTGGAAATCAAAGCCAGACTGGATGATAACTTTTCCAACGGCCGTATGAGCATTTCTTTCCCCAGAGTCCTCGATTCCACTCTGGAAGATATGCACGTCGGAGATCGTTTCCGGGTGCAGGCTCAGGTTTCTCTCGGAGGACTTGCGCCTGCGGACGTGGAAGTTGATGCCTACTACGGCACGGTGGACGCTCACAACGATATGATCGCAAGCAGCTGCGAACCTATGGTAATGGTGGAAAATCTCGGCAACGGCAGCTACGTTTACGAATGTACCGTCGAATGCCGCGAAGCAGGCCGTTTCGGTCTGACCGCCCGGATCAAAGCAGGAGGCAGCGATTGGGACAACAGTATTCCCAGTTTTATGTGCTGGCCGGTTCAGGAGTAAACTTGAGTTCTTGAAAAAAAGGTTCTGCAAGATGAAAAAGAAAAAAAGTTCACCCCGTATCCTGGTGGTGACACCTGAGATAACTTCTCTGCCCCCCGGAATGGGCAATATGGCTAACCGTCTCCGTGCCAAAGCCGGGGGACTGGCGGATGTTTCAGCTTCTCTGGTGGGAGCTCTCTTTCGCTGCGGTGCCGATGTGCACGTGGCACTGCCCCACTACCGGAGAATGTTTCACGTTGACCTGGGCAATATGGTCAGCGATGAAGTCCGGGCCTATATGATGCACTTTAACAACAGTTCCCGTATCCATCTGGCCGAAGACCGGATCTTTTATTACCGCGATACGGTGTACAGCAGCTATTCAGACGACAGTTTCAAACAGGCCGTGGCATTTCAGCGGGAAGTTTTGAACAATATCATCCCCGCTGTCCAGCCGGATCTGATCCATTGCAACGACTGGATGACCGGCTTGATCCCCGGAGCTGCCCGGCGGCTGGGGATCCCCTGTCTCTTTACGGTTCACAATATCCACACAAGCAAAGTGACCCTGGAAAATATTGAAGACCGGGGACTGGATACAGCGGCATTCTGGCAGAATCTCTACTATGAACGTCCCCCTGTCAACTATGAAGAAACCCGTTCTTCCAATCCGGTCGATCTGCTGACCAGCGGTATTTTCGGAGCTCACTTCATCAATACGGTCAGTCCCACCTTTCTGCGTGAGATCGTTGACGGATGCCACGATTTCATCGCTCCTCAGATACGGCAGGAAATCGCCGCCAAATACTATTCAGGCTGTGCGGGGGGGATCCTCAATTCTCCCGATGAAGCCGAAAATCCCGAGACGGACAACGCCCTTGAAGTTTGTTACACCGCCGATACCCACCGGCAGGCAAAACAGGTCAACAAGATCGCTTTCCAATCCAGAACAGGTTTGCTTGTCGATCAGAATGCTCCCCTCTTTTTCTGGCCCAACCGTCTTGATCCTGTGCAGAAAGGATGTCAGCTTCTGGCTGAAATTATGTATGACCTGGTTCACCGTTATTATGACAAAAATCTGCAGATCGCCATTGTTGCCAACGGCAGTCATCAAAAGATTTTCCGTGACATTGTGGCGTTCCACGATTTTTATGACCGGGTGACGGTCTGCGATTTTGACGAAAATCTTTCACATCTGGGCTTTGCCGCAGCGGACTTTGTGCTTGTTCCTTCCCGCTTTGAACCTTGCGGGCTGCCCCAGATGACCGCCCAGTATTACGGAACTCTGCCCATTGTCCGCGATACGGGGGGGCTCCACGACACGGTGGAACATTACAACTTTAACGAAAATACCGGAAACGGCTTTGTTTTCCGGGATTACGATGCCAACGGATTGCGCTGGGCGGTGGATGAGGCAATGCGGTTCTACGGCTTGTCCGCAGACACAAAAGAACGGGCCATTGCCAATGTTATGCGTAATGCCAAACGCCGGTTCAATCACGATGTGACTGCCCGTCACTATATCGATATCTACGAATCTATGCTGGCCCGTCCGCTGCTGTAAAGCGCTGTGAAATCAATGGGGCAAGGGCGTGATCCGGCTTTCAAGTTTTTCCCGGGCCTCCCTGACGGCCGCTGAAACAGAGCAGATCCCCGCAGCGGCGTGGACCGACATAGCGTGGAGTGCTTCGTGGAGTTCATCGCTTTCAGGAACATCAAAGGCGGTGACTCCGTATTTGGCACCGTAATCGCAGATGCGTGCCATTTCGGGGTCGATGGCTTCCATATCGGCAAAAAGTCCTGTTCTGGCCGGCATCAATTTCAGATCCCGGAAGATTCGCAGCTGGGTTTCCGGTTCCAGCATAAAGCGCACCAGCAGCGGGATGACCTTGCGTAAAGGGGCGCTGGAAGCAAAGTTGTTGCTGAACCCCAGAGCGTGGGGATTGAGATAGGTTATGTGACGGTGCGCCCGTGATATGCGGGGATAAGGGAAAAACTGCCACTTATCCCCCAGGGTGTTAGGCAGACAGGCAAGTTTCAACGGAGACGGAGATTTTTCACCTTCCCGGTTGCGGAAAGGGTAGAGTTTTTTGAAAAACTCCAGTGCATTCCGCCACTTTGCAGGATCAATTTCCGGAGCATTGAGCCGCAGATTTTCTGAAGTTTCACCATTCCATAAATAGGGCAGATAACGACTCATAGAGCCCCGCCAAAGCAAAAATTCCAGTTCAATGGGCGAAGTGTTCAAATTTTCCTCTTTGAGCTTTTCTGCAAGCTGCAGCATTTCCGCCCAGGTTTCAGGCGGGGAAAAAGCCTCTTTCCCGGGAGCTTCGAAAAAATCCTTTCTGTATGCGGCTCCGCCCACGCAAGTTGCAAAAGGGATGCTGTAAAGAGCACGTTTACCGTCAGGACCGCAGTGGCGCAGCAGCAGGCGGGAGTCTATCGGACGGTGATCTTCTTCGTCCAGATATTTCCCCACTTCCAGCAGATGGCCCATCCGGGCGTGGTCAGCGGCATAATTGAGCAGACAGACCGTGGGCTTTGAACAGTCCATCAGTTCCGGGTGATAGGTCAGAGAGGAGTTGGTCAGCTGGAAAAATTCGATATTGACCTTGATCCAGGGATAACGGCGGGAAAATTCATCAAATATTTTCCGGTAGCTTCCGGCCAGTTCGTGGTAACGCCGGCAGAAAATACTGCCGCTCCACAGACGGAAGTTGAAACAGACCTCCTTTTCCGGCAAATGACCGGGATCATAGAGAAAAGTCCCTTTGCCGGGGATCCGCCACACCAGTCCTGATTTTTCAAGTTCACCTATGGAACGCCGCAAGGTGTTCCGGTTGACTTGAAATTCCCGGGCCAGCAGTATTTCAGACGGCAGCTGACGGTCGGAATAGAAATCACCTTTGATGCGCCTGACCAATTCGTCTCGGATCTGTATATATCTGGGGGGCATACGATCTCCTTTTTTTTGAAATGTCTATCTGTTATTAATATAATGTCTACTGTATTCATTGTCAAGCATTTTCTGTACAAAAGAAAGAAATTTTCTTTTTTTTTGCTTCTTAACTATTTGAAATCGCTTGCAATTTACTTCAACTGTGGTAAATTATAGGTATACTTTGCGTTTGAAATGTATATAGACAATTAGATAGGAGGGTGAAAATGTCAGACCGAAACAAAAGCAACACATCTCCGTGCCTGCAAAGGTACACTTCACACTTTTACCACTGCTTCCGTTACACATTCACGCTGATCGAACTTCTGGTGAGCAAAACTTGTCAAATATGTGTTCTGTCCCTGTATTATCTGAAAAAAAAGAACAAAAAAATGCCTTATTATGCTTGCGAAGCAAGTGCTTCATACCCCAACGGGGTGCTTCATATTTTCCGCAGGAAAATGCTTCATACTTTTGTGGGCTTGACACGCAAAAGCGTGCAAGACACAAAGTGCTTCATTCGATCAACGTTCACGTTGATCGAGCTATTGGTTGTTATTGCTCTCATTGCCATTCTGGCTTCTATGCTGCTGCCTGCTCTGCAGCAGGCCCGTGCCCGTGCCAAGACCTCTCAATGTGCCGGAAATGCCAGACAGATAGGACAAAGTTTTGCCCAGTAC
>JAZUPO010000056.1:0-11043 GCA_045605205.1 Victivallaceae bacterium
AAAAGCCACGACTTGTCTCAACAATTTCAAAGAAGTCGGCCTGGCCATTTCTCAGTATGTTGTTGACAATAAGGACTGGTATTTTAATTTCTACAACGGTGGCCCCGGTTCCAGCTACAACACCTCAAACGGAACGTGGCATCAAGGCAAAAAACTCCAGTACGGACGAATCGGTCTGCTGACCACCTATCTGGGGGATGATAACGGTGACTATGTGGGAGGAGTCCGGTATCTTGATAACGGCGGTGTGCTGCGCAGCCGCTTTGCCTGTCCTTCAATGGGGATTGCGGCAAGAAACTTTACTGCCAACGGATATTTGAGTTTCAATATCCCCTCCTATCTGACTGACTCTCGTGTTCACGCGGGGCAAGTCCTTCGTCCTTCTGTGACGACCATTATTGCAGAGACAGAGTGCAACAGCGACTATACCCGTTACTATTATGAACCCACCAATGATACCGCCAATATGCGTGCCGGTGTTGTGGGCAGACATAACGGTTCCGGTAATTTTGTTCATATGGACGGACATATCAGTACACGGAAAATGGCTGCAGTTCCTTTTTATTCCCGTTCTCCCGCAAATTATTATTTGTATATGAACGCATTTTGGCGTCCCTGGCCTGATCCCAGCGATAAAAATGGAAAGAACTTCTATTACGGAATTTGAAAATGAATAAAAATTTGCTGAATGAATATGCCGCAGTTCCTCAGCCTTCTCAAGGGCAGGAATTGTTTATCGACTCTTTGAAATCGGCCAAACGGGAATATTTTTCAGAGGATGAAAAATGTTCCTGCGTAACGGTCGCACTTGTCAATACAGATCTTGTCCCCGAAACAGCTCTGGCGTCTTTACGCAGAGTGTTTGCTGCTAAAAATATTAAGGAAGATGCTCAAGGGATCGTCATTGAGTTCAAAATCGTTTCCGGCTGGGAACAGGAGGAATTTGAAGTTTCCGCTTCTGCTGAAGCTGTGACGATCAGTGCTGCTGATGCTGACGGTATGCACCGGGCTGTTTACTTTTTTGAAGACCGTATCAGAGAGTGTGCAAAAGTATTGTGTTCGATTGGCACCTGGCACCGCAAAGCTCAGGTGAAGATCCGTATTTCCAGATGTTTTTTCGGCCCCACTGGACGTCCGCCTTTTTTTATTGACGAGCTGATGAATGACGTGGATTACTATCCGGAGGAGTATTTGAACAAACTGGCTCACGAAGGAATCAACGGCCTCTGGCTGACAATGTATTTTTTTGATATGCCCTCAACCGTATTTCCTGAACACGGCAAAGATGCTCCGAAACGTTTTGCAAAATTGCAGAAAACGGTTGATAAATGTGCCCGTTACGGAATCAGGATCTATGTGTTTTTCAGTGAGCCAAAATTCTTTATGGATGATTTCAAGCCTCACGCTTATCCGCTGGATTCGGCCAAAGATCATCCGGAATTGAAACAGCTTCACAACCGCTTTTGTCTTTCCACCGAAAACGGCAAACGCTTTGTCCGTGAGTCCATTGAAGCTCTTTTTTCCAATGTTCACGGTTTGGGGGGCTTCATCAACATTATGTTCGGTGAGGACAACGGAACCTGCCCGGGATTGTTCAGCTATGAATACGCAGAACATTGTCCGGAGTGCTCCAAACGGGGCGGCCCGGCAGTATTCCGGGAACAGGCTCAGATTATGTATGAGGCAATGAAAAAATACTCTCCTGAAAGTGAGTTTCTGGGGTGGTTTTATGCTCCCGGTTCCCGGGACGGTTCCAAGACAGCAGCTTATATGGCAGAAATAGAAAAATCCTGGCCGGAAGAGTGTTTCTTTCTCTACAACTTTGAATCAGGCGGTATGGCAGAGCAGCTGGGCAAAGTCCGGACTGTTTTTGACTATTCTCTTGCCTATGTGGGCCCCTCAAAGCAGTTTGCTGAAATGACTGAACGCTGTGCCAGAAAAGGAGCAAAACTTCAGGTGGGCTGTTCCCACGAAGATGCCTCTGTCCCCTTTATCCCGGTACCGTCCAACTTGTATGAGAAGTATAAGTTCCTTCACGAACATAATGTGACAGTTGCGATGCAGTGCTGGTATTTCGGAAACTATCCCGGTCTTATGAATCAGGCAGCAGGAGAACTTTCTTTTGCTCCGTTCCCTGCTTCTGAAAAGGAATTTCTTGAAAAACTTGCCGCTCCTGATTGGCGGCACAATGCTCATCTTGCCGCTCAGGCCTGGAGCCACTTTGCTGCCGCCTACCGCAAGTTTCCGATGAATATCTGCTTTGAATGGTATGGTCCTTTGCACCATTCCATTGCCTGGCCGTGGCATCTTTTTCCCGTTGATGAACCTCTTGCTCCCAGCTGGCTGATCCACCAGTTCCCTGAAATTTCAGGCGACCGTATCGGCGAATGTCTCGGATTTCATCATAACCTTGAGGATGCCATTGCTATTTGTCAGGCAATGGATGAAGAGTGGGAAAAAGGCAGTGCCATAATGAGAACATTGCAGAAAGAATACGCCGACAACCCGGACAGAAGCGGCGATATCGGCATTTGTCTGGCTGTGGGACTGCAAATCAAAAGTGCACTCAACACCTTGCGTTTCTATGACTGCCGGGAAAGAATGTTCCATACCGGTATCAGCGAACTTGAAACGATGATGGAGCTGGTCAAAAAAGAGATCTGCAACACCTTGCAGATGAAAGAACTCTGTCTGCACGATCCCCGGTTGGGATATCATTCAGAGGCGGAAGCCTTCCTCTTTCATCCGGAACGGCTGGAAAAACGCAAAGATTTGCTGATTGCTCTGCTTGAAAAAGATTTTCCGGCTTTCAACTTGCAAGCTCCTTTTGTCAAAAAGTGGACCGGAGAAAATCCCACCGGGCTTACGGCACAGGCAGGATCGGTCTATCCTATCGGTGACAGCGGCTCCACCTGGCGTATATTTGCAGAAAACGGCAAATTTGTTGTTGAAATATGCGGCAGAAAGGATTTGAATTATTCAGTCGAAATCGAACCCAGAAGATTGTGGACAGCTTTCAGCTTCAAATTTAATGCAGACGGTGCCAGAACTGCCACCTATTTTGTGTGCCGCGAGGTCCCGGAAGTTACTTTTTCTGACACGGAAAATACGGTTCGGGCTGAGATAGATCTGAAATTCTGGGACGAATTCAGAGTTCCCGGATTGCCTATGCGTGTACACGTTACTGCTGCTTCCGAGGGAAGGATCATTGGATGCTGGGGAGGAAATCATCCCTGGAAATCCCGCTTGACTCACGTTACTTACAACCCGGATGATTCCGGTTGGCTTCTGGGAATTTGAGGCTGAAAAATGTATAATGGAAAATTTGGCTGTGCTCTTTGGGGATGCGGTTGGGTGGCAAGCGGTCATATTGCCGCTTATTTGAAAAACGACGCTTGCCGATTTATCGGGCTTGGCAGCCGTAATCCGGAAAGTGCCAAAGCGAAAATCGCAGAATTCGGTCTGAATGATGCTGTGATATATCCTACTTTTGCTGATTTACTCAATGATCCGAAAGTTGACATCGTTTCTATCTGTACTCCGAATGATCTTCACGCAGAGGAAGCCATAATGGCCGCCCGGGCCGGGAAACAGATTTTTCTGGAAAAACCTGCAGCGGTGGATCCTGTGCAGCTGGATGAACTGGTCAAAGTCCTCAAAGAAAATAATACCAAAAGCGTAATGGGACTCGTCTTGCGTTTCAATCCATTGAGTATTATGCAGAAAAGACTTATTGCCCAGGGGGAACTGGGCAATGTGTTTCTTGCCAATGTTGACTACTGGTTCGGTCGGGACAGAGGCGGATGGATGCGGGAAGGTAAACGTTCCGGAGGAGCCTTTGTGCTGGGAGGCTGTCACAGTGTGGATCTTGCCTGCTATCTGCTCGGAACACAAATCACTGCCGTGAGAGGCGACAGTGTGCAGGTCGGTGATTGGTACGATTATCCGCCGATTGAGACGGCTCAGGTACGTTTTGCCAACGGTGCAAAAGGAGTCTTTTCCTGTTCTCTGACCGGATTCACACCTTATACTGCCAACATTCACATTATCGGCGAAGACGGAACAATTCTCAATGACCGTTTCTTTTTGCGTAAATTTCAGGAGCAGAAAGAATTTTTTACCATAGATACCGGCGTGAAGAAAAGCGGTGACGTTTACAGTCATCCATTTCCGGCGATCGTCAGCCACTTTGTTGATTGTCTCAGGGAAGATCGTGATTCAGAACACAATGTCGAATCTGCCGTCAACAGTCACAAAGCCTGCTTTGCCATCTGCCGCAGTGGGGCAGAGCAGGGGCAGTGGATCGAAATATAAGGGAACTCACTTTTCCCGGACAAAAGGATCTTCCGGAAAAATAATACCGCATTTTTGAGCGAATTTCAGAGCGTGAGCGAAGCGTTCAGAAGCCACTCTTTCAGTATCGTGAGCATCTGAGCCCAGATGAAATTTACACTTGCATTCTGCAGCAATTGAGAACACTCTGAGATATTCTTCAGGAAATCCGTCTGAAGTCATCTTTGTATCCTGATAAAGAGTACAGATATTGATTTCGACGGATTTTTCTTTTTCTGCGGCATAAGAGAACGCCCGGCGTAAGTCTGCATCAGAAAAGCCCTTGAGGATCTCATCTATGCGTCCCGGGTACCCCAGCACCATAAAAGGATGAACAATGCCGAATACAAAGTCGATATTGCAGCATTCCAGAAAACGCTCCAGCATCAGACGGCAAATCCCCGGAGTATCTTCAAGTTCCAGGGGCCTGACAAAGTTCTTCATATGAAAATGGTGTGCTGAAACAAGAACATAGTCAAAAAGTTTTGCTGATTCAGCTTTCAAAGAGATCCTTCCCTGTCCCACATATTCAGTTTCACATCCGAAATATAATTTTATTCCGGCACGTTCTTCCGGAGTCAGAGCGGCATATTCCTCTCTCAGGGTGAGATTATGGTTAATATCCTGAGGGGCATACCAGGAACTTGCTCCGGGGACAGCTGAATCCCAGAGGTGATTGGCTATCCCGCAGACGGTGACGCCTGATTTTTTCAGTGCGGCCAGCATCGTTTTAAGAGTTGCTTCACGTTTGGCACAGGAGGATAAATGGGTATGGCAATGGATATCGTGCATTTTTCAAAAAAATTCCTTCCGTAAACTGGAATTGGGAATATTCATCTTTTCCCGGTATTTCACAACTGTTCTTCTGGCCACGGGGTGACCGGCGGCACAAAGAAGCTGAGAAAGTTTTTCATCAGAAAGGGGTTTTCGTTTATCTTCTTCATCAACAAGTTTTTTCAGCAGCTCCATATCGGCTGTCCGGGACACAGCTTCACCTTCTTCGCTGACGTATCCGGCAGTAAAAAATGATTTCAGCGGCATAATCCCCCGAGGCGTTTTTATATATTTTTCAGCGGCGGCACGGCTGACGGTACTTTCACTTACCCCCAGATATTCAGCTGCCTGTTTCATTGTAAAAGGCTTGAGTTTTTCCGGGCCGGATTCCAGAAAAGGAGTTTGGAGCTCAATGAGCATTTCAGCCATACGCAACAGCGTCCCTTTCCGGTATTCCAGAGCCTCAAGAAGCATCTTACCTTCACGGAGTTTTTCCTGAAAATCACTGCCTGCTCCGGAAGTGTTTGCGTCTGCATTCTTAATAAGCCCGAAAGAACGCCATTCCCTGGCAGAACGAGCTGTAAAAAAGCCTTCAGCGTCAGAAACGATTTCAACTTCAGGAAAAATCACCTGTGTTCTGTTTTGCTCTGCCCTGATCGGATATGGATTCAAAGCCGCAAGTGCTTTGAGCATTTCCTGCAGCTGCTCCATAGAAATATTGAGATTCCTGGCAATAATATTCAAACGGTTGTTCAGCAGATCATCCCAATATTGAGTGAGCATTGCTTCAAGAGCCGGCACAAGGGCATTTTTTCTTTTCAGCTGCAGCAGCCAGCATTCCCCCATATTTCTTGCGGCGATCCCCGGCGGATCGAACTGCTGTACAAATTCGAGGGCCCGGCCGACTTCTTCAAGGGAATGGCCGCTGCTCATTGCCACATCTGCCAGCGGCGTTAACAAAAGGCCGTTGTCTTCAAGGTTTGTGATGATGACCTCGCACAAAGCACGGAATTCATCTGTCAGTCCGATACGGGTGTGAAGTTCCTGTATAAGTTCCTCCTGGAAACTTACTCCCGGAGAAGGGGTGTAATCCAGAAATTCGTCTCCGTAAAACCCGCTCTCTGATGCTGAAAAATCCGATGTTTCATAATCTTCATCCTCATTTTCATTATCATCGTCAGACAGGAAGTCATCCTCTTTTTCTTTGTCGTCGTCCAGACAATATTCTTCAAGACCGGCATTATCTTCCCCGGAACGTCCTGCTTCAAGATCGTCATTATTTTCATACGCCTCAGCTTCGTAGAAACTTTCATCTTCAGTTTCTGTTTTTACATTCTCTTCCGGTGGATCCATAGCAGAAAGGTCGTTATATTTGACTTCAATCAGGGGATTTTGCATCAGACGGGCTTCCAGATTCTGTCTGGAAAGAGCAAGCAGTTCCAGCGATTGCAGCTGTTTGGCTGACAACTGCTGCTGCTGGGATTGCCGTGCCGTCAGATTCAAAGATGTGTTCCCTGGATTACTCATAAACTGAAAAGATGATTTTTTTCTCTTTTTTTTGAAATTTCAACAAAAAACGATTTGAATTTTACACAAACAGAATTTACATTTAGAAACGATATTTTTCCAGTGGTAATTTGATTTTTTTTCAAAAATTTTCAGAAAAGTTCAAAAAAATGTTGAAAATAGGTATTTTAGGCAGCGGGAGTCAGGGAAATTCACTGATTATTTCCTCAGGAAATGATGCCGTATTGGTCGATGCGGGGTTTTCCCGTAAGGAAATATTGAAGCGGCTTGAAAAGTTGGAGTTTGACCCTTCTCTGATCCGTTGCGTTCTTTTGACTCACGAACATACAGATCACTTCAACGGTGTGCCTGTTTTTTGCGATACGCTGCAGATCCCCCTTTGTGCCGCAGGAAATGTGTTGGCAATGAAAAAAAGAAAAAAAGCCAGACTTCCTCAGCAATTATGGAGCTTTGAACCCGGAGAACAATTCAACATCGGAACGTTTCAAGTCTCAACTTTTCCCGTTCAGCACGATGCTATTGACCCTGTGGGTTTTGTTATTGGCTGCGGAGGACTGCGCATCGGAATAGCCACAGATCTGGGGGAAGTCGGACCGGTCGTCAGGAGAAATCTTACCAATTGCGAAGTGTTGATCCTTGAAAGCAACTACGATGTCGATATGCTCCGGAATTCAGAACGGACCCCTTCACTCATCAACCGCATCAATGGACGGCACGGCCATCTTGACAACCGGGCCGCTGCGGCAGCATTGGAAAATCTGCTGGGGGAACGCAGCAGACTTTTGCTCCTGGCTCACCGCAGTGCAGAGTGCAATACTCAGGAACTGGTTTACAACGGTATTGGTGAAGCATTGAAAAAACTGCAGAAAAGTGCACTCCCCTTTGCTGTTCTTTCTCAGGAAACATCATTCCGGATCTGCCGCCGGAGTGACGGGGAATTTGATATCAGGGAGATCGTGTGATTTATGAGTGAAGCATTGAAGATCAATTGCCGTCACTGCCACGCCAAACTTGATCTGGGCGATTGTGCTCCTTTTGAAAAGGTCGCCTGTCCCGAATGCGGAGCAACTTTGACTGTCCCTATGCGTTTTGAACGCTATCTGCTTGAAAAGGTTTGCGGTAAAGGCGGGGATTCCATTGTCTATCGTGCTCTGGAACCGGAACTTGCCCGCCGGGTCGCTGTGAAAATAGAGATCGGAAACGGCGATGCAGAAACTGCTTCGCGTTTCATCAATTCAGCCCGGATCAGCGGTTACTTGACCCATCCCGGTGCGGTTCCTGTTTATAACTGCGGAACCTTTGACGGCCGGGCCTTTCAGGTGTTGAAATATATGGAGCACGGCGATTTGGAACAATTACTGAAAAAAGGGGGACTGCCGGGACCTGAAAAGATTATTTCCTGGGTCGCGGCACTTATCCCGGTTCTTATCGAAGCACGCAACAAAAATATTGTGCATCACGATATAAAACCTGCCAATATATTACTTTCAGCTGAAGATGAACCGAAACTCGGCGACTGGGATATTGCAGAACTCCGTGAAAGGGATTCTTCCGGGAGTCCCTGTGCTATGTGGGCAAGTCCCATTTATGCCAGTCCGGAACGGATCTTTTCAGGTTGTGAAGATTACAAAGGGGATATATTCAGTCTGGGAGTGACATTGTATGAACTTCTCTGCGGCATTGCTCCTTTTGGACTTCACGGCAATGAAGATACAATTTATGAAAGACGGCGGAATATGGAGTTCCAGTCCTTGTCGGCTCTGCTGCCGGAACTGCCGCCGGCTGTCAGTATGACGGTAACGGGAATGCTGGATTTTTATCCCGAAAACCGGCCTGATTATGAGGAGATACTCTCGCTTCTGAAAAATGTACTGAAAACCGACGGCATTTTCAGAAAAAAATAAGTTTGAAATTTTTTTGAGGAGAAACTGTTTTTATGAAATATATCGGAGCTCACGTCAGCATATCCGGAGGCGTGGAAAATGCCCCCCTCAATGCCGCAACTCTCGGGGCTTGTGCATTTGCTATGTTTACCAAAAATCAGCGTCAATGGAATGCTCCACCGTATAAAGCTGCTTCCATTGAGGCCTTTCGGGAAAATTGTCAGAAGCACGGATTTTCAGATGCTCAAATCCTTGCTCACGACAGTTATCTTATCAATCTCGGGCAACCTGATCCTGTAAAAAGACGATCTGCAGTAAAGGCATTTGCCGATGAACTTGAACGCTGCCGTCAACTTGGGGTGAAACTGTTGAATTTTCACCCGGGCAGTTCTTTGAAACAGGTCAGTGACGAGGAAGATATTTCCCTTATTGCTGCCAGCGTCCGGCAGACTCTTGAGGAAGTTCCGGATGTGATTGCCGTTTTTGAAAACACCGCAGGCCAGGGCAGCAATATGGGGTGGAACTTTGACCACCTGGCTGCAATGCTCGAACGAACAGGAGTCCCGGAACGCTGCGGGGTTTGTCTGGATACCTGTCACGCTTTTGCCGCCGGATTTGATCTTGCATCTCCCGAAGGGTATGAAAGTTTCTGGCAGGAGTTTGAACGGAAAATCGGTTTGAAGTTTCTCAAGGGAATGCACCTCAATGATGCCAAGGGCGTTTGCGGCAGCCGTCTTGACCGCCACGATAGTATTGGCAAAGGCAATATCGGCCTTGAGGCTTTTAAAAGACTTATTGAAGATCACCGGACAGATAATATTCCTCTTATTCTTGAAACACCGGATGAATCTTTATGGACAGCGGAAATCGCTTTACTCAAATCTTTTGCCACCGGCAATTGTTGATTGAAACCTGATAAAAAAAGGAGTTCCCCGTATGAAAAAATTTTTCGTTCTGCTGTTGAGTGCGGCTGTGATGATCCCCTTGTGGGGGGGAAGTGCAAAAAAAAGCTGTGTTCTCTATTTCAGTTGGTCCGACAAGGCCAATACACACAAGGTGGCTGAGATGATCGCTAAGCAAACTGGTGCTGATCTGATCAGAGTTTTTCCCCAAAAGGCTTATTCAAAAAATTACAACGAAGTATTACGCAGGGGGAGAAACGAGTTGAGAGAAAAAACATCCTGTCCCATAAAAAAGTTGTCCGGAGATCTCAAAAAATACAATACATTTTTTATTGGAACTCCTATATGGTTCGGGACTTACGCTCCGCCCGTCAGAACGCTTCTGCAACAAAATGATTTCAAAGGGAAAAAAGTTTATTTCTTCTGTACTCACGGTCGGGGAGGTCCGGGACGCTTTTTCTCTGATGCGGCCAAATTGGCTGTCGGGGCAAAAGTAACAGCTTCCGGATTCAGCTGTTATGGGGATCACGTCAACAAGATCGCTCCTCAACTTGAAAAGTGGCTCAAGGAAAACGGAAAGTGACAAAAATATCTGCACTTCTCTCGATTCTCGGTTGCTGTTCCTGGCTGTGGGCAGCCGGAGATGGTATTTACCGCTATGATTTTGGTAAAGTTTCTTCTCCGTTGCGGGAAGGATATGTGAAAGTTACTGCTGAAAACGGTTATGGGTATTCCTGGCAGAGTTCCGGAAAACTGCGTGCCGTTGCCAATAAAATCATCGACTCTGTGGAAAATAAACGGCGAAAATCCATTGATCCGCCTCCGGTTTATTTCAATACCCTCAGTTGTGATTATGTGACAGGTTCCGCAGAAACCCGGCTTTCTCTGGCAGTTCCGGCAGGCAGATATCGTGCCTGGGCCGTTTGCGGTCACGCAGGAACCCGACTGAACAGAGATTTCGTCTGGAATGTGCAAATGGGCGATCTGGAAATCAATAACTGGAAAGGTTATGCTATCCGGGAATTGATTTTTCCTGTAACGGCCGATAATTCCGGAGCCCGGATCACTGTCAAAACAAAGAGTGAATGGCTCATTAATGCCTTGATTCTTGTCCCGGAGAAAAAATGGCAAACCTTCAGAAAAGGAACAGAATTGCGTTCTCTGCGTAATGAGATGTTTCATCTTTCCGATGAAAAAATTGCCAAATGGCAGATGATCCCGCAGCCAATTGTCAGAAAAGCGCATATTGTCAAGTGGAGTCCGGCACAAAAAAAGAGCGGATTTGTCCTTTTCAGACGGGGATACAGTGATCCTGTGTTTCCTTCTGAATATCCCCGTCCGGAGGAAATTGAGGCTCCCTTGAGATGCTTTGCAGCCGGAAATGAATTTGAAAGTCTCACCTTTACAGTCAGAGCTCTTAAAAACATCGACAAAGTGTCGGTCAAAGTTTCTGCCCTGAAAGGCCCCGGTGGAAAAACTCTTGCTCCTCCGGAAGTCCGCTATGTCCGTTATATGTTTGTTCGTCCTCACTATACGGTGCTCAATCAATATTTTGAAGCCCCTGATATCGTTATGCCTTACAGGGCCCCCCAAGTCGGAGGCCAAGCGGTCTTAGGAAGACAAGT
>JAZUPO010000057.1:0-2607 GCA_045605205.1 Victivallaceae bacterium
CAGAGCTGCCTTAAGTTTTTTAACCAGCGTTTCCACACTGGCTCCCCGGGCGAGTTCTCCCATTTGGCCGATAGTCATACCGTCCACACAGCAAAAGGGAGCCATTTTTTTCAGTCCCATAATCTTGCAGAGCTGAGCATTGTTCCCCAATTCCGGGTGGGCATCGAGGGGCAAATGAGCGGCATAGAGATTGATTCCGGCATTAAAGAGCAGGGAAATGCGTTTGGCATCGATTCCGGTGATCCGGCGGAATCCGCCGCCCCAGCTGAGGCCGTGGTGAACAAAGAGAAGATCTGCCTTGGCATCTTCGGCATATTCAATGGATTCCAGTGCGGCATCAACGGCGAAAACAATTTTTGTAATTTCCTGATCTCCGCCTGCGATTTGAAGACCGTTGTTGGAAACATCCGCAGCAAAGCCGTTCAAATTCAGCTCTGAATCCAGAAAAGAAGTCAATTCATCAAGTTTCATAATTCTTGTTCCTCCTGATCAAAAAATCTCAATTTTATAATTGCCCAGCGCAGTTCTTTGCTGCACAGCTGTTCAAGAAAATGTTGAAAATCCTCTTTATTTTCCATCGTTCCGATAGCAGAAATTTCCTCAAAAGTGCTTCTGAAAAGGATGGGTTCAGGATGTTCAACGCCGAATAAACGCAATTTTTTTTCAGCCTTGTGCACCTTGCGGAGACTGGAAAAATTCCGCAGAAGCAAAAAAAGAGGATACGCCGCCGCAAGACACCAGAAAGGCCATAAAGGATACCAGAACCGGGTGAATTCCCGCAACACAGTGGCTCCGAGCAGCAGAAAGGTGGGCAGAATAAAAAGTACGGCATCGATTTCACGGATGAAACAGTTCCCGAAATTGCGGCGTAAAAAACTGCTTCCTGTCTGATAAGCAAAATATTCTTCCAGACGGACATCGCACAGGGATTGCCGCATTGCGTGACACAGTTCGTGAGCGATCAATTCAGAACGCTCATAAAGATACCATTTGTTCACATCCCGAAAAGAGGAACGCAGCAGCATAACGGCAAAACCGTTGTCCGGATCCCCGATCATACATCCACCCCAGAGAGCCCCCAACTTGCCGGAAAGGAAAAAACCGGGCACACGGGTATTTTCAAAACCGTAAAGAGTTTTAGTTTTTTCAGCGGCCTCAGCGATGATCCAGTCGGGTATTCGTTCCTCCGTCCGGACTTCAAACTCTTCAAACAACCGTGCAGTTCCAGCGTTGTCGAGTTGTTCCTGAAATTGTGCATAAGCCTTTTCGGACTGCTCAAATCTCTCTAAAAAGGCTTCCGGAGTCTCCCCCGGCAAAGGCAGAAACCCCTGTTGGTCAAGCTCTGCTGCACGCTGGATCAGAAGTTCACCGTTCACTTGGCAGAACCTGTTTCGCCTGAATTGTTTTGTTTAGGATTGCCATTCCCGGAACGTTTTTCACTGTGATTGTCTTTTTTATTCCCCTGATGAGCTTGAGATTCTTCGCCGTTTCTGGTATTTTTTCCGGGACGCTCCTGACTTTTCTTAGCAGCAGGATTGTTACGTTTTTCGCCGTGCTGCAGGATCTTGATATCATCGACACTGTATTGGTTGACATTGCCGTTTTCAAGACTCACAAAAACTTTGCGGGTCAGCAGATTACGGTCAGAGATCCGTCCGGAGCCGTCAGGAGTTTCGCAATATTCGCCTTTTTTAGGCATCCCTTTGGCAAGTTCGGTATATCCGTCGTGTTCATATTTAAGGCAGCATTTAAGCCGTCCGCAAGCTCCTGAAATGGTGGCGGGAGTCAGGGAAAGATCCTGTTCCTTTGCCATCTTGACATTAATGGAGTTGAATTCTTTGAGGAAGCGGCTGCAGCAAAGCATCTGGCCGCAAACGCCGATACCGCCGTAAATGCCGGTTTCATCGCGGACACCGATCTGTCGCAGTTCGATTCTGGAACAGCGTGTCCGGGTCAATTCTTTAATAAGCTCTCTGAAGTCCACCCGTCCTTCGGCGGAAAATTGAATAGTCATCAATTTTCCGTCAAGGGAACTGTGAGCGTTGATCAATTTCATTTCCAGCCCGAGCTGATCTACAAGGGTCTGGGTCGTTGCCATTGCATTAAGATTCTTGGACTGATTTTCCTCTGCCTGAGCCAGATCTTCAGGAGTGGCCAAGCGCTGAATCTGGGGCAAAGTGGGGACGGCAGCTTTCAGTTTGGTAGGATCAAGTTCCCGGCAGACGATCCCCAGATCGGTATAGAAATCCTTATTAAAAACACAAACATCGTGAGGAGAAATTTCCAGATTGATATCTGCCCGGGCCTCTAAAGAAGCTCCGTTTTCAAGTTTGAGCAAAAAGATACGTTCCATCTCTAAAAAAAGTTCCTTGTTATCTTAAAGGCTGGTTTACAAAGCCGCAGTAAATCGATAATTTTATGCCGAAACCGCCTCTTGGTGTTGTACTTTTATAAATATAGCAGACAAAAGGAGTTATTTCAACTTGATTTAGTGTAAATTCCCCATTTTCCCTGTAAAATCTCTGCTCTGCTGCACCAAAAAAAAAACTCCGGCAGCCAATGTGCCGGAGTTTCGGGGTTGATGTTGATATCAGAGAGAAGCAATGG
>JAZUPO010000058.1:0-2606 GCA_045605205.1 Victivallaceae bacterium
CGCGGGTATTATGTCAATACGGTTGGAGCAGATGCTCGTGCAATAACTGCGTATATTCAGAACCAGTTGGCTGAAGATCAAGCATATGAACAGCTGACTTTTAGAGAGTACATAGACCCGTTTACGGGTAGCAAGAATCCCAAAGCATAAAAAATACCGCTTCAGCGGTAGCTTGAAAAATAGTTGCGCATGGCGAACTTGTTCAGAGCCCGTGTCGGGCTGCCGGCATCATCGCCTTGAAGGCGTGGTGCATACCACCGGCTTAGCCGGTGGTTTTGATTTAGCACGATTACTTCTGATAAAAAAGTTCGCTCATTTTTACAAGTTTTTCCACCGGGACCTTGTCGGGGCGTTCCGTGGCAGGGATATCCATTGCGGCAAGGACACTTTGTACCTTTTCTTTGGGGTAGCCGTTGCAGAGAACTTTCCCCATTTGCTTGCGCCGCTGATTGAAAAGAAGCCGCACCATTGTGGAAAGATGTTTTTTAGCTTCACTGTCAAGAGCATATTTATCGTGCCGGGCAAAGGAAACAAGAGCAGAATCCACTTCCGGCGGCGGAAAAAAAACTTCCGGGGGAACGATTTTTTCGAGAACCACATCATAGATGCTTTGGGTCGTGACCGTCAATGCACCATAGGACTTACAGTTGCACGGTGAGGCCAAGCGTTCACCCATTTCCTTTTGAAGCATAAAAAGCATTGAGGACGGTCCATTATCAAGCTGGCAGAGCTTGGCAATGAAAACCGTACTGATGGCATAAGGCAGATTGGCAACACAGCGGAAAGAGGTGTTGTCCGGAAAAAGTTCGCTGTAATCCACTTTACAGGCATCAGCTTCCACCAGACGCAAATTATCCGCTCCCGCAAAACGGCTGCGCAGGTGTTCGGCGATCCGGTGGTCATACTCCACCGCAGTGACTCTTGCACCTGTCGCAACGAGAAGTTCTGTCAAAGCTCCGAAACCGGGGCCCACTTCAAGGATATGTTCATCCTTTTGGGGATCCGCTTTTCTGACAATCCATTCAAGAAGATTTTTGTCCAGCAGAAAGTTCTGCCCCAATCCTCTTCCGGGACGCATACCGCAGCGTTCCAGCTGTTTGATAAGTTCCTGTTTATTCATATTTCTTTTCAGTGCTTGTGTCCGCAGCACCCGCCCCCACAGCCACAGCCGCCGGCTGAAGCTCCGGGGCACATTGCCTGAGCAGGACAGGCGTTGGAAGTTGAGTGGCCCACGCTGATCCGGTTGGGAGCAGGGGTAAGTTCGGTACTGCCGCATTCCGGACATTCTGCCTGGGCGGAACGGGTTTTGAGCAAAGTCTCAAAAACTTTGCCGCATTTGTTGCATTTGTAGTTGAAAATAGGCATAATTTTTTTCCTGTTGTTTCCAAATGATCTTTTTTGAATATGATCAATTGCGGAATCCGGCCCGATCCGCAATGTAAACAGAATATTTTTTCCAGCGTCCCATCTTGCTGTAATCCAGCAGAAAAACATTGCCCCGGTTGTCGATCTGGATCATATTGTTTTTAAGTGCCGGAACTGACAACAACGCAAAGCTGTGATTGCGGTTGGCGGGCTTCAGACGGTTTGGCGAGGCGGGTTTTATGTGTTCTTTGGCTTCCGGCATCTGAAATACTGCAACTTTGGCATTGGCGGCGAGTTCAACGAAAAGCAGCTTGTTGAGGCCGTCCCAGCTTTGAACGCCGGAAACACGGGATTGCAGTTTTTTGCAGGTGTTTTCTATGAAGTACCAACAATCTTCCTCAAAATCACCTGTGAAAATTACAGAAGGAAGCAGGGGATCAAGGAGTGTGGCTCTGAGGGGACGGAAATCTGCCGGAGCTCTGAAAAAGTTCCCGGTTCCCTTTTTATTTTCCACGCCGTTGCGAAGTAGTTCCACTCCTTCTTTTCCGTAGGCGATCAAATCTTTCCCTGCGGCACATACTTTAGGTGAGCTTAAATGACTTTTTATTCTTTGGGGAGTATCGCTCAGGTTGTCGGGATCGTATGCCAGGATTTCTCCGGAATCAGTTGTCGTACAGAAAATTTTTCCGTTCATACCCCAGGCGTATGAAGTGAATTCTCCGGCAGGGGCTTCAACATAGTCCATAATCTCTTTGTGGCTGAGATTGAGTCTGACTAAAGCCCCTTTTGTGCCGAAATGAGATGAACTGCGGCGGATGCCGAAGAGTTCTGTGTGACTGCCGGGAACAAAGGAGAGCGTGTCGATAAGGGCTTCTTTAACGACAAAGCCCCCCGCGATAGTCCGGTTCGGGACGTTGAAAAGAATGAAGCGGGTGGAGTTGGGTTTTTCTTCTCCGCCGATCCTTTCTGAAATCACAACCAGGGTGCCGTCGGCAGAGAGGGCACATCCCGTCAGGTCTGCACTTCTGATGGTACTGGATAAACGGGGAGAAGGTTTCCAACTGAATTGTTTGCCTTTTTCTGTAAGCAAAGCAGCTGCACTTGAAGCAGACAGTTTAACCTTATCCCTTTGAGAAACGGTGATCGGCAAAGAAGAGAATTCACCTGTTTCAGCGACCTGCGGACGCTCTTGCACAACATTCATAACGATGGGCGGCGGAGTAAATTTGGGCAGGTTATTC
>JAZUPO010000059.1:0-7765 GCA_045605205.1 Victivallaceae bacterium
CCCAACTGACCTACCGTTATCTCTGGCCCGACCGGACCAATGCCGCCGCACTCAAACGGTTCAAAGATAAAAAATTCCCCGGCAATGCCCTTCCCCCGCTGGATTTTGTCATTACTGATCAAAAAGAGTATCACAACAAAAAATATGAAACGTTCCTCTGGCTGAAACAGCAGCGTATCGGCCGGAGCAAAGATTATGCTTTCGGACACGCATTCACCGACTGGTGGGCTCGTTACGGAAAAACCAACCCCGAATACTTTGCTCTGGTCAACGGCAAAAGAGGACCTATGCACGCCAGCCGTCCCAAATGGGTCAAATTGTGTGTTTCCAATCCGGCAGTCTGGAAACAGATCGTCGCCAATTGGGCAAAAAATCCGGCACGTACCAATATGATCAACATTTGCGAAAATGACGGCGGCGGCTTCTGTGAATGTGCCAACTGCCGCAAGCTGGATATGCCTCCCCGGGACGGAAGACCCTGGAACAAAGATCTCTCTGACCGTTATGTTTATTTCGGTAAACAAATCAGAAAAGAGATCAAAAAAATCGATCCCACAGCCATTGTCTGCCAGTATGCCTACTCCGTCTATCGTGATCCCCCTTTGCGTGAAAAACTGGATCACGACACCCATTTGAGCTATGTGCCTTCTATGCTTCAGTTGGATACAGCTGAAAAAACCTATAAAGAGTGGCACAAGGCAGGTGCAAGACACTTTCTTTTGCGTCCCAACGATCTGCACATCAATACCTCGTTGCCTATGGGATTTGAAAAAACTCTTTTTGATGCCTTCAAACTGGGGGTGAAATACGGAGCTTTCGGGACCCGTTACGATTCACTTCACGGCTTCTGGGATATTTCCGGCATTGCCGATTATCTGATCGCCCGGGGCAATGTGGACACCACAAAAGATTTCGAATACTGGATGAATGAATATTGTTCTGCCTACGGTGCTGCGGCTCCGGAAGTAAGAAAATACTTTGACCACTTCAGAGTGAATATCTGGGAAAACGGTATCTGGAAAAACCGCAAAAGCATCAGTGACCGGACCAAATACGGTAATTTCCGCAAAGTCATTATGCTGAATATCCACGAGTTTTACAAAGAAAGCGACTTCGACACCGTTGAAAAATACCTTCAGGCAGGTCTCGCTAAAAAACTGACGCCCAATCAAAAGAAGCGTTTGGAAACCCTGATCCTGACCAATAAACACTCCCGATTGACCTATCGTGCAATGTCCCGTACCGGCAAGGAAAAAATCAAAGCCTCTGTGGAACTGCTGAAATTCCGCCGGACCAACAAAAACAAACTCAATATCAACTGGGAAAAACTTTTCAACTGTGAAATCGCCAACGGCGATGCCGCCGGTATCAGATCTGCCCTTGTGCTGGCTGATTACAGTGACTTTAATACGACTCCTGTCTCCTGGCGTTTTGCCATCGATCCCCGGGAAGAAGGCGAAAAGGCAGCCTGGTACTCCCCCAAACACACCCGTACCAGAAACAAATGGATCACCGTCCGTACCGACAGCACCTGGGAAAAGCAGAACTACAAAGATCCTGCATTCAGAAAAACGATGGAAAACTACAACGGTATCGGCTGGTACGCCCAGAATATCGCCATTGATCCGACGTGGAAAGGACAAAAGATCTATCTGGTGTTCGGTGCTGTGGATGAATCCGCCTGGCTCTATGTCAACGGCAAGTTTGCCGGAAAACGGATCTATCAGAAAGATCCTGACTACTACACGCCTTTTGCCCTTGAGATCACCGACACCATCGACTGGAACCGCAAAAAACAGAATATCGTCGTCCGGGTGCAGGATAAATTCGGTGCAGGCGGCATCTGGAAACCGGTTTATGTAACGATGAAAAAAACAACAGACAAAAAATAATTTCCCCCTGTCTGTCGATATCATTTCTGCTGTAAGAACGGAGCATATAAAGTTCCGTTCTTTTTTTTACTGAAATAAAGGAACACTCTCTTGAAAAAAACATAATGACAGGTTATCTTATTAAAAGAGTGCTTTTTTCAACATTTTTCTCAACAATAACAAGTAAAGGAGTTGATTGAATTATGAGAATCCTGTTATCTCTGTCAATGCTGTTTACAGCAGCCGTTCTCTCTGCTGTGCCAGTGGTCAAAAACGGCAAGTCTGAGTACGTCATCGTCATTTCCCCCAAAGCTGAACAAGCTGTGATGCGGGCGGCAGCCAATGATTTGCGTACTTACATTTTCAAAGCGACAGGAGCAAAACTTCCTATCGTCAAAGAATCCCAGAGAGGCAAACGTCCCGCCTTTATGCTGGGCTATATCAAAGTGGACAAACCTGAAGGTTTTGTCGTCAAAACTCAAGGCCGGGACATCCATATTTCCGGTAACGATACCCCCGGCGATGTGTACAACAATCACTGGGCCAACGGTGCCCGGGTGGGAACCTGGTTCGGTGTGGCGGACTTCCTTGAAAAACAGTTGGGAATCCGTTGGTTTATGCCCGGCCCTTTGGGTGAATATGTCCCCCCGAAACGCGCCGATTGGGATGTCCCTGAACTGAACTATGCTGATGCCCCCAGATTTGAGATGCGCCGCCTGGGCTACCAGACCCGCAAGGGGATGCCCCAAAAACAGGTCCTCGAAAATCAGCTCTGGATGCGCCGCAACCGCGTCGGACACAATAACTCCTGGTGTGCCTGGCACAGCTGGCTTCACTACCTGAAAAAAGAAGATTACTTTGACAAACATCCTGACTACTTTGCCTATGTGGGCGGCCGCCGTCTCGGCACCTACTCACACGGTCACGGACTGCAGATCTGCACCACCAATCCCAAAGCTCTTGACCAGCTTGCCGCCAATATGATCGCTGATATCAAGAAACGTAAACGCCCTGCGATGCTGCCTCTTTCACCCAACGACGGCGGCCAAATGTGCGAATGTAAAAACTGTCAGGCTCTTGATGACGGTGTCCGCCCTGATGGTTCCCGTATTATGACCACCCGTATGATGACCTATGCCAACGAAATAGCCAAACGCATCACCAAACACTACCCCAATCAGACTATGGGGATGTATGCCTACTCTTTCTATGTGGAAGGTGTCAGCAAGGTCAAAGTTCATCCCAATGTGGTCATCGAAGAAGTGCTCAACGACTCCGGATTGAGCTACTACAACCCCAAGCGCCGTGCCTCACATTTGCAGAACCTGAAAGCCTGGCGCAAGGTGCTGAACAAACTCTTTTACTACGCCACCCCCGAAGGTATGGGCGGACTTGAACTGCCTTGCTGCCAGTTCAAAAACATTTCAATGCTCTACGACAATCTCTATGCCGCTGATGTGACCGGTATCGATATGAATAACGGCACCAGCTACGGTGCCGCCGCTTTGAACAACTATTTCTATCTGAAATATGCCTGGGGCAGTATCAAAGACAAAGAGAAATTCTATGCTGAAACTTTACGTGATTGCTACGGCAAGATCGCCGCTCCCGTAGTGAGAGGTTATTTTGACGACATCGAAAAACGTATGAGCGACTATGTCCAGGGCGGTCTTAAAGAAAACCGCAGTATGGGCTACGTCCCCCGCTATCCCGGAGTGCTGACCAAAGTCTATCCCGGACTGGCAGAAAAGTGGCTGCCCAAACTGAAGGCCGTCGCCGCAAAAACCACCGATAAAGGACAGAAGGTTCGTTTGCAAACTGCCATTACCAATTTGGAATATTGTCAGATCACTGTCAAACTCTATGCCATTGCTTCCAAGCTGGTTCTTGCCGCAAAGCCCGATGCCCGTCTGGCAGCTGAAGCCCTCAAGCTCACCAATGCCCGTAATGCCTACCTTAAGAAAATGGGTCCCCTGCCCTCCAACACCCCCTCCAACACGGCGGGAACTGAACGGACTTACCGTCTGCCTTTTGACTCCAATGTCTTTGCCTTTATGATGGCTGCCAACGCCCGCAAAAGCGGAGCCACCACCCGGATCAATGCTGCTCCCGTTATGGACGGCAAACTTTCTGATGCCATCTGGAAAAACGTCAAGCCGCTGCGTATTGAACTTGACAAAGACACTGCAAATCCCTACAAAGTCGGTGCCAACGTTTATCTCACCCGTTACAAAGGTGATCTTTACATCGGATTCCACTGCGAAGAACCTCTGATGAATAAAAATATGGACTCCGGCCGTCTGCCCACAAGCCCTGTCTGGGATGAAAACTGCATCGACCTTTTCTTTGCCACTCCTGAGAAACAGGTCTATCAGCTGGTTTTCAACTCTCTCGGTACGATCAGAAGTTTCAAGAAAGAAGGCAAAATCAACACGCCCTGGGATGCCAAAGCCGTGGTCAAAACTTTCCGCGGCAAAGATTTCTGGAGTGCTGAGCTTAAGCTGCCTTTGAGTTCTATGACCAAGTCAAAAGATTTCCTCGGCGATATCTGGGGTATGAACTTCTGCCGTGCCCGCCGGACTGTGGCTCCTGATCAATACAGCTGTTGGAGCCCCACTTTCGGTGACTTCCACCGGCCTGAACGTTTCGGCAGAATCGTTATCAAATAACACCGTCCAATCTTTTCAAGTGGCTGTCTCCTGCTGTGCTTTTCAGAAGACAGCCCTTTTCATCTCAGGAGAATCAAGATGTTTCAATACAAACTGCCTCATATTTCTCAAGAAGAGATCCTCTCTGTCTTTTCCCCCGCCTATCAGGAGTTATGGAACAACAAAGTCCAAACTCAAATCGACAATGACATAGAAGCTCACCGCAAAAGTGAAAAGGAATTCACCCTGCCCCTGTCTGCCGCCGGCAGGGAGATCAAAGTGGAACAAATTTCCCACGATTTTATTTTCGGAGCTCATATATTCAACTTTGACCAGCTGGGAACAGATGAACGCAACCGCCGTTATAAGGAACTTTACGGCACTCTTTTCAACTCTGCCACCATTGCCTTTTACTGGAAAACTCACGAACTGCAGGAGGGCTCCCCCCGTTACCGTTCAGAATATAAAGACACAGCTGAATTCTGGAACAATTGTGCCGAACCGTGGAAAGAACCTCACTGGCGTCGTCCCCCCACCGATGCGGTGGTGGATTTTTGCCTTTCCAAAAAGATCCGGCTTCACGGACATCCCCTTGTCTGGGGAAATAACACCTGGCACTTCCCGGATTGGCTCATCAATAAACTCCCCTTTGATTATCTTTTGAAAGCCGATCTGAAACGCAATCCGGAAAACGGCAGACTCCCCACTTCCGGCATAGCAGCCCCCTTTAAGGATATGACTCCTGAGGAAATCGAAAAAGCCATTCCGGAATTTGTCTCGCAGATCAATGTCCTTACAGCCAAACGGATCATAGAACTCGCTATCCGCTACGGCGACAAGATCGACAGTTGGGATGTGGTCAACGAAAGTGCTGTAGACTACGCTCACGGCAATATGATCCCCGGTTCAAAACTTTGCAAAAGCTGCTACGGTCCTATGCCGGGGGATTATACCTGCCGCAGTTTCAAGATCGCTGAAAGTGTGCTGCCTGCTTCCGCAAAACTCAACATCAACGACTATTATCTGGAACAGCCCTATCTTGACCAGATCAACGATCTGCGCAGCCAGGGATGTAAAATCGACATTGCCGGAGCTCAAATGCACCTTTTCAATCCTCAGCAGTGTCAGGATATTGCCGACGGCACCTCTCTTATCCAATCACCGGATAAAGTGCGTGAAGCTATGGGGCTCCTCAGTAAAGCAGGACTCCCCATCCATTTGTCAGAGATCACCATTACCGCCCCCGGAGGCAACCGGAAAGGTGAAATCATCCAAGCTGTCATCGCCCGCAATCTTTACCGTCTCTGGTTCAGTTTGAAACCGATGATGGGCATTACCTGGTGGAATGTGGTCGATAACTGCGGAGCCCCTGGAGAACCTTCTGTGTCAGGACTCTTTACAAGAGATATGCAGCCAAAACTTTCCTATTTCGCTTTGAACGATCTTATCAACAATGAGTGGAAAACAAATCTTGCACTTCAGGCAGACAAAGAAGGAAAAATCTCTTTCAGAGGCTTCAGAGGCCAATATAAATTCACCTGGTGTGATGCACAGGGCAACAGTGAAAGTATGATTTCACATTTACAATAATTCAATGGAGTAAAAAATGCAGTCCTCCCCCAACTTTTCCCCCGCCCCGAACCGTCCCCTTATGATGATGCGGCTCAGGGCCGGACACGAAACCCCGGATGTATGGAACGCCCTTTTACCTCAGCTGCTTGAAAACAAAGATTGCTGCGACGAAGTGTGGTTTTCAACAGGAGTAGGCTTTCCCCTTCTTGAGTGCCACCGTGAAAAATCCCGTCTTATGGGGGAACACGCAGCGGTACTGCGTAAAGCAGGAATCATTCCAAGTCTCCAGTTCCAGACGACCATCGGACATTCAGACAGGATCATCGCCACTGCCGGAGCTGAAGGAAAAACCTGGGGCAGCTATGTGGGGGTCAACGGCGAAATGTGTCAATTCGTCAATTGTCCCCGGCAGCCCGGTTTTCTGGAATATATGGGAGAAATGTCCCAAATTTACGCCCAATGGCATCCGGGATCCGTCTGGATCGACGACGATTTGCGGCTCCATAACCACCATCCGGCGATGGAGCCCTGCGGCTGTTACTGCAAAGATTGCCTGGCTCTCTTTGCCAAAGAAGAAGGAAAACTCTATACCCGGGAAGAACTGATTACCGCATACAAAAAAGACAATGCCCTTTTCAAACGCTGGGAAAAATTCAGTCTGGAAAGTTTGAAACAAATCATTAAAATCATTGTTGACAACTTCAAAAAAATCTCTCCGGAAACCCGCTTCGGATTACAGCATTGTCAGCACTTGCTGCGCCTGCCGGTACTGGACGCTTTGAAAGAGCTTTCCGGAGAACGCCCGGGCTCCCGCCCCGGCGGCGGAGCGTATTGTGACCACCATCCTTACCAGATGTTGAATAAAGGCCTTTTGATCTCTATGCAAATCGCTGACCAGCAGGGGTATGCCTCTTTGAGTCAGATTGCCCCTGAAATCGAATCCTGCCCCCGGACATTCACCTGTAAAACTTCTCAGGGCCACCGAATCGAATCTCTCTATTATCTGGCTATGGGGTGTGACAGTCTTTCCTACTTCATTATGGACCCTTATCTGGAAACCCCGGAGTGGTACGGCCGGGAGCTGCTGAAACCTCTGGCTGCAGAAAGTGCCTGTTATAAAGAGTATATCCGCCATAATGCGGGAACGCTTCCTGCCGGTATGGCTGTTGCTGCTAAAGTCGGCGTTTCCCCCAACATAGATAATGCAGGACTCCCCCTGTTGGGTGTGCCTCTTGCGGGGTGTGCACAACACAGACAGGGAACCATTCTTTCTATGGAAGCTGCAGAACTTTTTTCAGAAGAAGAATTAGAAAAAATCTTTGCTCAGGGCTGCATCCTCAACGGCGAAGCGGCAATGAAGCTCCAGGAAAGAGGACTCAATCACCTTTTGGGTAACATCCAAGTCACCTGTGCAGAGATCGGAAGTTATGAATCTTTTACCAATGATCCCCTTAATACAGATTTGGATGTCAGGCGTTATTCATCTCTGTCTGCGGTCAATTATGCCTTTGACACCCCTGCCGGTCTTGATGTCCGTATTCTGGGGAATTACAGGAACAATAAAGGAGAAGAACAAAAAGCCGCTTCACTTCTTTTCACCTCTCCCGCCGGGGGGCGGGTGGCTCTTTTCGGTATTTCCGGCCTGTCTCCCCATAAGTCGGAGGCCAAGCGGTC
>JAZUPO010000060.1:0-4020 GCA_045605205.1 Victivallaceae bacterium
TCCGGGATAGGTCCAGATAGAAATCTTACCTTTGGTCTTGGCATACCATTTTTTCAGCAGTGCCACATCGTCGGCCCAGTATTCCGGTTTGCCCATCCCTTTGACAGCGACCTGGACAGCAACATTGTCAGGAATCTCGCATTCAGGCAGCCGATCCAGACAACCGTAAGCCATTTGGGTGATGATGCCATTGATTTTTTCTTTTTTGAGGCGATTCGCCACATTTGCAGTGTGTTTCCACATAAAATCACAGATAGCTTGAGCTGCTTTGGGATCTTTTTCATAAGCCCTGGCTCCGGGAGCGATTTTTTGGCACTCTTTGCAGCAGCACCAGTAAAGCCAATCCTGAGGCATAATCGAAACATAGGGACGGCTGCCGAAATTGACGCTCCAGGACTTCAAGCCCCGGCTTCCGGCAGAAGCTCCTGAAAGATAGGCTTTCACATCTTTATAGATCTCTTCTGTGATATTGCTTGAATAACAGATATGCCCCGTATGCGTCAGCCCCGGCATATTATAACGGCTGCCATCAGGCATAAGGGCGAAATATTCAGGGTTGGATCTGCTGTAACGTTTGATCAGATCCAGATAAGCCAGACCGTGTCCGAAAGGCAGGGCCCTGTCGGAATAACGCTGGCGGAGAAAATTGAGGTTATCTCCCCGGAGTGATCCCAAGTACAAATTTTTCTCATACCAGACAGATCGGGGGCCGCTGTAATTTTCACGGGTGATAAGATCCGGCCGGTCGATGATGTCGATTTTTTCAGGCAGCACCAGTCCGCTGTGCCTGGGAACAACAGTTCCCATTTCCCCGGGGAAATAAAAACGGATTCCGGCAAAGCGTTCAAGAAAATCATAGACGGCAGTCAAAGTTCCCCGCTTTATCCACATCCGCCAGCGGTTCTTTTGGGGATCGGCAGCCGGATCATCAAAACCGGCAAGAAAGATACGGTTTCCCACTCTTTTAATGTAAAAACCTTCAGACGCAAGTTTTTTCACATCCAGCCCCGCGTTGCGGGACAATGAATTATCTCCCAACACCAAAGAAACTTTCTTTCCTGACGGGAACTTGAGTATGGGAGCGGATATACCGGAAGCACGCTTCAGAAAACGCTGCAATTCAGCTGCGGCAAATTTCAAAACCGGGTTGGAAACAGGAACAACGATCTCAAGTTCTTTCACGATTTGAGTGCTGCTTGATACACTGATTTTCCGAATCCCCCGGTCAAACTCCACAGCACAGACGACAGCCGCACACACTGAGAGCCCCAACAACACTAACAACTTTTTCATAAATAACCTCTTCTTTTTTATGAGACCGCCTTGTTACACGCTGCGTTTTGTCAATTCACTTGAAAAAAAACTCAGGAGACAGGTTGCATTTTTGCAGCAACAATCTTTTGATGTAACTTTTTTTTCAAATTTTTGAATGCAAAGAAAAGAAAAATCACGTTCAGCGATATGATTATTATCCAGGAAATCGGATAAGAAATAAAGAGTCCGAAAAAACTGCGGTAGGAGGGGAATACAGCCCATACCCAGAATACCCGAAAAATACACGCTCCGAAAAGAGTGATCAGCATTGAACTGAACGCATATCCCAATGCCCTCATTGTGCCGTTGAGACTTTCCATAATCCCCAGGAGCATATAGGTTGTGAACATCACAGCGGCACGCTGCATTGCCCAACCGATAACCTGCGGATCGGGATTGAAGATCGCCATAATCCACGGTCCCCCCAGGTAAAAAGCCCACCCGACGATGGTACACATAACGGTTGCACAAGCGATACATCCATACATACTTTTTATGACACGCTTGTAATTGGCAGCTCCCCGGTTCTGGGCAACGAAAGCGACAGATGTGTGAAAGAATGACACTGAACAAACGTGCAGAATAGACTCCACGCCCCCCTCTGTGGTACTGCCTGCCATAGCGTAGGAGCCGAAAGAATTGATAGATGACTGAATCGTCAAATTGGAAATGGTAAAAAGAGAACTTTGAATGGCTGCAGGGACTCCGATTTTGAGCATATCCTTCATAATGCCCATATCAATGTGCATTTTTGACCAGTAAAAGCGGGTACTTCTCTCGTTATTCATCATTGCACGCATCAGTAGTGCCGCCGCAATACCGTGGGCTATGGCAGTTGCCAGTGCAACGCCCGCCACATCCATACCGCACACGATGACGAAAAAGAGATTAAGCAGCACATTGACGATTCCGGCTGCAGTCAGATAATACAAAGGACGCTTGGTATCTCCCACAGCCCGCATAATACCGCTGCCGATATTGAACACCAATTGAAAAGGCAGTGAAGTGTAACAAATCCAGGAGTAGAGACAGGATTTTGGCAGGATTTCCGCCGGTGTTTCCATTGCCGCCAATATGGGTTTGACAACGGGCAGGCCCAAGAGCATAGCGATCACACCACCCCAGATGGCAAAAGTCATACCGGTATGGATCGTCCGGCTCAGCATCCGGGGATTTTTCGCTCCGAAATATCTTCCGGCATAGACACTTGCTCCTGTGGAAAGACCGCCGAAAATATTAACGATCATTACATTGAGCGTTCCGCAAGCCCCCACAGCCGCCATTGCTTCGTGTGAGGCAAAATGACCGATGACGATCAGGTCAATGGCGTGAAAAATCAACTGCAGTGCAGTTGACAACATCAATGGTATAGCAAAGCGGACGATCTTGCTGAAAAGCGGTCCGCTGCACATATCCATCTGGTATTTATCTGCGGCCATTATGATTCCTGTAATTTGTTAAGATTAAAAAAACGGGCTGAAAAAAATCCGCTTTCCTTCAGCCCGCCTTAACAGGTATTTCAATATTTTCAGAAACCGATTTTGTTTTCCAGGTAGTCACGCAACTGAGTAATATTGACACGTTCCTGAAGCATCGTATCACGGTCGCGGACAGTCACGGCGTTGTCATTGAGAGAATCAAAGTCAAAGGTCACGCAGTAAGGAGTACCGATCTCATCCTGGCGGCGATAACGTTTGCCGATGCTTCCGGTTTCGTCATATTCGGCACGGAAGTAACGGGAAATGGTCTTGTAGAGTGCTTCGGCATTTTCTTTGAGTTTCTTGGACTGGGGCAGAACGGCGACCTGAATGGGAGCCACAAGAGCGGGCAGATGAAGAACGATTCTCACATCTTCTTCCATACCTTCTTTCTTGGTGGCGGCAGTATCTTCGTCATAGGCTTTGCCCAACAGTGCGAGAATGGTACGGTCAAGACCGACACTGGTTTCAATCACAGTGGGCATCAGAGTCCGGCGGTTGTCGTGGTCGACGTAGCTCAGATCATTGCCGGAAAATTTGCTATGCTGTGAAAGGTCCCAGGTACCACGGTGGTGGACACCCTCAAGTTCGCGCCAGCCGAAGGGGAACTTCACTTCAATGTCGATGGCAGCTTTTGCATAGTGAGCAAGTTTTTCGTGCTCATAAATACGCATAAAGTCATCGGTGAAGCCCAATTTGTTGCGGTAGTAGTTGATCCGCTGTTCCTTCCAGTATTCGAACCATTCCATTCCCTCTTCACCGTCGCAGAAAAATTCCATTTCCATCTGGGTGAATTCGCGGCTGCGGAATGTGAAGTTTCTGGGGTTGATCTCGTTACGGAAAGCCTTACCGATCTGAGCCACACCAAAGGGAAGTTTCTGGCGGGCGGCGATACGGACACTGTGGAAGTCCACGAAGATAGGCTGACAGGATTCAGCACGCAGATAAGCGATGTGTTCATCGTCAAAAACCGGTCCCACAAAGGTTTTCATCATCAGATTGAATTCTTTGGGTTCAGTCAGATCTTTGCTGCCGCAGGCAGGACAGGTGGTGGGATCTTCCATCTGATCGACACGGTGACGGGCTTTGCATTTTTTGCAGTCGGTCATCAAATCGCTGAACTGATCAATATGGCCGGAAGCCTTCCAAATGGTAGGATTGGCAATAATTGTAGAGTCAAGACCTTCGATATTGTCGCGGGTTTCGACCATTTCACGCCACCAGAGAG
>JAZUPO010000061.1:0-10550 GCA_045605205.1 Victivallaceae bacterium
CGTTGGTTTCGGCACTGGTGACCTGCATCTTGAAAGTGTCGCTGCAGTGGAAGGGCTGAGCATCGGCAGGGGTCAAGCGGATTCCCATACTGGTGGGAACCAGCAGGGCATACTTTGCATCTTTTTTGAGTTCCAGAGACATTTTTTTATTCCTTTATAATTGGGTCTGTGAATTCAGAACACTCCTTAATATAACATCGTAATTCAAAAAAGCAAATTAATTTGTCAAAATTTTTCTTTCGCACGTGTACGCGTCTATAATATAAATCTTTATATGCCTTGTCTGAAAATTGCGAAAAGGGCCGCCGGTAAAGAAGGGGATTTCCGGCGTCGCTGTTGTTGGGATACGTTCCGGTGGATCGATTACTCGTTGGATGATGTTGCCAGTTTTATGGGGCTGGAAAGGCGTTCTTTGATGCCTTATATAATGTCGCATAATGTATGTTATGTTAAGTTGTGGTACGGTTTTGTGCAGGATCTGTTAATAGTAAGTTCTTGATGTACAAATAGTTGCAAATGTGTTAATAGTCCTTGTTAATAACTTGATAATGAATTTTTCGTGATAAATGCACATTTTATGATGTGATTTGCCGATTGGGCTGATGAAAAGATTTTTCCGTTACTATGGGTGAAAATTTTAAGCTGTTCCTGGAAAGATTGGGAAATGCGGCATTTTTCATTTGCTCATCAACACTGTTACGGGAAGGAGTAGGGCTCTGTTGAAAAAATAGAGTTGGGGTGAGAGAAGTTTCAGGTGAAATTCTGCAAGGATTTCCTGTATATAATTGTCTTTCCATATCCCCCCTGCCCTGCTGTCAGGATTTTTACGAACAGGCTCCCTTCAGGAACTCTTGGAGATTCAGGCTGCGTATATCTGATGAACCGCTCCGAAATGATAGGACCAAGAGATCAACAACCGATAGTCCCGATCCGGATTTTTACTGTAAGATCGGAGATGATCTTCTTGTGAAGATGAAGAAACTCAGAAAAGAATCAGCACTGTTTGCAAAGACAACACCGGTTCCGGTATTGAGAAAGAAAAGGGGGTAAAATACCCGGAAAGGGGTTTTAATAGAAATAAAAAATAGAAAAGCACGCCTTCCCCTACCCTGTTCGCATAAGAACTGTCCGCGGGAAAGGCAGAAACCATAACTGGAAAAAATTAAACCCGCTTGCTCCATAGGAAGTTTGCGGGTTTGATGTAAGTATACCGGTATAAAGGAATGGACAATAAAACAGGCTATGGAATTGTGATCATCCAGGAAAAAGCCAAAGTATTATCCCGGCTTTAGAGAGCCTGCATTATTGATTTCATTTCAGAAATCCGATAACTCCGTCAGCCATAATCTGTGCGGCCAGTGCCACCAGATACATACCGGTCAGTTTGCTCAGGATCTTAACACCTCTGGATTTGAGCGTATTGGCTACGCCGTGGGAGAAGTAAAGCATCAGCCCTACCCCGCAGCAGGCGAGTACGATTGCAACGCAATCCCAAAGACGTTCTGTCCGGTTTTGAATTTCTGATCCCATAACAAGGAGCGTTCCGATGGTGCCGGGGCCAACAGTGCAAGGCAGAGCCAGAGGCACTACTGCCGGATCGTCACCATTTTCGATCTCACGTGCTTTGGGGGTCCCTGAGTCACGGACAAGATCAATGCCGCTCAGCATCAAAACCAGTCCGCAACCGATTCTGAATGCGTGGAGCGTAATGCCCAGATATTTGAAGATCAATTCACCGAAAAGGAAAATGATCAACGAGATGACCGTCACAGCCACCCCTACACGCAGAGCCAGATTTTTTCTTCTCCTGGTCTCCATATCTTGAGTCGTTGCAATAAACAACGAAAGAATGAAGAACGGAGTCAGAAGCAAAAAGAGCTTGAGGACAGAACCAATAAAATTTGAAATACTCATTTTCAGCGCTTGTTAAGCTGATCCTGCAATTCAGCATCAGCTGCCAGAACCTGGGCCTGCTGTTCTTTGCGGAAATTATGAAGTTTTTCTGCCAGTTCGGGATTGTTCAAGGCCAAAATGGAAATGGCGTAAAGAGCAGCATTCTTGCCGCCTGCTTTGCCGGCAGTCACTGCCGCCACCGGAATGCCGGGAGGCATCTGAACGATGGAAAAGAGGGCATCCATACCATTGAACGGAGCAGAAGCTACAGGGATCCCGACAACCGGGAGAACCGTATGGGCCGCGATGACACCCCCTAAATGGGCAGCCATACCGGCGGCACAAATGATTACTTTGTAACCGTTGTTTTCTGCATTGGCCGCAAATTCCGCAGCTTCAGCGGGGGTGCGGTGAGCAGAAAGAACGCGGGCAGTAAACTTCACACCAAACTTGTCAAGGATGTTAAAAGCGCCCTGAACGATGTCCACCGGCCGTTCCCTTCCCATCACAATTGCAACAGGAGTAGTGTTCATAGTTTATTCCTGATCGGCGTTCTCTGTCACTTCCACATCTGCTTCAGAGACTTCAGCAGCACCGGGGGTGACAAATTCGTAAGTCAGAAGTCCTTCAGCGATTTCAAGCAGAGCCACATCAAGGATCTGTTTTGAATCGCATCTGACCATAGGACGAGCTTTGCCCAGAGCCAGCTGTTTTGCACGTTTTGCAGCGACAACAGAAAGGATCTGGGGATCCGGAATACGCTCTTTTGCTCTGGCGAGATAGTCGTTATTCATATAAAAAATTCCTTTCTTCAGTAATCAATGATATCACGATTGTTGGAAATCAGCGTATCATCTCCGGACATAACCTGAGCATAACGCAGATTGAATTCGTGGATGCCGTTAAGCACATAGCGTTCAGCCACAGCTGCACGATCGGCACACTTGGAGGCATCACGCAGCAGCAGCAGGCCGACAAAGATGACAGTTTCCATTTCCACAAGGTTCCGTGCCATCAGGTCGTGATAGGCAGGATTCTTGAGAGAGGAAACGAATTTGACCGCTTCGCGCTGTTTTTCAAGGAGCTCCATAAGTTTGTCTTTGAGAGCGATAAGTTTCTCGCCGGAGACCTCTGCTGCGACTTCTGCGATCCGGGTGTCAAGATGACGCTGGATGACTCCGCCGATAGCGGCAACGACCTGAAGCTGGGTGGTACCTTCGTAAATGTTGGTGATGCGGGCATCGCGGTAGTAACGCTCTGCATTGAAGTCACGCATATATCCGGTTCCGCCGTGGATTTGAATGGTGTCGTAGGCGATCTGGTTGGCACTTTCGGTACAAAGAGCTTTACACATAGGAGTCAGTTCAGCGGCCACACGCTCATAATATTTTTTGAGCTGACGCTGTTCGGCGGTAGGTTCGCCGTGATCAACAATGTGTGAATAAGCATTGCGCAGGTCAACGATGCGGGTTGTTTCATAAAGCAGGGCACGGGCTGCAGTGAGCTTGCACTTCATAGAGCTCAGCATAGAATAAATTGCAGGGAATTTATCAATGGTGCTCTTGAATTGTTCACGTTCGGAAGCGTATTTGCGGGCTTCCCGGTAAGCTGCTTCAGCGATACCTACAGCCTGAGCACTGATGGCGACGCGGGCACCGTTCATCAGACTCATAACATAACGGATCAATCCCATACGGCGCTGTCCAACGAGTTTTGCAGGGACGTCATTGAACTGCAGTTCGCAGGTAGCCACGCCGTGGATGCCCATCTTGTCCTCAATACGGCGAACCACCAGCTGAGGACATTTTTCGGCGATGAACATAGAAAGTCCGCGGGCATCAGAGGTTCCGTCTTCGGAGCGGGCCAGCACCAGGTGCACCTGAGCACAGCCGTTGGTGATAAAACGCTTCATACCGTTGAGGAACCAGTTGCCGTCGGCATCCTGCCAGGCACGCAGACGGACACCGGGAAGATCTGAGCCGAAATCAGGTTCAGTCAAGTCCATAGCACCGTCAAATTCGCCGGTTGAAAAACGGGGCAGATATTCATTTTTCTGGGCTTCGTCGCCGAAAACAGCGATCGTTTCAGCAATATCCTGCAGACCAAAAATATTCTGCAGTGAAGCATCGGCCCGGGAGACCATTTCTGTCATCATTGTATAGACAGAAACAGGGAAGTTGAGTCCGCCGTACTGGTGAGGAAGCATAACACCCATAACACCGGCTGCAGCCAGATCCTTAAGGTTCTGGACTGTCAGGGGATCATAGGTCACCACACCGTCTGCGAATTTGGCTCCGTTCTGGTCGACTTCGCGGGATCTGGGGGCGATACGGTCGGAACTGACTTCACCCACCACGCTGAGAACGCGGTCATAGTTGTCGAGGGCATCGGCAAAATCCACCGGAGCACCGGCGTATCTTGCAGAGAATTTATAATCATTTTCCAGCAGCCCGACGGCTTCGGAAAGATCCAGATTTTTCAGCGTGAACACAAGGTCACGGTTGTCGGAATAGAAGTTACCCATAGTAAAAGAGCTCCTTACTGCTTGGATTTGAAAGCTTTGATCATCTGGGGAATCACGGTGTTGAGATCACCCACGATGGCATAATGGGCGCAGCTGAAAATAGGAGCGCCGGGATCAGTGTTGATGGCAATGATCTTTTTGGATTCCGCCATACCGGCACGGTGCTGGATGGAACCGGAAATACCGCAGGCGATGTAGAGGCGGGGACGCACAGTTACACCGGTCTGACCGATCTGATAATCGTGAGAGATCCAACCGGCATCAACAGCGGCACGGGAAGCACCGACTTCGCCGCCCAGAGCTTCAGCAAGATCGTAGATCAGTTTGAAGTTTTCTTTGGAACCGACACCATAGCCGCCGGCAACGATGATCTGAGCTCCCTGCAGATCGACTTCCTTATCCGCACGGACACGTTCAAGAACTTTGATCACAGTTTCAGCATCAGTGAGAGCGACATCGACTTTTTCGATCTCGCCTTTGCGTGAAGTGTCGGGTTCTCCCAGCTTCATAACGCCTTCGCGGACAGTCACCATCTGAGGATCATCCCAGGTGTTGACGATGGTGGCGATGATATTACCGCCGAAAGCGGGGCGGATCTGCATCAGCTTGTCGGTGTAGGACTTGTTATTTTTCTTGTCCTCAAAGTCGTCGATCTGCAAATCAGTACAGTCTGCAGTCAGACCGGCCAGTTTTTCAGAAGCGACACGGGGAGCAAGTTCCCTGCCCTTCAGAGTGGCACCGAAAAGCAGAATATTGGGTTTATGGGCCTTGATAAGATCCATAATGACCTTGGCGTAAGGCAGCACAGTAAAGGGCTCCAGACGGGGGTCTTCAGCCAGGAAGACCTTGTCGCAGCCATAGTGAAAGAGTTCCGGAACGGCATTTTCAAGCTTGTCGCCCAGGAATACAGCTTCAAGTTTCACTCCGAGACGGTCAGCAAGTTCCCGTCCTTTGCTGATAAGCTGAAGGCTTACAGAAGCGACTTTGCCGCCTTCCTGCTCAACAAAGACCCACACATTTCCTCTTTTTTCGCTCATAGTCATCACCCCAGAGTATGGTCGGTAATCAGTTCGTGGATAAGCTCGTTGATACCGGCTTCAGTCGGTTCAATCTGCTTGGCTTCGCTGGCGGTGAGCACCACGCTCATCACCTGCTTGACCTTGGTCGGAGAGCCCGCAAAACCGATCCGGTCGGGAGCGGCGTTCACATCGGCGGCGTTCCATTCTTCGATCAGAAGTCCGGCCTGTTCCAGTTCGGCAGCTTTGGCAGCGGCTTCTTCGGGAGTCAGCGGCGTCTGTCCGGCGGGACGGGCGATTTCGCTCTTGGTACGGGCGTGTTTGAAACGCATAATATTATGAGCGTTCATCGGCCGGGGATCATTGGCATCAATGACCGTCAGCAAGGCGGGCATCGGCGCATTGAGGATCTCATAACCGCCTTCGATGGCACGGCGGACAGTGATGCTTTTTTCATCAAGGTCTGTGACTTCTTCCACATAGCACAGCTGGGGGATCGCGAGTTTTTCGGCGATCTGAGGACCAACCTGGGCTGTATCGCCGTCAATAGCCTGACGACCGCACAGAACAAGGTCTATGTCGCCGAGTTTTTTGACGCAGCAGCTCAAGGTGTAGCTGGTGGCAAGGGTATCTGCACCGGCCAGAGCACGGTCTGTCAGCAGTACAGCCCGGTCTGCCCCCCGGTAAAGAGAGGCACGCAGGACTTCAGCTGCGGCGGGCATACCCATTGTTGCTACGGTCACGTGGACTCCGTAGCGTTCTTTGAGCTGAAGTGCAAGCTCAAGAGCATTAAGATCTTCCGGGTTGAAAATTGCCGGAAGTGCGGCGCGGTTCACGGTCCCTTCCGGAGTCATAGCGTCTCCGGTGATATTCTGGGTGTCCGGAACCTGTTTGACAAAAACAAGTACCTTTTTATTCACTTGGTCATACCCCTCTTTTTCGTTAGAGTACAAAAACAATTGTTATAATATAGCACAGGAATGTGTAAATTTCAAATAATTTTACTTCTCAAGCAGAAATCCTCTGACTGCAGCACCTTTGAAATCAACTTTTATCCCCATTTTAAGTTCAGCTGCAGAAAATGTTCCCATAACTTCTCCGGTCGCCATATCCCGCAGAGTCCTTGGTGAATCGTCGGGGAGTGCAAAGTTGACCATTACGCTGCTTTGTTCTGATTTGTTGGCAAAAACGGCGGCCATCCCCTGCCCGCTTTTGCGGGACCAGCGGAAATATCCGTCCGGAGTCCGTGCCGGATTGCCGGTGACTGAAAATTCAAAAAGCTGCATATCCGTTAACTCGCCGCCGGCGGAAATCTTTTTGAAAGATCTAAAAATGTTTCCGGCAGCCTTTTTTTCTTCCGGTGTCAAGGTGCGCAGGTCTCCTGCCATAAGCGGATTACCCGCCATTGCAGTATAGAGATTTTCAATGGCCCCTGCCCCGGACATCTCAATCAGAGTGCCGGAAATTCTTTCGGGGGGCAGCATTGCTGTAAATGCATAAATGGCTTCCCTGATCTTGCGGGCATCGTAGAATTGGGGGTTGACGTGCAAGTTGGAAACGTGTTGGATGTCGCTGTACTGCAATCCGGCGATCCCCGGAAATTCAGTTCCGAAAACTTCAAAGCTGTAATCAAGACACAAATCAGGATCGGCTGCCTTGAGATTTTCCCGCAGTGTGTACATAGAACGATATTGCTCGATCACAGCATCTTCACTGTTCTTGTGATAAGGATGGTCGTGGGAAGCACAACCGGTGCACAGTACTCCGTAAGGACTGATGATGTTGCTGAAGTCCATCTTGAAGTAAGACAGATCGTATTGCTTTGCAAGAGATTTCAGCTTTTCTGCCACAAATTCTCTGTGTGAGGAGGCGAAACAGCGTACACCGTGCTGTCCGCTTTTTTTCATCGCCCCTTCCGGGAGCTGGCAGTTGTTTTCCGGGTTACTTCCCGGATTTCCGTAATCAGTTCCGATATTGAACCAGAGACCGAACTTCAGCCCCTTGCTGCGGACATCGGCAGAAACTGCCTCAAGCCCCCTGGGGAATTTTTCTTTGTCCACTTGCCATTGACCGTCAATGAACCAACCGTCATCCAGGACGAGGATATCAAATCCTGTTTCTTGAGCAGCGGAAGCAATTTCAGAGACAAGTTTTTCGTTGATATTTTTGAGAAAAGGGACCCAGGTGCAGTACATAGGACCTGCAACAGACGTCAGATGCGGCATATTTCTGCGGACGAGTTCCCTGAAATCGTTTCTGCCCCGGCAATCGGATAAGGAACCATTGTACAGCAGCAAAAAGATTTCCGCAGAGCTCCAGGATTCTCCCGGAGCGATATATTTCCTGAAAAACGGTGTCGAACAGGAGTAGCCGTAACGGATACCGGTCGCCCAGTGGGGATAGGCCATTACATAGCGCAAGGGGCCGGGAATGGCACTGCCGGTAAAATAACCGCTTTGAGCTTCTTCGTCGTGGAACCTGAGCATATCATCACTGCCGGTGACAGTGAATTGAGTCAGTGCCGGAATCCGTCCCTGTTCCCGGAAAGGCTGAAGATCCACCGGTTCACGGGGGGCCAGGTTAAAAGTTTCAATGATCAGCTGGGAAAGGTCGAGTTCCTTTTCCCCGGCTTCAAAACGGATCCGGCGTATAATACCGGACAAGTCAGGATAGATGACAGAGACGAGTACAACCCGCCCCTGCCCTTCCGGCAGATCAAAGGAAATGTCGAGGATTTCAGAATCATACTCTCCCCGGGTTATTTCATATCCGGCATACTTCAACTTCTGAGTCCCCTGCTGATAGCCTGCATAAGAGATCCCGTTGAGATTGAAAGAAAATTCCGGAGGTGTTTCAATAACTGCGAACTCTTTTTCACCCAAACGGCAGCTGACACTCCTGATACCGTCTGCATCGAGCAGCAGGGTGCGTGAAAAAAGAGCATTCTGCAGCAGAAATTTCCCGTTTTCAAATTTGATCATTATCAATATTTCCTTTGATGTTGTACAGATTACCGCTTAAGAGCTTTGGCTCCGATATCGTGCCGGTAGAAGCCGTCTTCAAAAGAGATCTTTTCAACTCCGGCGTAAGCGTTTTTAATGGCCTGGGCAATATCATCACCCAATGCGGAAACGCCGAGAACGCGGCCGCCCGCAGTGAGGATCTCGCCGTTGGCACCGGCAGAAGTTCCGGCGTGGAAGACGACAGTTCCGGCTGCGGCGGCATCCGCAAGACCGCTGATCGGTTTTCCTTTGGCATAATTGCCGGGATAACCGCCGGAAGCCATAACGACAGAAACAGCGGCTTTGTCACTCCAGATCAATTTGGCATCGCTGAGTTTTCCGGTGGCGGTCTTATACAGCACGTCGTACCAATCGCCGCAGAAACGACGCATCACAGGCTGAATTTCAGGGTCGCCGAAGCGGACATTAAATTCCAGCACCTTTGCCCGGTTTTCGTGGATCATCACGCCGACAAAAATAACGCCGCGGAAGTACAGTTTTTCCTTTTGCACCCCCTTGAGGAAAGGCTGGAGGATCTCGTTTTCGATCTGACGCCATACCTCGTCTGTTACTACGGGGGCGGGAGAATAAGCTCCCATTCCGCCGGTGTTGGGACCCTGATCGTTGTCAAAGACGCGTTTGTGGTCCTGAGAAGAGACCAGGGGAACAATGGTGTTTCCGTCGCAAAGAGCGAGAATGGAAGCCTCTTCACCGAGGAGACATTCTTCAATCACAACTTTTGCACCGGCACTTCCAAAAGTTCCTTCAAAGCAGCCGTGGAGAAATTCGAGAGCTTCATCACAGCTGTTGGCAACAAGCACACCCTTTCCGGCTGCGAGACCGTCAGCTTTTACAACGATCTGCTGTGCACCTGCGGCATATTCTGCCTTGATGTATTCAGCAGCAGGTGCTTCTGACATAAAGACCGCAGCCTTGGCGGTCGGAATGTTGTAACGTTCCATAAAGGCTTTAGCGTATGATTTGCTGCCTTCCAATTGAGCGGCCTTGCGGTCAGGGCCGAAAACAGCCAGATTACGGGTTTTGAAAACATCGACCAATCCGGCACAGAGGGGGGCTTCAGGGCCCACCACTGTCAGGTCAATATGTTCTCTTTCGGCAAAAGCTGCCAGTTTTTCCAGTTCATCATCTTTTATAGGCAGACACTCTGCGATTGCAGCGATACCCGCATTACCGGGGGCGCAATAGACTTTTCCCACATCGGGACTGCAAGTAAGCTGCCACACAAGGGCGTGTTCACGCCCGCCGGAACCGACGACCAAAACTTTTTTCATTGTTTATTTCTCCCATAAAAGGTTTTCTACATATTCACGAACCCGGCGCAGATTTTCCACAGAAGGAAGTGCCGGGAAGTCTGAAAAACGGTATTCCAGATTGCAGGGGCCGGTATAACCGTTCCTGCGCAGATCTGCAAAGGTGCGTTTCAAATCAATAACTCCGGTACCGGGGGGCATATGGTCTTCCCATTCGCCCATATTGTCTGAAACGTGAATATTGGAAATCAGCCCTGTACAGTTGTCGCATACAGCGGTCAGATCCTCATTGAGATTGGAATGATTGATGTCGATCGTCATCCGCAGATCATCTTTTTGGAATGATCGGACAAATGCTGCAATTTCAGCACTGTCAGGATAACGCTCGTTGACTTTGGGCTTGTAAGGTGCTGTTTCAATACAGAGGGTAAAGCCCAAACCTGAATAAAATTCATACAGTTTTTCCACCTGCTTCCGGAACATTTTTCCGTAAGCAGGATCGTTGTAACGGTCAAGGTAATGTTCCACAACGGGACAGGGGGCGAACTCCGCCAGAACTTCAACTCTGGCACAGGCGGCATCGATCCCCTTTTGAAGTTCGGCCTCGCTGCCGCTCAAAGGACCGCCGTAAATGCCGTGGATAGACCAGACCTTAATGCCGGATTTCCGAATCATTTCGATGTCGCCTTTTTTCTGGCGGCGTGAAAGTTCGACCATCGTATAACCGGCCTGCTGGGCAAGGTCGAGAAAAAGTCCCAGGGAGCGGCCTTCGCCCTCATCTGAACCGAAAACACTGGTGCTCAAGCTGACTTGATCTATTGTCTGCATAAAATCAATCCTTCCA
>JAZUPO010000062.1:0-1724 GCA_045605205.1 Victivallaceae bacterium
TCCTTATCTGATCCGGGAACATCTGGACAATTTGAAAAAGGCCGGGATCAAAGGAATTATGCTCAGTTGGACTCACGGCGGTTATCCGGGAGGAAATCTGGAACTTCTTTCCAAAACCCCTGAAGAGTGTGCCGCAGAACATTTTTCACCGGAATTGGCAGAATGTGTCTGTCAGGCGTGGCGGTTTTTCAGTGAAGGATTCAGAGAGTTTCCCTTCAGTGTCGGTACAGCGTACAATTCTCCCTGCAACTGGGGGCCTGTGAATCTGCTTCACCTGACGCCTTCCGGATATGACGCCACTATGGTGGGATTCCCTTATGATGACCTCAAAGCCTGGTGTTCATTCTACCCCGAAGATATCTTTGAAAATCAGTTTGAACTTTTGACAACCCAGTGGAAAAAAGGACTCGATATCCTCGAAAAGGCCCGCTCTCTGGTCAAAGATGAGGAAAAAGCTGAGTTTGAAGATGTGGAAAATGTGGCTAAGGCATCTTATTGCCATTTGCGGTCAACCTGTCTGCAGATCCGTTTCGTCCGGGCCAGGAACAACGGATATGATAAAAAGATTATGGCAGAGTGTGCAAAAGAAGAACTGAAACTTGCAGTGGAACTGCACCATATCTGCCGCCGGGATTCCCGGATCGGTTTTGAAGCCAGCAATCACTACCTTTACACCCTCAACGATCTCCGGGAAAAGGTTTTGAATTGCAGATATATCTTAAAAATGCTCGAAAGGAACGATTAATATGTACCCCACCCCTGTCTGGGACGAAAAAACTTTGTTCGTTTCCGGGGAAAGCTCTCTTTTTTCCGGAAACGACCCCGTAAGATTACTGTTTCCCGCACAGGAAATAATCCGTGTCAGTAATCCTCTCCTGGGAACAGTGTACCAAAAAGATGTCCACTTTACCCATACGCCGGGCAGCGATCTTGTGACGCCTGTTCCGGGATCCGGTATCTGCGGCCTTGCAGGAGGTCTTTTCCCTGATCCTGCCACTGCAAAGGTTTTTCCTGCCCGGGGAGCCAATGCCATTACCGGCGGACCCGACGGTAAGATCCTGCTTTTTGACAACGGCAGCTTCTTTGCCCGTCATCAGGCGATCATCGATTACAAAGCCGTGCCGGGAACTGTCTTCCCGCAGCTGCCCGCTCTTGAAGCAGGACAGCTGCCCCGCTTCTGTGCAAAACTCAAGGCCGGAAAAGATCCTTTAAGCTGTATCCTTATCGGGGACAGCATCAGTGAAGGGTACAATTCCTCGGAGTTTGTGAAAGTTTTTCCCTATGCCCCCCCTTATCTCAATCAGTTTGCCCGGGCATTGAAAGAAAAATACCGGACTCACATTTCCGTTACTAACGGAGCTATCGGCGGCACCGGCTGCGGCGGCTCTGCAAGGATCCGCTCCCGCTGGCTTCACCCCCGGTGTGACTTGCTGATGATCGCCTATGGAATGAATGACTTTGGGGGGATGTCCCCTGAAGAATATAGAGATATCATAGGCGGCATCGTGGAACAGAAAAGAGCACTTCATCCGGAAACGGAGTTTATACTTATCTCTTCTATGACCCGCAATCCCCTCTGGCACGGCGATATTTCAGAGCGTTCCCAAGCCTTTGCCGAAGCCCTCAAAAGTTTGTCTGGTCCCTGGTGTGCCGTGGCCGATGTACACTCCTTGTGGCGTATGATCCTTGAGAAAAAGAATTATTACGACCTGACCGGAAACGGC
>JAZUPO010000063.1:0-10740 GCA_045605205.1 Victivallaceae bacterium
CCGCTTGGCCTCCGACTTATCCACCGTTGTTGACAGTGATGCCGCTGAAAGTTGCATCATCGTTCAGGGACAAACTTCCCCCTGAATTGATGATCGTATCGATCAATACGGCACTGCTCCCCCAAGTCATAAAACCGCTGGAATTCAGGATCGTGCTCACGGCTGTACCGTCAACACTCATAGAAGCTCCTGAATCAACTGTTGTACGGGTAGCTGTTCCACCGCTCCAGATGTGCAGTTGTCCCATATAATCCAAAAATGTATCACTGACTTCCCCTGCGACGGTCATTCCGGCATTGGTAAGAGAAGTAAAGCGGGCAATACCGCCGCTGCGAATGTCGATCGCCGAGGAATTGGAATTGTAGTGAGAGCCTGAAAAGAGAGTGCTTTCAATAATTCCGCCTCTTTCGGCTATGATCCGGGCATACCCTGTGGCACTCAGATTTTCAGCGACAGCCCCGAAACAAACTGAAACAACACCGGACGCAAAAGTGTAATTGACAAGATGTCCGTCTTTGATTTCAACAGCAGAGCCGTTGACAGTACCCCGGAACTGATTTTGGGAATTGAGATAAAAATTCACAACGCCCCGGGAGGAGATTTCCACATCAAAAGCAGAACCTCCCTGAGCCAGATTCATTCTGCCGGAGGAGTTGACCACGACACCGGAAGCAACGCCGCCTTTCAGAACATAGATATATCCCCCCTGATCGACAATGACATTGCTTGCCGTTCCTCCGGAAGAGACCCGCATCGTCCCCATTCCGGAAACGGCTGCGGCAGTACCTCCTGAAGAGATGTTGATGGCAGCACTGTAATTGACAGTGGTATTACTGGCGACACCGCCGGAAGATATGAGCATACTTGTGCCGCTTTCCATAATAGTACTGTGAGCGACACCGCCGGAAGAAATATGCATCGTGTCATTGCCGCCCGCAAAGAGCAGAGCACTGGTGATCTCATTTTCCGCAGCAGTCAGAATGGAGCTGCTGTACAGAAATACAGAAGCAGACTCCACGCCCATCACTTCCAAAGTCAGATCGCCATTCTTTTGATCGAGGCTGAAAAGTTTGTCATTAAGAACCAGATTCAATCCGTTGACGGTGATCGTACCATAGTTGACAGAACCGTCGCCGATAGAAAGAGTCCCAGTAAAGTTTTCCGCTCCCTGAGCGAGCTTGTAAACACCGTACTCCTGATCGGCGGAAACGGTGATTGTAAATGTTGGTATTCCGGAAATCCGGGAAAGATCATTGATCAGATATCCGTCTGTGGTATTTCTGTTGGAAACGGTAAAGTCAATGATACCGCCTTCGTAAGCTGAGACGAAGCCCCCCGATTCGATCTGCAAACGTCCCTGAAGAAGACCGCCGCCGACAAGATTGACCCGACCGTTACAGTTGACAACAGTATTATTGGCAACACCGCCGGAAGAAACAAGCAGATATTTTCCATTGACCGTTGTTTCATTGACGATGCCGCCGGAAGAAACGCGGATTATTCCGGAATTCAAAACAGTTCCATTGGCAGTTCCGGCACTCATAACCGTCAGATTACCACCGCTGTTCAAAAAGATTTCATTTGCGATACCGCCGGAAATATAAACAACACCTTTGCTGTTGACCGTTGTATCATTCAGCACACCGCCTGAAAAAACCTGCAGTACACCACCGCCGTTTAGAGTTGTTGCACTGCCCGCAGCACCGGAGGAGATCAAAACATAACCGCCATTGACAGTGGTATTGACAGCACTTCCCCCGGAAAAGAGATATAAGAGACCAGCTTGAGCCCAACTGCCGCTTCCGTTCACGACTGTGCTGACTGCCATTCCGCCGGAAGAAACACACACTCTGGCTCCGATATTCACAGTTGTCTTGTCGGCAGTTCCTGCTGATGAAACGTACAGATAACCGCCGTTCATCACTGTGCTGTCGGCCACTCCGCCTGAAGAGACGTACATACTGTCATTACCGCCGGAAAGGAGTTCGGCTCCGGAAATGACACTGCCAGAAGAAGTCAACGTGCCGCTGCTGTAAATAAAGACAGCAGGCCTTTCTTTTACAATATCCAGGAGCAGAGCTCCGTCTGTTTGGGTCAGAGCATATTCCGCTCCGGCATATTTGAAGATATCCCCGTTGACGGTGATCGTACCGTAATCGTAAGTACCGTCACCGATGTAGAGAGTGCCGGTAAAGTTATCCGCTCCTTGAGCCAGTTTGTAAGAGCCTGCTCCCTGATCGGCAGAAACGGTAATGGTATAGGTGGGAGCTCCTGTGATCAGAGAAAGGTCATTGACAAGGTAATCATCTGCTGCGGTTCTGCCGGAAAGGGTAAAGTCAATGATACCGCCGTCGAAAGCAGAGACGACAGCACCGGAGTTGAACTGCATTGTGCCGCCGATTTTTCCTGCTGCAGAAACGCTCAAGAACCCGCCGGAAGCGACACTGATATTGTTGACCGTACCGACAACCACAGTTCTGCCGCCGCTGTTGGCAACGATGTCGTTGGCAAGCCCCCCTGAAGAAACACGCAAAAATCCGGAATTAACAGTTGTTTCATTGCCCGCACCGCCGGAAGAAATGATCAGATTACCGCCGTTCACCACAGTTTTATATGCGGTACCGCTGGGGCCGACATACATAAAACCGCTGTTCAAAACGACATTTACTGCTTCACCGCCTTGCCGGACGGTCTGGCGGCCGCCGGAGTTGACGGTCACATTGCTTACCTTTCCTCCTGCGACCATAAGGGTGTTTCCGGAATTAACGATCGAAATTCCGTCCATTGAACCGCCGCTGCGGACAAATATACTGGTCAAGATATCTGAATTTGAAGAACTGCTGTAAGAAAGAGAGGTATATTCGCCGAAAGAAAAATTTGATTCATTGGTACAGTTCCACGTCCGGTCGGAATCAAATGCAAATCCCAGCAGGATGCCCCCTTGTTTAAGGGTGATATCGCCGGCATAATGATTCAGAAAGAGGATATTTCCGCCGGAACTGACGACGATGCCGTCTTCAGAGCTGCCGCCGCAAATATTGGCTTTTCCTCCGGAATCAATGGTAACGCCTTTCAATGAACCATTTTGCAGATTCATATATCCGCCCTCATTGACGGTAATGCCGTCAGCAGTCACATTGCTGCCGTAAAGTCCCAGATAACCGCCGTAATTGACGATGGTATCCGTAAGGACCGCATTGTCCGCAGCAGAAAGGATCCCTGTGCTGTACAGGTCACTTAAAGCAGAGTTTTGAATGACAGTATTATTGAGGGATCCACCGCTTACAACAGCAATGCCGCCTGAAATAATGGTATCACTGGCAGAACCGCCGCTGCCGATGGAAAGATATCCGCCTTCTTCGACTGCTGTATGTCTGACAGTTCCGTTTTTCTCGACGAGTTGCGATCCGCCGGAAGAAACGATAACCTTTTCAGCAACGCCGCTGTACACATCCAAATGGGATTTATCTTCAATAAAAACGTCTGAAACATAACCATTTTCATAAACTTTGAAATAACCGCCATTGGTCAGTTTCAGATCGTATGCGGAGCCATTCATAACATCTGCCCAGCCCCCGGCAACAGTATAATTGCTGACATAAGCTCCGGAATAGATCAACACATTGCCTGAAGTTTGCAGCGAGTCAATGACTTTTGCCCCGCTTGAAATTTTCATCCACATTGCAATTTCAGCATTGTACAAACTTGCACCGCCGCTTATTGTTACGAAATTTTCGGAAGATCCCGATCCTGAAAGAAGAATATTCTTTGCCAGACCATCCCAAGTAAAATCCCCGTTGCTGACGACCAGATTTTCAATATAACCGTTTGCAATATAACCGTCTGCACCGGCCTCGGGACGGGCAGAGATTTCAGCATTCCGAAGCCCCCAGATATAGCCATTCTCCAGGGTTATATCACTGATGGAACCGTTTGAAAAACTGTACAGATCCAACATCCCGCTGGAACTGTTATTGATAACGACATTGGAAAGAGTCGCCCCGGTTTTTACAGAAAGTTTACCATTTTCAAGGGTGATGCCAGTGGCCGCGGCACCGCTGTTCAGCATTAAGCCGCCCCCCTGATAAACGATGGAATTTTCCAATGTGGCTCCGGCTTTGACATTGCAGAACATAGAGAAAGCCAGATTACTGTTGACGCCGCCTATTTCATCACCCGTTGAATTTTTGGTAATTTCTCCGATATATCCGGTAAACCCGCTCCGGGCGGTGATGCCGTTATTAACTTTGCCCCCTTCGTAAACCAGGACGCCTTCAGCCATACCGCCGGAAGAAACGGACATACTCCCCCCGGAACTCACCGTGGCGGAAGTCGCCGTGCCGCCGGAGGAGACGGACATACTGTTATTGCCGCCTGAAACGAGTGCGGCACCGGAAATGACACTGCCTGAAGAAGTCAAGGTACCACTGCTGTAAATAAAGACGGAAGGCTCTGTTGCTGCGATATTCAGCAACAAATCGCCATTGGTTTGAGTCAGGGTATATTCTGTTCCATTGTATTTGAAAACCTCCCCGTTGACAGTCACCGAACCGTAGTTGACAGTACCGTCGCCCACACTCAGGGTGCCTGTAAAGTCCCCTGCTCCTTGAGCAAGTTTGTAAGTTCCTGATTCCTGATCCGCTGAAACGGTGATGGTATAGGTGGGAGTGCCTCCGACCTCGCTGAGATTGTTGAAAAGATAGCCTTGAACAGAATTTCTGTCACTGATGTCAAAGTCCACCTTGCCGCCGGAAGAAACAGAAACATACCCCCGGGAGTGAACATATAAACTCCCCGTCAGAGTGCCGCCGGACAATATATATATATGGCCGCCGCTTGACATAAAAGTATCAACAGCCGTACCGCCGGAACTGATAAATATCTCTCCTGCAGCTTTAGCACCTCCGGAAACGATCTGTCCACCGGAAGAAACGTAAAGTTTTCCGTATGAGGCAACTATATTTTCCGCTCTGCCGCCTGAGGAAACTGTCATCTGTGCACCGGCAATAGAAACATTCTCTGCTGCCTCAAGGGTGCCGGAAGCATAATTCCAGCTGCGTGTCTCGGCAAAAACCATTCCTCCGACGATACCTCCGGCTGAAACCGTAAGATTGCTGACAACAGCATCCTGATAAACATAAATAAATGCCCCGGATTCAACGACTGTGTCCCTGATAACGCCACTGGCATACATCCAGCCGCCGGACATAACAGTGTTCTCTGCCACGCCGCCGCTGTCTACATACATACGTGCGGTATCACCAAATGCTGAAATCTTTTCAACTGTGTAACCGGAAGCAACAGAAAGCGAACTGCCGCCGACAGTTACACCGGCAGAAATCTCTATCCTGTTTACCGCACTGTCCACATATATGTCTTCTGCAAAAGCAAAGCCTCCCAGCCGTGCTCCTTTTTTCAAAGTCAAATCAGAAACACTGCCACCGGCAGACAGCGTCAATCGACCCTCGCTTGAAACAGTTATCGCACCGGCACTGCCGCCTGATCCAATATAACAGTTTTCAATGATAGTGACACTGTTCAACACACCGCCTTCAGAAACGAGCGGGACAAAAGTAACAACACCATTCCCCATTGAACCGTTGCTGATCGTGAAAGCATTATCTCCGTGAGTTCCCTGTATCAGACGGGTTTGAGAGGTGATGTCGGCAAAAATAACAGAGTCCTTATGGCCGACGATCCCCGTAACTGTTGCAGCACCTCCGGAATTAATAATCAGACTGCCGTACTCCTGAACAGATACTCCATTGACATAAGCTCCGGAATAGACGGTCATTGAACCGCTTGAGTAAATGGTCGCATTGTTCGCACTGCCCCAGATATAGGCACTGCCCCGTCTTGAAACGGTCAATTGATCGATAAAACTGCCCTCAGTGGCAAACAAAATTCCGGTAGAAACGACGGTAAGAGCACTGCCGACCACACCGGATGAAAGAGAAAAATAACTACTGGAATTGGCAACTGTAAATCCGGAAACATATCCGTCAGAACACATAAACGCGTTTCCGCCGATCGTTCCTTCGACAAGAGTTTCGCTTGACAAATTAATATTCAAACGGGCCGTAGAATCAGCAACGATCCCCGTAGCACTGGCTCCCGCTGAAATGCTGAGTATGCCTCCGGAATTCACGATCGTATCAACAACAACGCCGCCGTTGAGAAGCACAAGTGTACCACCGTAATTCACAGTAGCGGAAGTCGCCGTGCCGCAGGAGGAGACGTACATTGACTCCCCGCTTCCCAGTATAACGCCGCTTGAGGTGATGCCGGAGGAAACATCGTAGCGATTGTAGTCGGCGTAGGCTTGGAGGCCGTCGCCGCCGTGGTTGAGGGTGCCTAAGAGGTGGTCGGTTTCGTGGGCGATGGTGGAGATGATTTCGGTGTCGGTGGCTGTGGTGTCTAAATTGACAAAGGCTTTGTCGGTTTTGTTGGCATTGCCTTCGTCGATGGTTTCGGCAAGACCTTTGAAAGTCCCATATTGGTCAAAGGCATCGGTTTTGCCCACAAAAATGGTTGAATATTCCTGCCCCACAGGGCGTTGGGTGACAAACTGGATGCCCTTTGAAGCGTATCTTTCGTTGAGCTGGCTTACGATATTGTTGATCCGCTCCGCAGTCAGTAAGGCATCTTGTACTTCCACGTTGTCAAGGGTCAATATTTCGCCTTCGTAACGGGTCAATTCGCCGTCAAAGTCAAGGTAGATGATCTGTGCAAGTACTATGGCAGGAACGTATTGCAATCCGCCCTCAAGGGAACTCTTATCAGCCATTTTTCAGCCTTCTTTCTTTTTTATTTTCTTTAGATATATATATTCGCAGTAATATAGCACTTCTTAAAGAAAAAAGCAACTTTTTTTTGGAAAAACGATAGTTTTTTACAGGGGATTCAGTTTGGGAGAAGGCGATTGCTTTTGTACGGATTTGTACGGATTTGTACGGATTGAAAGGCGATTACTGAAACCCGGTCGGGCAGCGAAACTTTGAAATGAGAAAAAAAGACGGAAGAAATGGTTTGATATCGCATTTCTTCCGTACTTTATGATATCGTCCCTCCGGTATCCCGGGCGGGCGACATTTCGCTCTGAGTTATTTTGAGGAAATAACTCCCATAATTTCGTTTTTCAGACTGCCGGCTTCGTTATATATGATCCGTCCGGCAAGTTCCACTGCGGCGATCGCCTTGCGGTACTCAGCAGGAAGCCGCTTCAGACGGTCACGGTAAGAGGTGGCAAAAATCCGGGGCAGATGAGCCAGAAGCAGCTCGTCGGTGATCAGTTCACCGTGAGTTCCCAGATATTCTGTGATCTCCACATTTTTTGCGTTGATGTTCCGGGAAAGCCGGTCGGTCAGATCGGTGAGAAATTCCCCCGTCGCCTTCCGGGTCGCAAAGAGCCATTCAGCTTCGCGGCGGGCATTGAAAGCAAGGATCTCCATAACCTGCGGCACCAGCGTATCTTTTTCACGCCGGAATTCTTCTTCATCAAGCATCAATCCAGAAAGGATCTCATAAGAAGATGTGATCACACCGCACTTGTTGGCAGAAGCATCTTTCACATCCAGAATGCCGGATTTCTGCAATTCAATACGTGCTTCCGGAGTCAGGAAGGAGTTGGCTCCCTCAACAATGGCACGGCAGCCCCGGCCTTCGCCGTTGGCAAAATCCTGCCAGTTATTGATATTGACCGTGGAAGGACGTCCGCCGCAAGGAACGAAAATGTCCGCATAGCGGTGCAGATTGCTCTGGAAGATCCCCATAAATTCGTCACGGGTGATCTTAAGTTCCACATTCCTGCCATCCCTGCGGACGATCTGACGGTAGAACTCCACCCCATCCGCATTGCGGGGAGTGCTGTACACGATGAAGCCCCCCTCCCCTTTCAAACAGCGAGGATCAAATTTATCAAGATTGGCACTCAACACAAGCTTGCTCAATTCATCACGGTCGATACCTGCCGGATCAAAGAGCGCCGCAGGACCGTCCGTAATGGCAACGATACGCATTGCAGGATAGACATAATTGCCGTTTTCCTTGCGCAGCAGAAGTTTCATCATATTTCCCGCCACATCTCCAAAGGGGCCGCCGGAAATCTTGATGGAAAAGTCATCACTTCTGGGATCGATCCCCAATTCCTGCATCGTACGCAGGAAATATTCGTGGACACCGAAACTGGTAACACCGTATTCCTTGTGATTGATGCCGCTTTCGGGCTTGCCGGAAATGATTCCGCTGCCCAGTGTATAACCGGCACGGATACCGTAATTGCCCATATAAACGATCATATTGTCAAACATATTTTCGTCAGGACCGATCTCAACGATCTCACGGGCACCCCAGAGGTCGACGATCCGGTCATCACGCAAAGAGCCGTCTTCGTTGTAGTTGATAAGCGAAAGGAACGCGGCAAAGAGAGCCTTTTGAGCTTCCCACAATTCACTGCGCCAGTCGCCTTTGCCTTCCGTTTTCAGCAAGGTGATCATCTTGGAACCGCCTTCAAAGATGTCTTTATTCTTGCTGTGCTGGGTGTGTGCCAGCACAAAGACTTCACGGAAGAACTCATCCCGGGCAGCTTCAAAGTAGTCGCTGCGTTCCAGTTCGTTTGCAACGATGCGGGGAATCACTGTCCGCCAGCCGCCCCGGGCGATCTCAGAGAAACGCACCTGGAATCCGGCTGCGTGGCGGCGGTAGAAGAAAAAGACTCCGTAAGGCATATCGCCGGGGAAGGATTTACGGTACCCGGAACTCAAAGAGTCATAGAAATCCATAAAGTCAGGCTTCAGTCTGAAAGCAAGTGCCCCCTTGTCGATCACAAAGAAATTGCTCTTTTCAATACAGTCAATAAAATTCAGCAATGCCTGAAAAATATTGCGGCTCAAAGCATCACGCTCAGCCATTCCTGAGTTGATATCCCCGATACGTTTCTGCAAAACTTCCTCATCCACGATCCCCCCGTTCCAGTCAGGATCAAAGCGGCTGCGGAAAAGTTCAAAGAGAGATGCTGCCAATTCGGAATTGAGCACGATCAATCTTTCAATATCCCCGTAGCTGTAAGCACTGCGGTCAACAAAAGAGAACTGGCTGTGGGCAAATTCAGCGGCAGCCCGGAAAAAGTTGACATCCGCCAGATTCCACCGCCGTTTAACGGCAAATTCACGATGAAAGAGATCGTTGCTGTCGCTCCAGTAAAGGGCTTTGACGGCCCGTTCAAATTCAGAAATCTTGTCAGCATCTCCGTCAAAGTAGAAACTGCCGATATCAACAGCACAGCGATCAAGATCCTCGTGCCCGGCAGAATGTGAAAATTCACGCCAGTACGCACGCTCAATATGCAGATTGTTCAGCTGCATAGCTTCAACGATCAACCCGAAATAACGGCTTCCGGCAAAAGCATTGGGAGCAGCGACCAGCATCTTAAAGGTTTTCTCTCCGGTGGGGACGATCCGGACAGCGGCCCGGGATTCCCCCTGAACCTCAAGGGTCATTTCTATACGTTCTGCCAGCCGGTCGATCGTCAAGTCAGAGAGATGTTCCCAGTTCAAACGTCCATAAAGTTCCTCGAGTCCGGCAGGAACAGAACCGGACTGATCGGCAAAACAGTGTTTCAGTTCTTCGAGGGTAAAACAGGGAGATTCCTCAGGAAGAGGAGTCACAGTAAAGGCTTCGACCACCAGAAACTGATCAGCTCCCGCAGGAGTAAAGGGCTTGCTGGACTCGTGGATACCGGCTCCGGTGAAAGGAAGATAAGCCACTTCATTTCCGTCAGAGCTGTGAAGCACTCCGCAGCTTTCATCACGCAGATAGAAACGGAAGATCTTACGACCGATCTCAGTCTGCAAAGGAGCCCCGTTGGGCTTGAGCAAGGTGAGAAAAGGCAGCATCGCACAAATCTCATTTTCAGAGTAGGTCTTAAAGAAATATTCCGGCATAACTGCACGCAGTTCACGATAGCAGTTTTCCAATTTGACGGCATTCTCGTCAACAATATTTTTTAATGAAATATTACGCTGCAACATAGTACATAACTCCCTGTCAGAAACAATATGTTTTTGATAAAATATCCTCTGTAACGGAACATTACAAGTGATTTTCCGGCTGATTTGAAACAAAAAACTCCTCCCGGAAGCCGTGACGGAAGATTCCGTCACGCCTTTGATTCTGAGAGGAGTTTTTCAAAAAATTACTTGGCAAACACAGCATCACAGGCTTCTTCAAAGACTGCGATGGATTCGCGGAGCATATCTTCCTTGATGGTCAAGGGAGGAGCGATCTTAACACATTCGCCGCCTTTGCCCACAGGAGCAAACATCAGCAGACCGCGATAGAGACACTCAAGGTTGATTTTGAGTGAGGTTTCGGGATCGGGTTCCTTGTCACCTTTGGTGCAGCGGATACCGGCCACCAGACCTTTACCGCCGACCCAGGTCAGACGGTCAGCATATTTCTGCTGGATGCGACGGAGTTCAGGCTGCAGGATCTCACCCATACGGGCAGCATTTTCCACCAGATTTTCCTCTTTGAGGATCTTGAGGTTTTCCAGAGCGGCAGTCACGCAGAGGGGAGAACCGGAGTGGGTGGAGGTCATAGAACCGGGAGCGTAAAGATCCATAATGTCACGACGGCCGATCACAGCTGAAAGAGGCAGGCTGGAGCTGACACCCTTACCGCAGGGAATCAAGTCGGGTTTGATGCCGTAGTGCTGGAAGGTGAAAAATTTACCGGTACGGC
>JAZUPO010000064.1:0-1974 GCA_045605205.1 Victivallaceae bacterium
CAGCAAGCTTGTTGCGGGAAGTCACAGTCAAGCGTAAACTGCCGTTTTACTTAACAGTCACAGCCTTGCCGCCCTGCTGAGCTGATTTGTGGGCAGCTTCGCAGAGTTTCAGGTTCCGCATACCATCTCTGGCATTGATCGCCTTGCCTGCCAAAACAGATTCGGCGTGATGCTCAATGAGAGACTGGTAGATATTGGGGAATGACCGGGGATGGAGCTTGCGGACTCCGGAGGCAGTTTCCATTTCAAGACGGATCTTGTAGGGTTCATCCTCCTTACCGGAAAGCTGGAACATACTGCCGTAGGAACGGAGCACGCCTTCAGTTCCGTAGATCTCATATCCCAAATTGGAAAGAGTTCCGACCAGACCGCCGCGGGGTTCACTGAATGCAACTTTCACAGAACCCTTCATTCCGTTGGCCATAGTGAATTTGATGTAAGCACCGTCTTCGGCAACGATATTCATCGTCTTGGGCAGATAGCAGCAGCTCACTTCCACAATGCGGGAACCGAAAATGAATTCAGCCACATAGAAGCAGTGAGAAGCCACGTCACCGATGGGGCCGCCCATTTCTTCGATCTTGGAGCAGCGCCAGGTGGCAGCTTCAGCAGGATCATATCCATAAGCAAATTCCATATGGAAACAGCAGTCGTTCACATCGCCCAGTTTTCCGCCGCGGACGTACTTCTTAGCCATCACGTTGTAGGCATTGTAAACCATCATATGGTCAACGGAAAGACAAAGTTTCTTTTCGGCGGCCAGGTCCACCATTCTTTTTGCATCAGCAGGAGTGGTGGCAATGGGTTTTTCAACAATGACGTGTTTTCCGGCTTCCATCGCTTTGATAGCGATCTCAGCGTGGGAAGCATTGTTGGTGGCAACGTAAACAGCATCGATATTCTTGTCTGCCAGAATGGCATCGATGGAGTCATACCATTTCAAGCCCAGAGCGGCAGCGGCATCTTTACGACCGGAAAAGAGGTCGTAAGCACCCACCAGTTCCGCACTCTTGAGAGGAGCGAAACGGGCCTTGTCGCAGGCGTAACCTTCTTTGGCGACACGGTTTTCGGCAATACCGCCGAAACCGATGATCGCATATTTGACTTTAGCCATTGTTCTTTTTTCCTTACTTCATATAGGCGTCGGCGACCTTCTTGAAGGCGTCGACCATAGCCTGCATATGGCATTCGTCGTAGACGGGATGGGTGAAGAAGCTGATGGTACGGTCGGTCATCCAGTTGGCCATCTTGCAGTTGAACTTGGTGTAGTCGATGTTGCGGGACTTGGGATCGTAGAAGGGATAGCTGGCGGTACCGAAACCCTTGCGGTCGGTGTAAGCCTGTTCCTTGTACATTTCAGGCCACAGCACGCTGTAGACAGGCACGCCTTCGGCGGCGATAGCGGCGATAAACTGCTTGGTGTCGATACCTTCTTTGAGTTTGTCGGTGTCGATCACAAAGGGAGCCCACCAGAAGGAGTTCTGACGTTCTTCAGTATCCACGGGGCAATATTTGATCAAGGGGTGATCTTTGAGCTGGGCGATCAGCATCTTACCGTTGCGGATACGGTTGGGCAGGTTCCAGCTGTCGAAACGTTCGAGTTCGCCGAGACCGATCTGGGACTGCATTTCAGTCATACGGAAGTTGAAGCCAACGCGACGGTGGATGTAAAGCTGTTTGCCTTCCATTTCAAGCAGATTGAGCTTGGCCTTGACGTCGTAACCGTGATCGCGGAAAGAGCGGCATTCCCAGGCAAGATCTTCGTCGTTGGTAACGACCATACCGCCTTCACCACCGGGGGTGAAGTGTTTGCTCTGGCAGAAGCTGGGGCAGCCGACGTGACCGATGGTACCGTCTTTTTTGCCTTTGTACACACCGCCGAAGCACTGGGCACAGTCTTCAACAACAAACAAATTGTGCTTCTTGGCGATAGCCATAATGGGATCCATATCAGCAACCATACCGTAGAGGTGG
>JAZUPO010000065.1:0-11085 GCA_045605205.1 Victivallaceae bacterium
GAAGCATTTGCCTTCGGCAAATATGAAGCGCACTTTCAGTGTATGAAGCGCCTGCTTTGCAAGCATTATAAGGCATTTTTCTGATTGTTTTTTTGAAGAGATACAACGGCAAAACACCTGTTTGACAAGTAGTACTCACAAGAAGTTCAATCAGCGTGAACGCTGATTGAGTGAAGATGTGAAGGTGTGAAGAGTTTGCCTGCGGCAAACGTGAAGTGCGCCCTGACGGGCGTAAGGATGTGTCGTTTTTTGTTTTTAAAAGACTATTCTGTCGTTCAGCAGCAACCGGCAGTCCGATCTGCGTAAAGCTGCGTTGTTTCACATATCTGAGGGAAAAGGGAGATTTTTTTTGAACACAGCGTAAAAACAAACATTTCGATTTCATAATTTTCTCCTGTCGCTTAATACTCTCTCTTCAATCCGAAACAAAATAAAGCTCAACAATCTGACGGTATGTTCCAATCCCCCCGGGGCGAAAGCGAAAGAGTCCCTGCCTTGGCTCCGTCGGGCATAGGATTGCGTTTGAATTGCTGACGGCGGAATCTGGCATTGAAGATCTTGAGAGCTGAAGCGATCTCCTGAGCAGTGAAAACACCTTTAAAAACCTTTTCACCGGCCTTTTGCAGAAACTCACCGTCAGCCCCGTACTGCACCGTGTGCCAGATAAAGAAATCGTGCAACTCATAACTGCCCACCAGCTCTTCCGTATGCTGGGCTCCCGGGAGCAATTCCGGAGAAACAGGGGTATCCACCACATCTTTCAGCAAAGCCCCTTGGGCGTCCAGTGCCACAAACTCAGCATAAAATGTAACCAGATGACGCATCAGAGTCTTGGGAATGGAACCATTGACACCGTACATCGACATCTGGTCACCGTTATAGGTGCACCAGCCGAGAGCGATTTCAGAAAGGTCGCCGGTTCCGATAACGATGCCTGAAAGTTCATTGGCAAGATCCATAAGGATCTGAGTCCGTTCCCGGGCCTGACTGTTTTCATAGGTCACATCTTTGACTTCAGGATCGTGTCCGATATCTTTGAAGTGCCCTTTCACCGCATCAGCAATGGGAATGATACGCAGTTCGGCTCCAAAAAGTTCAGCCATTTTTTCAGCATTGCCGCGGGTTCTGTCAGAAGTACCGAAACCGGGCATCGTCACAGCACAAATGGTATCAAAGGGAAGATTGAGTTTTTTGCAGCACTCGATGCAAACCAGAAAGGCCCAGGTGGAATCCAGTCCGCCTGAAAGGCCGATCACCATTTTCTTTGACCGGGTACATTGCATCCGGCGGGCCAGAGCGGCACTCTGGATCGCCAGCACCTCCCGGCAGCGGGTGTGCAGTTCTTCCCGGTCCTCCGGGACAAAGGGATTGGATTCCAGATGAAACTCCTCAAGATCGGGAGAAAAGGGCAAACGTTCCAAAGGGGCAAAAAGGATCTTTTCCGCTTTGACAAAGGGATTGTTTTCCTTTTTTCTCAGCCGCCGGTATTCAAGGCGTTGCGGGAAAATATCTGCAAACACAAGGGTGCTTTCAAATGAAAGGGGGACTCCCTGCACGTCAACTCTGCCGTTGTTGAAAACAGCACTTCTGCCGCCGCAGATAAAATCGCTTCCCGGTTCTCCGATACCGGCATTGGCGGTGACCACCGCGGCAGTAAGTGCCCCGCTGGTCTGTTTCAGTAACTCCATACGTTCCCGGGAAACCAGAGTCAGTTCCGCAACCGCTGCAGGATTGAAAATGATCTGTGTTCCGTTGGCAGCAAGAGCGGGAGTAAAATTCCCCGGCAGAAGCATATCTTCACCGATGACCACAGAGAAACGCAATTCTCCGCTTTCAAAGATCAGCTTATCTGACACGGGGACTTCATCACCGGAAAGGAAGATCGTCTCTGTATCAAGTTTCTGTCCTGAAGTAAAAAGGTCGTTGGCAACGGAACTTTTGCAGCAGATCCCGGCAATACGGCCTTTGTAAAAAAGTGCTGCCGAATTAAAAATTTTTCCTCTGTGCCACAGGGGGAATCCGGCAATAACGCCCATTTTAAGAGTCCGGGTGAACTCTTTTAGTTTTTCCACCGCTGCCAGAGTGCCAGATCTGAATCCGGCTGAATTAAAAAGGTCTCCGCATCCGGCTCCCGTAATAGAAAGCTCCGGCGTCAGGAGCAGGGCCGCTCCCCGGTCGGCAGCCTTTTGACAGCAGTTGATGATCTCATTTGTATTGGCCGGGCAATCACCCGGTTTCAGTTGCGGCACGGCGGCGGCAACTCTGTAAGAAAACTGAAGTTGATCCATTTATTTCTTTCCTGCAGCGTTAGGCGTATTTTTCTGTTGTTTGAGTTTCTGGCGAGCCTGTTTGGCTCTGCGTTCTTTTTCCGCTCTGCGCTGGCGGTCGAGACGTGCTTTGCGTTCTCTTTCCTGCCGGGCTTTACGTTCACGAATGGCCCGTTCCCGGTTTTCTTTGGCAACGGCCTGGTCGATGATTTTATGAAGTTCTCTGTCATATCCCTCTGCGTGGCCCCTGATACCTCTGGCCCGGCGGATCATACTTTGAGCTTCACGGTAACGTTTCTGAATAAAGAGGATTTTTGCTATGCGTGAATAGATCCCCGCAAGCTGAAATGCGGTTTTCCCCGGAATGGAAAGAGCTTTTTCCAGCTGCTTTTTTGCGTTGTTGAGTTCTTTCATCTCAATAAGCAGTTCACTGCGCAAAAAGGCTCCTGCAACAGCACTGGATGCAGGCAGCTGGTCAATTGAATCCAATGATTCAAGTGAAGCATAAGCCTCAAAAAGACGTTTTTCCTGTCTGAGCACTTCAGCCGCAGCCATTACAGCCTTGGCCCGGATCCCGGGCAGCCGTGTTTCATCGTTGAAAAGTTTTTTGAAACGGGCCATTGCCCCATTGAAATCTTTACGGAGAAAAGCGATTTTTCCCAGATTGATTTCAGCATCGGCAGAAATCCAGTTGTTCATTTCAAAGCCCGCCGCCTTTTGAAATTCTTTTTCAGCTGCCTCAAGATCCCCCTTTTTCAGCAGGATCGTACCGGCTAAAAGGCTGCACCTGGCCTGGTGGTAGGCAGTTTTCTGATCCCGGGAAGTGACCGGGACATTGAGCTGCTGCAAAGCCTCATCATATTTTCCAAGTTCACTCAAGAGTTCAACTTTGGCATAGAGTGAATTATTTTTGAAAACTCCACGGTTTGCAACTTTGATTGCTTCATCAAACAGTTTGAGAGCTTCATCATATTTTTTCTGTTTTGCCGCCTCGAAAGCCTGAGAATGGGCGGTCATCCACAATTCGTAGGGCATCTTTTTTTCAGGCACGACAGGCTTGACAGGAACCGCAGGCTTGGCAGGAGCGGCGGTGGTACTTTTGTTATCTTGAGCATTGTTCTTATTCTTTCCGGAAGAATTCTTTTTTTCTGCGGCAAAGGAAACAAGTGCCAGAGAAATCAGCAAACAGATGGGCAATGTTTTCATAAGTTGTTGTCTCCGTTAGTCTTCTATGTGAGAGAGACCGTCAATAAATTTCAGGTACTCTTTTGAACGCAATTGAGTCATAACTTTATTTTCCAACTGTCTGACCCGTTCCCGTGAAAGATTCAACCGGGCACTGATCTCACACAGCGGCAAAGCGTTTTCTCCGCAAAGTCCGAAACGGTAAATAATGATCTGTCTTTCACGTTCCGGCAGATTATTCAGCATTTCATAAAGTTTTTCGTAAAGAAGTTTTCTTGCATAATTACGCCAGGGTTCATTGTTTCCGCCATCAGCAATAAGATCCTCAACAGTCTGACTGCTGTCCTCGGAATTGACCGATGCCTGCAGAGAAATACTCTGAGAAGCCATTTTTCTCATAGCACTGACCCTGGCCACGGGCATTTCAAGTGCTGCGGCAAGTTCGGCATTGTCCGGTTCCCGTCCCTCGTTCTGAATAAAACGCTGTTCGGCCCGGTTCATATTCTGGATCGACTGGATAATGTGCAAAGGCAGCCGGACGACCCGGGATTGTTCCGCCACGGCCCGCAAAATATAATGCTTGATCCACCATCCGGCATAGGTGGAAAAACGGTTCCCCAGATTAAAGTCAAAACGCTGAACGGCCACCATCAGTCCCAGATTTCCTTCCTGAATAATATCGTTGAGGGGCACGTTGCATTCCCGGTATTTATTGGCGATACTGATAACAAGGCGTAAATTTGTTTCAGCCATACGGGTATGGAGTCGTTCAAGTTTTTTACAAAGCTGAGCCAGGTGAGAGACAGAGGTTTCAAGCTCAGAGTTTATCATCAGGAAGCGGGCCTCAGAGAGTCCGGTATTGCCGGAATCGAGTTTTGAATATCCGACTGCTGTCTGACACAGTTCATCGACAAGGACTCCGTTGGGGCGGTAACGCAAAAGGATCTCCGCCATCCGGGTACGTTCTTTTTCGGAGTTCAGGCCTGCGGAAAAACTTTTTTCAAGGGCCTGATGAGCACTGAGGATCTCATCTTTCCAATTCCTGAGTTTTTCCATCATATCCTGAGGCAGATTTTCACTTCCCTGTCTCAGAGATGAGCTCAAAAAATAATCTTCAGGGGAGCTGCCGGAAGAGCAGCACTCATCCAATATACGGCAGAACTCCAGAGCAGTAAAGCCGAATCGGACAAGTTCGGCTTCGATTTCCCGCAATGCGGCATCAATGGAGGCGGTCAGAGCACTTTGCTCCGTTTGATCATTGCCGCAGATCCTGCCTACACTGTTGAGATAGGAATGCAAAGAAGAGGCAAATTCACTTCCCTCAGAGCGTTTCCGTGCAGATGATGAACTTTTTTTAGTATCTTCTGAACCCATATCAGACCTCAGCACCCGGGAGAAAAGTAAAACGCCGTCCCTGTTGCGACACGGAACGGCGTTTCAAACTTAATTTCATTTCACTTTCTTGGCAGGATGCATTAAGGGATCTCACAAGACTCCTTTCCGCACGACCTGCTGCAGAAATTCTTATTCAAAGAACTGCTTATGAGCTTCGAAATTGTCCTTGGTGACCAGGACAAAGCGGATGGCAAAAGCCTTGGCAGGGTCTCTGGGAGCCTTGGCTTCATAGTCAGCCTTGGGGTTGGGAACGATGACACCGGCGATGGTGCCTTTTTTCATCTGAGCGGCGACAAATTTGCCAGTTCCCATACCGGTGTTGAAGAGGAAGAAGATGGGGCCTTTGGCTCCAAAAGCCTTCATACGGGCAGCATTACCGGGCAGACCGACGAGAGAAACAACGATACCGGCATCGCTGTGATTGGCAAGAGCCTTGTCGAAGTCTTTAGCTTTCATAAGCTCTTCGATGGGCATAGCATTTTCTTCATTGGCACCGGGAACGACGAGAGGTTCGACGACAGCATTATCAGAACCGTAAGCCTTTTTGAGCTGTTCGATCAGATCTTTGGTGTAGGTGCTCTTGTCGTAGTTGGGTTCAGCAACAATGACGATCTTCTTTCCGGGAGCGACCTTGGCGAGGTGAGCACCGGCAGCGTGACCGCGGGAAGCAAGGAAAGCAAGTTCACTTTCCATAATGGCAGAGTTGCTGCCACCGAAAATGTTGGTTTCGATCATCAGCATCACAGCAGCGACGATCACCACGAGGAACACACCCAGTGCGACGGGCTGCATCGCGGGATTGGTTTTCTGTTTTTTACTGCAAACAATCATTGCAATAAGACCGACGACCATTACAGCTACCCAAACAGCAATCATAAATCCATTTCCTTTCTAAAAAATCAACTGTTTATCCGGAGTTTCGTTTTTACATCACAACCGGGGAGCCTTTCCCCGGCAAGCGTTCCGGTTTCCGTTATACTTTATACCTCAACAGGAAAAAAGTCAAATGTTTTTTTACCATTTTTTCAATATTTTTTCATTTTTTCGCAAAAACCGCAGTATGTACATTCTTTTTCCGGACGATGCACATCTTTTCACGGCTATCCTGCAATCGTGTTATTCTTCTTTCCGCCGGGATATTGCTTTTGCGAACTGTTCTCTTCCTGATGTGCTCAAACAGCAGAACAAATAGCCTGTGTTCAGCCCCTAACAGCCCTTGAATTTTGTTTTTCCTGTGCTATATTAATAGAAAGGACGTGTGTATGCCCAGTCATACAAGCAACCGACATCTGCCGGAAAACGGCTGTTTTCTGTCAGAGACGCAGTTTAAGACAAACAAACATTTTTCACCGGAAAGGCTTTGAGCTCAAGTTTTTCCGGTTTTGTTGTAAATTTATGATATGGAACCGGATTTGAAAAAAATCAGTATCACAATGTGGATTATTCTTGCCGGAATATTCCTCTATACGGCAACATTATGGCAGCGGCCGCTTTTTGTCTTTGAGTTCCCGGATGCGGGTATTCTGACAGATCTTTCACAGGAAAAAATTTTATTTCCCCTGTCGCGGCATCTTGACCTTTTTATCCTCAAAAATGCGGGGGGCGTTCCTTTCTGGGGGCGTATTTTTACAGCACTCCTGACTCTTTTGGCAGGTGGAAGTATTTTTCTTGCCGGGCGAAAAAGCTCTCTTGCCAGCAGTGCGGGGGGGGCCGGTTCTTTGATTTTTCTGCTTATGCCTGTTGTTTTCCTTGCCGGAACATCCGCCTCACCGGCTCTGCAGCACGGAGCCTGGCTCACCATAACCCTTTTTTCCCTCTTTGCCTTTGCTGAAAGTACGACCCGGCGGGAAGCCCTCATCCGGGGCACAGGAGCAACACTTGTGCTCACAGGAATGACCGCTTTCTTTACGGCTCCGCTGCTTTACCTGACAGCTTTGACGATCCTGCTGATTTATCTTTTCTTGTGCCGCATATTTGTTCTCCGGGAGAAAAAAACTGTTTGCTATTGGTCTTTGCTCGCTTTTGTGCCGGGGGCATTTCTGCTTTCCGGGACAACCTGGAACTCTCTTTTTATTCTGCCGGGGCAAGCTGAGTTGAAAAACCTTGCAGCCTTGTTCTCTGCGGGATGTTTTCCCTGGATCATTCTTGTGCCTTTTCTCCTGAAAAATTTTCGTTCCCGGCTGCAGGAACTTTTGAATGAGCCTTTTGCACTTTTTGCCCTGATCGTATTCCTCACCTCTCTTGCGGGGGCATTTTTCACCTCTGGTGCCTGCGGTTTATTTGTTGCCGCATTGGCGGGACTGGCGATTCTTACAGCAGCCTTTATGGAAATGGAACATCTGGAAAACGGTCCCAAATTTTTCAACATCATCCTGTGGGTCCTTGCGATTATGTACTTTGCCTCAGCCCTGTTTCTGGGAAGTTTCGCGGCGTTGACTCTTTATACAAGATTGCTGGATCCTGCCTGGAAGATCTTTTCCGCCCGGGACGGTTGGGCATTGACGGCACTGGTTCCGGTGGTATCCGGCATCTGGTTCATTACAGCTGCCGGGGAAAAGCTCAGTAAAGAGCGTAAATTTCTTGCTTCCTGTGCAGGAGTTGCCTTTGTGCTTCTGGCCTTTCACGGGCTTGTGCCCCTTAAAATCGTGGAAAACAATGCCCCTGTAAAATTTCTTCAGCAGGCAGTTGTTCCCCGTCTGCCGGTTTCGGCTCCGGTCTACTGCGACAAGGCCCTGTTGGTTCCTGCGGGAGCACTTTTTAAGACATCAACACTCAAGCAGCTGCCTTCTTTTGACAACCTCGGTGAAATAAAAGCTGCGGCAAAAGCCCAAAAGAGTTTCTGTGTTCTCACTCTTTCCCGTAAAGTCAGTGATGCCCTGCCCTTCCCAAAGACCACGGTTCGTTCCGGCAGATTCACTGCCGTCTTTTACAACATTGACTTTCCTGAAATGCGTACGAGGAAACTATGAAGAAGACTCTTTGTATTTTTCTGTTTCTGACAGCAGTCCTTTACCTGCTTCCCATCTTTTTCCGTCCCCTTGCGGCGCCGGAAGAGTTCCGCTGTGCAGAAATGGCCCGTGAAATGCTTATCCGGGGGAATTTCGTTACGCCGACTTTGTTGGGAGGACGTTTTTTTGAATCGCCTCCTATGGCACTCTGGCTGACGGCAGCCAGTTTCAAAGTCTTCGGATTCAATACTTTTGCTCTGCGTCTTGTCTCTCTTCTGGGGGCAGTAGGCAGTGGTCTGCTTCTTTATTTCTGGTGCTGCAAACGTTCTTTTGCTCAACAAACGGCCTGGAACAGTGTTTTTTTCTATTTGAGCAGTGCGGTCATTGCAGTTGCCGGCACGTTGGGCTCTTCGGCCTCGCTCTGGGGATTTTTTCTGACAGGAGCTCTGGTCTCTTACGCCCTGGCAGCTGAAAGCAAAACTCCGGCGGCACGTTTCTCTTTCCTGGCCGCAGCGGGGATCGCTATGGGATGCGGATTCCTGACAAAAGGTTTTCTTGCTCTTTTGCTTCCTCTTTTGGCAGTTTCTTTCTCTCTGCTGCTTCAAAGACGTTGGAAGGCGTTTTTTTATCTGCCCTGGCTGCCTCTGATCGCGGCCCTGATCGTTATTGCCCCTTGGGGCGTTGCCATTCACAAAGCGGAACCTGACTTCTGGTATCAGTTTGCCGTGTACGGGGAGTGGCGGAGTTTCACCGGTGCGGCCCCGTTCCCCTGTTGGCTGCGGGGAGTTCTTTTTGCACTGGGGCTGTTGCCGGGAGCGATCCCGGTGCTGACGGGGTTGGCACATCTCCGTCAGGGGGCGTGGGAAGAACTCAAAAAGTCTCCGGAAGCAAGTTTTGCTTTCTGTTTTCTGGCGGTGTCTGTGCTGTTTCTTTTTCTGCCCGGGGGGAAATCTCTGGACTGTTTGGTTCCCTGCTTTGCTCCTGCGGCGATGCTGGGAGCGGTCATTCTGGACAAAACAGAGACCGGAAAATTCTATGCACAACAGCGGAAAACGACAACTGTTGCGGCCTTTCTTTTTATCCTTGCCGGGGCAGCCGTGCTTTTGTCGGGGCTTTTTTACCTGCTTTGGGGAACCGGTTTCATTTCCTCACTGCCCCTGAAATTTGCTGTTTGGACCCCCTTCCTTACGACAGTGGCCCTGGGAATGGTGGTATCGGGAACTGTCCTTTTCGTCAACCGGAAAAACAAATTGCCTGAACCGGAAAGTTTCTTCACACTTTCCCCCATTGCTGCGGCGGTCTGCGTCTGGTTTTTCCCCGGCTTTACCGCCCACAGCAAGATGCCTGAATATGAATTGCTCGGGATCGCCAGTCAACTTTCGGCAGAAAAGATCCGCCACCCCAGGCTTCTTGCTTCGCCCGAACTGATGCACGCTGCGGCCTGGTGCTTCAAAGACAATACGGTCCAGATCGTCAATGATCCCGGAGAGCTGGAATACGGCCACCGTTATGCTCTTTCCCGCAATGAGCGGCCTCTGATGCTCAGCTTTGAGCAGATCGATTCTCTGGTCAGCGATCCCGAAAGAAAAGAGGGAGTGCTGCTTCTGATTCGCAAGAATAAGCTGCAAGACCTGCCCGCGATGCTCCTGACAAGAGGCAAGACATTTTCCACCGCAGGAGCACTCTGCGCAATTTACTACCCCGGAAAAGAGGATAAGAAGAGTAAAAAATGAGTACCCTTTTTTGGAAATTTCTTAAAAATCCCCGGCAAGTGGGAGCCTGCTGTGCCTCCTCCCCGGCTCTGTGCCGCGAGATCACTTCTGCCATCGGAGTCGAAAATGCGGATCTGATAGCAGAACTGGGTCCCGGTACAGGAGTTATCACCGAAGAAATCTGTGCTAAACTGAAACCCGGTGCAAAAGTCGCTGCCGTTGAATTGGACGAAGCTCTGGCCAAAGGCATTGAACGCCGTTTCCAAAATGTCACAGTTTTCCGGGGATGTGCCTCCCAGCTGGACACGATGCTGAATTCCCGTGCCCTCCCCAAGGCAGATGTGGTCATTTCCGGATTGCCCTTTGCGATCTTCCCTGAGGAGCTTCAGGACAAGATCCTGCAGGGGATCATCCGCAGTCTCGTCCCCGGCGGCACATTTGCCACATTTGCTTATTTACAGGGAGTGATCCTGCCTGCCGGAGTCCGTTTTCGTAAAAAACTTGAACATACGTTCCCGGAAGTTACAACCAGTCAAATCGTCTGGAACAATATGCCGCCTGCATTTGTTTACAGATGCCGCAAGATCGGAGAATGAAAAATATGGAATCAATCAAGATCGTAATGGCAGAAGGTGCGGAAGATCTTTTCCCCCGGAAGGCCCATCCCGGCGATGCCGCCTGGGATCTGCGTGCAAGAGAGGCTTTGGAACTGCCTGTGGGCCGCAGCACCCTCGTCCCGACGGGTGTATTTATTGAACTTCCGGAGGATTATGAGGCCCAGATCCGTCCCAGAAGCGGACTGGCACTGAAACACGATTTGATGCTGACGAACTCCCCTGGAACAGTTGATTCCGGATACCGGGGCGAAGTGGGTGTTATTATGTACAACGGCGGCAGTTCCCCCTATAAAATTGAACGGGGCGACCGGATCGCCCAAATGGTCATTTGCAAACTGCCCGCAGTCACTCTGGAACTTGCTTCACAACTGAGTGATTCCGACAGAGGAACTGGCGGATTCGGCAGTTCGGGTAAAAAGTGAATTTTTTATTGTGCGCGGCTGGCGAAATTGGCAGACGCAACGGGTTTAGGTCCCGTCGCCCTTAAAGCGTGTGGGTTCGAGTCCCACGCCGCGCACCATTTTCAGTAAAAAGGTGAAGGGAATCGGGGCGGGAGAAAAGACCTTGTAAGAAAAGGTATTTTCTCCTGCCCCTCTCCTTGTTTCAAACCTTTTTCCGGCACTTCTCTTTTTGTGGAACCAAAAGGAAAGTACCAACAACATTGTTTCTGCTCCTGTTACCGCCCCCATATTGGAACTTGAGCGTTGAATATAAAAAAAAGGAGTGTTGCAAACATAAGGTGCAGCACTCCTTTTTTTGGGAAAAACTTTGTTAAAGAATGGTATGGGTATCCCGGTACCAGTTCCAGAAGTTTTTCAGATATTCCACCTGCTGACGGTGGTCAAGACGACAGAAAAATCCGCTCTGCAAAGCACACCAGCCGTCGATGCGGCCCTTGTCAAGTTCAGTGGCAATCTTTTCACACTGCAATATCATCTGATCCATAGGCTGAGCACCGCCC
>JAZUPO010000066.1:0-6066 GCA_045605205.1 Victivallaceae bacterium
GACAAAAAGTTTCCCGGCAATATGCTGGCTCCTCTTGATTTTGTGGATCTCAAAGAAAAAGAGTATCACCGCAAACGGTATGAGACCAATCTCTGGCTGAAACAGCAGCGTATCGGCAGGAGCCGGGAGTATTACGGCGGACACGCCTTCACCGACTGGTGGGCGCGCTACGGAAAAACCAACCCCGAATATTTCGGTCTGGTCAACGGCAAACGGGGACCCAAATACGCCAGTCGCCCCAAGTGGGTGAAACTGTGCGTTTCCAACCCCGCCGTCTGGGCTAAGATCGTGGAAAACTGGGCAAAGGACAAAAAGCGCACCAATATAATCAATGCCTGCGAAAATGACGGGGGCGGATTCTGCGAATGTGCCAACTGCCGGAAACTGGATATGCCTCCCCGCAACGGACTTTCCTGGGACAAAGATCTTTCCGACCGTTATGTCTACTTCGGCAGACAGATTCTGCACCTGGCAAAAAAGATCGACCCCAACGCCATTGTCAGCCAGTACGCCTACTCTGTTTACCGCAATCCTCCCCTCAGAGAGACTATCGATCCTGACACCTGTATTATTTATGTTCCCTCTATGCTTGAGCTTGATACTGCCGAAAAGACCTATCAGGAGTGGAAAAAAGCCGGAGCCAGACACTTTATGCTCCGGCCCAACGATCTTCATCTCAACACCTCTTTGCCTATGGGCTTTGAAAAAACCCTCTTTGATGCTTTTCAGATGGGGATGAAATACGGGGCTTTCGGTGTTCATTATGATTCGCTCCACGGTTACTGGGATATTACCGGTGTCGCAGACTATATCTTAGCCCGTGCCAGTGTGGATCCCACCAGAAGCTTTGACTACTGGATGAATGAATACTGTTCTGCTTATGGCGCAGCAGCCTCTGATGTGAGAAAATATTTCGACCATTTCAGGATCAATATCTGGGAAAAAGGTATCTGGCTCAAGCGCAAGAGCATCAACGAGCGCACCCGGTACGGCAATTTCCGCCAGGTCATTATGCTGAATATCCACGAGTTTTACAAGGAAAGCGACTTTGACACCGTTGAAAAATATCTGCGGAACGGTCTTGCCAAAAAACTTTCTCCCCGGCAGAAGAAACGGCTTGAAAGAATGCTCCTTGCCAACGAACACTCCCGTCTGACCTTCCGTGCTATGGCAGCAAAGGGCAGGGATAAGATCGTTGCGGCGGTCAAGTTGCTCAAGTTCCGCCGTGCCAACAAGGATAAACTTCTTATCAACTGGGAAAAACTTTTCCGCTGTGAAATAGGCAACGGCGATGGAGCGGGGATCCGCTCTGCTATGGCACTTGCGGATTATGATGACTTCAACGTCACGCCCACCTTCTGGCGTTTTGCACCTGACCCCAAACAGGTGGGGGAAAAGGAAAAATGGTTTGCGCCCCGATACTCCAGAGAGAGAAACAAATGGGAGGCGATCCGGGTGGATACCAACTGGGAAAAGAACAGTTACAAAGATCCCGCTATGAAAAAGATGATGGAAAATTACAACGGCATCGGCTGGTATGCCCGGAATATCAAGATCGATCCGGCCTGGAAGGGCAAAAAGATCTATCTGGTCTTCGGCGCTGTGGATGAATCCGCGTGGCTTTATGTCAACGGCAAATTTGCCGGGAAAAGGATCTATCAGAAAGATCCCGATTACTACACCCCCTTTGCCCTTGAGATCACCGATACTGTGGACTGGAACCGGAAAGTGCAGAATGTGGTAGTCCGGGTGGAGGATAAATACGGTGCAGGCGGTATATGGAAACCCGTTTATGTGACCGTAAAAGGGGAGAAGTGATTTCAAACTCCTCAAAATTGTCAACGCTCCCTCGCTTCGATCTGCCCAAGGGAGCGTTTTCCCCCCTTCGCATAAAGCAGCGGCGGGACAAGTCAGACAGCAGGTGCAAACTCCCCTTTGCAGCTCTTTGTGAATGACTTTTGAAATTACCTCTTTTATCATTCCAAGTGGCACAATTTTTATAATCAATCAAAAAGAAATGTGCACAAAATACCGGACACTACCCTTGCTCGCCAGCCCAACAGAAACAGGAAAACGCAAAATAAAGAGTAAGCAGAAGTCTGAATATCGGTTTTGCTTGGGCTTTTGCCATCAGGAAGTGTCCTCATTGTTTGAACATCGAGGGCAAAAAGAACGGCCTCGACTTATCGTTCCAGTGAGGTCCGCCAAGACCCGTGGTATGCACAACAAGCCGGGCCGTTAAAAAACGGCTCGGACTTGCATACCACAAAGCTACTATTTCTAAAAATTGGCGGTTTCTCTGAAAAAGTATTATATAGCGCCGCCTTATTTAGGCGACTATGTCATTGTCAAAAAGTGTTATTCCGTGCTTTTGCACCTCAAAAGTTTATTTCATAACCACTCGGTGTAACATACACCTGAAAAGTATTTTTTCCAAGTCTAAAAAAGAAAAAACTATGCTGCAGGCAATCTATTATCTGCAACCTTGTTCCATAACGGTTGCATTTTTTCCTCAAGAAGAAGAGCGTATTGGCGACGCTCTTTTTTGTCGTATACAATGAATGCCCATGTCACAGCACAAGTTACAGCGACTGCAGCAACAACAACAATTCCCCCAAGTACAACAGCCCCTGCGGCAGTTCCTCCTCCGCCGCTTGCAACACTGCCTCCTCCAAGCCACGCCAAAATAGCATTGTTAGCAGCAGCTCCTGATAAGGTTGAGATTGCAGTTCCTGTTCCGCAGGTTCCAAACGCTGCAACTAACGAGGTTGTCGCTGTCCCTGCCAATGCACCACCTGCGATGCCAGCTGTTCCTGCTATAAAATCACGGTTTGCATCTTTCCATGAGGCATATCCCATCAAGGCAGCCCCATATGATGTTATGGCTGTTGTTACCAAACCTCCAGCAGTACCAGCAAGGGAATTTCGCAACAGAGAAAAGGTTCTCAAACCTGCCATATGCGCTATATAACGTACTGTAGTTGTGCCAGCCTTTGTCTTTATCAGGCCAATGGCGATAATTTGCCCAACAGCCGTACCTGTTGCTGCACCTACTGCCGCAACACCAACTCTTTTCCAATTCACCCCTTTTTGACTGATTATTTGCATCATCAAGTCAAGTCCGCCTGCAATGCCTGCTGCAGCTAAAGATTGCAAAGCAATGGATTTTGTAACGGATTTAGCCTGTTCCAAAAGAGTACCGTTTTTATATTTTTTTGCCAAATTATCAGTTAACTCTTTTATTTCAGCTTCTTTCATGTCCGGTAATTTCTTTTTTAATTCCTTCGCAATTTCCCGTTTTAATTCCTCATCGGAAATATGTTTGGATAAAACACCTTTAAGAACTATTTCCTTGTCTTTTACAATCTGGACATTGCTACTGTTTTTACTGGATTTAACTTGATCGATAGTAATAACAACATCATCTCCAGATTTTTTTATACGAAATAAACAAGTTTTTATTTCTGCAGTTTTAAGAGACTTTCCCATTTTTGCCGCCTCTTTTTGAGCAGCAGTTAATAGTTCTTTATTACCTGTAAAAAATAAATTCCCGTTGGAATCTCTCCAAAATGTCACTTTTTTTCCATTAACCACGACGTCATAACTTTTTAGCCCGGAGTTAAAAAGGGGCATTTTTCTGAATGAAATGTTTTTCTGGTTAGCAACGTCTATATAGGCGTCTCCAAGTTTATTGGCTCGTGCGTGTACCCATTTCCACGACATTTGGCGGACATTCCCTTGGGTAACTCCCAATTGACTGGAGCCATATTTGGATTCCCCAACCATAAAACTGTAGCTTCCGTTTTGATTTATGTGTACAAAAAGATGATCGAAACCTTGCCGTCCTGTTCTGGGCGTTAAGGAAATCCATTTCCCTCCATTCTCAAATTTATTTCTTAAAAAAGCTCGCAGAGCCAAAGCCTCTCCCAGATTTCCTTTTGAATGAGTTCGAGTCAGAATACTTTGGGCATATACTAAATCTGCTCTCGCAATCACGGTTTGAAAAGTTGAAGTATATGTTGGAACTGTCAAACGGCCTGCGTTTTCAAAAGGCTGTGGAGAAATGCCGTCTCTACCAAATGAATTTGGAAGAGTTGTCATTTAAAAATCCTCCAATTTCATTTTGTCTGCTTCAACACATTTTACAGCAAAATCGGCTTTATTCAATTTGGAGAGCTTCTCTTCAAGTATTTGCTTTGTCATCTGCAGAATAGAGGCTGTTTCTGGACTGATAAGAGCCTCATTTATAGTGTGCAATGGATTTTTACACAAAATTTCTTGTGCATCTTTTTCCCAGACAAAAGTCATATCTTCAAAATTTTGAATAGCTGTACGACAGATCTTTGCACATTTTTTCTGATAAGCAGCATAGCGTTTTTTGGAAAGTTCATTGATTACTTCTGCCAATTTTTGTAATTCACTCTGCATTTCTATAATCTTAGATTTCAGTGGAATTTCAGAAATCTTTGCAGAAATTTCACCATAACGCCTTTGAAGAATATCAATCACGGCAGTGAACTTTGCGTTGGAATATTTTTCAGCTCTTGCGATTTCAGCTGAAATGTCTTTTTTGATTTCCATGCATAACGGCTCAGATTCCTTTTCAAGAAATTCTTTTTCAAGTTCCGTGCATGATTTTTGCAGTTTCCGAAGCTGCTCTGAATACTTTTCCCGCCCGATAACTGAATTAACATCAAACAACCATAATTGTGCAAGCAAAGTACTTACCTGCTGCAGACGGCAAACGACATATTGAGAATCATAGTCTGCTTTTGACATTTCATGCTTTGCTTCAGTTAAATACTGTTCAACAGATTTTTTTATTCCAATATATTCCAGGTATACTGTTGTGTTTTGAAGTTCATCATTTACGGCTTTTTCTGAATCAGCAGCAAGAGATTCATTGTTGAGAAAATTTTGTAGTATTACGATTCGTTCCTGAATCGTTTCGGGATCATCTATTTTCTTTATATATTCGAGATGCTTCCAGGAATATGCACCTTGGGTGATTTCATGCAATACCTCTATATCAGCGCTTGAGTTTTGGGAAGATGATTCTATTTTACTCAAAGAAAGAGAAGAAAGTTGTAAATTAAGCGCATCAATGATTTCCTTTACAGCGATTATGTCAGAGGCTGGTATTTGCAGCATTGCCATCTGAAGAATATTCAATGTTTGATCAATAGCTTCGCTTTGCTCTTCTGCCGGAAATTTTCCGGCAATTGCGGCCAATGATTTAAAATAGTCAATATTGTGATTATGAGTGATCGCATTAAGACAATAAATACGAGCCATTTCATAATCACTGTTTTCAAATGCATTTTTGCACAATGCAAAGGCTTCTTCTGCAAGTTTAACATCGTTTATCATAGTTCATTTCCCACTGAAAAATTTTTTTATTCTACAGAAAAAACTCTGAGATTCTTTTGGAGGTTCTATAGTCTGAGAGTCGTTTTTCTTATTTGAGACGGTGTTATCCATATCATCGGTTAGGACACCCTCAAATTGCTCAAGGATTCCAGAATGCTGTGCTTTGGTACAATCCTCTTTATGGCATTCATCAGTTGTTATTTGTGATATTTTAGTATACAAATCTTCTGAATTATCGGATGAAAACAATTCCCTGTTATTTGAAAGTTGTTCCAGTTCTAATTCGAATTCGTTTAACAAGATCTCTTTTTGTTCTTTTATTTTTTCAAAGAAAAGTTTTTTCATTTCAAGATTCCTGCCTGCCAATTGACAACTTTCCAATTGACGCTCAGCATTAGCCTGAACCTGGTTGATTTCTTGATTGACCATGTGGAATGTATTATCAATCATATTTTTTAATTTTTGATTAACCGGCGATGTGGCATCTCCTACGCTCTTTAATCCCTCACTGAGAATTTTATCTTTTAGTTTTTCTCCAACTTGATTTTTTATTTTATCCATTCTTGATTCATTGTTGGATGCTTTTCCGACAAGTCCTCCCGTTAAAGCTCCTACAATAATTCCAACAATACCTGCCCAAGGAGCTAACAGAAAAAGTAACGCACCACCTAAACCCGTCAGTACACTTGCAATGGC
>JAZUPO010000067.1:0-2604 GCA_045605205.1 Victivallaceae bacterium
CATCTGAAAAGGCGTTTTTATGAAGCACTTTGTGTCTTGCACGCCTCTGGCGTGTCAAGCACACAAAAGTATGAAGCGGCACTGTGTGCCATGAAGCGCACCTTCGGTGCATGAAGCGAAGCCTTTTCAGGCTTCATTCACCATTTTTGCAAAGCAAAAATGGTGGAGCTGATGGGAGTCGAACCCACGGCCTACACGATGCGAACGTGTCGCTCTAGCCAACTGAGCTACAGCCCCTTATATTTTTATTAATATAGCATAACTGAAAAGGGTTTTCAAGTGCTGATCGCGAAAATTCAGCAATTATTTACTCAATTCACCGTTTCCTGTTTCAACTGCAGATCCCGGACGCCAGTCGGGAGCTTTGCCCTTGATTTGGCGGGAAAGCCATTCAAAGGCAATGGCGGGAAAAATGTTGTGGCCGCCTTCAAAAAGTGTCATCCGGGCACGGGCTGACTGACGACGCAACAGCACTGAGAACTTTGTGCCAAAAGCCGGGTCCTTTGCTGTATATTCCAAGCCGGGAAAAATCTTTTCCTCTTTTACCATATAGGAAATTTCTTCCGCTGTAAAGCGGTCTTTTTCGTCGGCAAGCACATTAAAGGCGTTCAGGGCCTGACTGACGGGCACACTTCCCGTGTGCCCGTCGTGGATCCCTGTGCTGATGTCGATGGTAAGCCCCGCTTCACGGGCATTGGCAAGCCAGGTCAAAGGGGAGCGTACTATACTCTGCACTCTGGCTGATTCGGAAACTGCAGGATCTCCGCCGCAGGCTGATTCAATGTGAGCGGCATAGCCGGCGTTGACTCCCCCCTTACACTGGGCGTGCCAGGCTCCAATGTCAGAAATAGGACACCAGCTGGAAACGGCTGTCCATAAATCAGGCCGTCTGCCCGCAAGCAGCAGTGAACAATGGCCTCCGCCTGAACCCCCTGTAAGGTAAACACGGTTCGGGTCAACATTGCAGACTTTTTTCATATATGTGACAGCATCTTCCAGGTCTGAAACCACCAGATCGGATCCGCAGCCTTCCGGCGTGTTGTTGGGACCGCGGAATTTGGGGAAAATCAAATTCCAATCCCATTTTTCCGCTTCTTGAATGTAGGTTTGATAGTTCTTTGAATGGTCAAAACTCCAGGTGTGAAGTGCTACCACCAGCGGACGGGGCTCCGCCGCCGGAGAAAAACGGCAGATCGCCGGTTGGAGAGAATTGTCAAACTTGCAAGGATAACTTATTTCTGTGGCAGACATAACGGCAAACTCCATAATATTTCAGTTGTTACTGTATAAAATAACCGTTCCTGTTGAAAAAGTAAAGGCCCACAACGTTTTTTTTCTTGAAGATTTTTTCAGCAACGGTTCCGGAAAACTGCTGAAAGTTCAGCACAGGCACATCCCGTCAGCAGCAAGAGCGTTGCCGGAATAAATGCAAACCAGTCCGCAGTGAAACTTTTGCAAATCAACAGGAATCCTGCCGCAATTGCCGTGACTGCTGTCAAACGTTCCGGCAGAGTCCCGGAAAATATCCGGTTGCCCGCAGTTATGAATGGAAGAAGCGAAAGTGCCCAAAATGCCGCCGCATCTGGAAAAGTCCGGAACAACAGGCAGCTTGCACCTGCCGGAAGCAGCCAGAGAAAATGTTTCATCCGCTGCGGCACTTTGCGTTGTATCATCAATACCGCAACAGAAGAGGTCAAGGGCAGCAGACAGGACCAGAGCACAAGGGAGGCCGCAGGTCTTGCCCACAGAAATATTGCTCCGGCAGCACAAAGTATTCCGCGGCAGCAGCACAGTTTCAGATGTCTGTCTGTGAAAAAATGGTAAAGAAACTCAAGAACCCCTTTTATCATCGTCCCACTCTCCCCCCGGAAAAACTAAAAGGACCGGAAAAAAAACTTCCCGGTCCTTCATCAGCTGAAAATTATTTCTTTTTGCTGATAAGAGCTTTGATGCGTTCACGGACGCGTTCGAGATAAGCTTTGCGACGACGACGCTTCTGCACTTTGTTGATCTGCTGACCCATAATAACTCCTTAAAATTTGACTTTATTCACAAGTACTTCCCTTAATATAGCACCCGTTAAGGAAAAAAGCAAGTTTTTTTTCAACATAATTGCTCTGGAATTGAAGAATTTTTTTGTGCAGGGAAATTTTGAGGACTGTTTCAGGGATTTTTTCAATAAATATTTGCAAAAAACAGCGAACAGTGATATATTATAGTATCCGAACCAAAAATATATTGAAGGAGATTTAACAATGGTCAGTTACAAGACTCTCGGATTGGTCAACTCACGGGAACTCTTCCGTCGTGCTGTCAACGGCGGATATGCCATCCCGGCCTACAACTTCAACAATATGGAACAGCTGCAGGCCATCATTCAGGCTTGCGTTGAAACCCAGTCTCCTGTGATCCTCCAGGTTTCCAAGGGAAGTCGGAGGCCAAGCGGTCTTAGGAAGACAAGTTAAGGTGACAACCCCTTGGCCCACAGAACGACATGGCTACGATCCGACTTGCCTACAACTTCAACAATATGGAACAGCTGCAGGCCATCATTCAGGCTTGCGTTGAAACCCAGTCTCCTGTGATCCTCCAGGTTTCCAAGGG
>JAZUPO010000068.1:0-11887 GCA_045605205.1 Victivallaceae bacterium
GGGGGGGGACTTCCACCGGGGATCATTCAATTGCACAAAAAACGTATGGAATTCCGCTGGCAGCAGATTACGGCTCTTTCTGCCCGGCGTGATTTTCTTGAAATCCGGAAACGCAATCGTCAGGAGCCGAAAGTCCGGGCCGCCAATGAGCAAGTCCGCCGTGCCGTTGAAGCATATTTGAAGCCTTACACCAGCAGAAGAGCTCTTATGCAGCACCGTTTCGACCTGATGAGAGGGAAAAAGAGTCCTCTGCCGGGGAAAATATTGCAGAATCAGGATCTTGACCTTGATATGCCTGTTGCCGTCGGCGATGTTTACGGATTCCACGGAAAAAGGGAGAGAAAAAATCCCCTTACTCTCAGAATGGTGCTGCTGAATGGATTGCTTATGCCGGAACCGGAGGCTTTGAAGTTGCTGGCCGGAGCCGGGGCTGTGATGAAAGGAGTTAATCCCGGATTGATATTTTTTCAGAGCCGCAATAAAAGAGTGACTGCCGATGAAGTACGCTGGCTTGTCAGAGAAACAGATCAGGGGAAAAGCCGTTTTTCGTCTCTGGATTTTATAGACTTTAACGGGACACCGTATGCTTATCCCGAAGAGACATTGAAAGCCTATCTCCTTACTGCCGGTCAATTGGCTCCCCTTTCTCTGCACAAGGCAGTTTCACTTCTTCCTGAACGCCCCGGGATGGTCGAGATGCTGCTTGAAGCGGAAGCCCCCCTCGAACACGCCGATAAAACAGGCAAAACACCTCTCTTTTATGCTTATATGAGCGGTGCCCGGGTAAGCTGCAACAAACTTCTTGCTGCCGGAGCTGATCCCAAACGGCTTGACAACGCAGGCCGGACTCCTGATTTTTACCGGTGGTACGGCGAATTATTCAGAGCCATTGCAAACAACGATCTTGAGCTTGCTCAGAAAGCTGTGGAAAATGAAGTGGATCTTAATTACCGATTCCCCTGGCGTAAAACCTATCTCGAAGAAGCCGTCCACCGGGGCGATCCCAAAATGGTCGCTTTCCTTTTGCAAAAAGGAGCCGATGCCAATATCGTTCAAACACGGGGCAAAACCCTTTTGAGCCGGGTGTTTATGACAGGGAAAAAGTCTGATCCTGAGATTTTCAAATTGCTTATAGAGTACAATGCAGATGTGAATATCTCTCCTGTTTCTTTTTCCAATGGGGCTACTTATATGTCTGAACTCATCCGCCGCTTTTATCATCCTCAGGCTGCGGCGTTTGCTGAAATTATGCTTGCTTCCGGAAAATTCAAAACGAAACCGGAACAGCTGTTTGCCATTTGCCGTGCCGGAAGGAAGGAGTTGTTTCAAGTCGCAGTGAAGTATTGGCCCGATATCGATATGCCTGCTTACAAAAATCTGCTGCTGGAGGCGTTGCGGAACAAGATGTCCGTCAATGGCATCAAAACTCTTGTGGAACGTAAGGCCCCTATGCCGGAACCGCAGGTGCTTGCTGAAGTCCTGAAAAATTGGGACTCAGAGGAAGTAAGAGGGATTTTTGCTGATATACTGCCCGCAGCTCAGAAGCACTCTGCTCCAACTGTAAAGAAAAATGTGCGGCAGAATCAGAAGAAAGAAAATACCCAAACGGATTCTCCTTTCGGAGTTTATATTTCTGATGAAAAACTTAAAGGACAGGTTCTTAGAGCTATTCGCAGTAACAGAGTCAGTGTTCTTGAGCAGCTCTTGAAAGAGAAAAAACTTTCTCCCGATGCGGTCGTTGATGAACTGACCCTTTTACAGCACGCGGCCGTGAGGAATTCTGTGGCAATGGTTTCTATGCTGCTCAAGTATAAGGCAGATCCATTCAAAGTGTCCCGCAGGAATCTTATGCCGCCTGTGATCCTGGCTGTGGAAAGGAATTCTGCGGGGGCGTTCAGCAAGCTGGTTCGTTGCAAGATCACGGCGCGTTCTATGTATGCAAGAGTTATGGGGGCGGTTGTAAGGAATCTGGAATCAGAAGTTTACCTCAATGAGTATCTGCATTATCACGGAAAAGGAGTCCGTGAACTGCCGGTGTGTTTCCTTTCTGCTGCTTTGCGGGAGAATGAAAAAGTCCCTGTCTGGGCTGTTGTCAGACTGCTTGATCTTTATGGAACTCTTGAGGCTCCGCGGCACAGTTCTGTTGTTCATCAGGCTGTGGCCGGCGGGTATTCTGAGCAGATACTCAATCAGTTGCTCAGACGGAAGGCCAATGTGAACAACAAGGCCCCTGTCTGGGTGAGAAGAGCAAATTACAAAGGCCGCAGTATGCTGATGTTGACCGCCCTTGAAACGGCAGTGCTGGTCCACGCGGACCTGCCGACTTATAAAATATTGCGGGCTTACGGAGCAAAGTAACCAAAATGCGTTTCTTTATCAACACTTCTTTTGATCCGGCGTTCAATCTTGCTCTTGAGGAGCTTCTTTTTAAGGAGTTTCCCGAAGAGCTGTTTATGCTGTGGCGTAACCGTTCAGCTGTGATCGTCGGAAAAAATCAAAATACTCTTGCTGAAGTGGATCATCACTTTGCCGAAGCAAACGATATCGCCGTTGTCCGCCGGATCACCGGCGGCGGAGCCGTCTATCACGACCTCGGGAACGTGAATTACTCTTTGCTTGTTCAGGAGCGTCAGCCGGGGCCCGATTCCTTTGCCCGTTTTGCCAAACCGGTGGTTGAAGCTCTGCAGAAAATGGGGATCAATGCCGCTTTTTCAGGAAGAAACGATATTGAAGTTGAGGGCAAAAAAATTTCCGGCAGTGCCCAGTGCTGTTTTCAGAACCGGACACTTTTTCACGGAACTTTGCTTTTTGAAATCAATATGGAACTGCTCAGCAAGGTGCTGACTCCCCGGCAAATCAAGTTGGAATCCAAAGGCGTCCGTTCCGTCCGCGCCCGGGTCGGGAATTTGAAAGAACTGCTGCCCGATATGGATGTGGAAGAGTTTATTGAGGCATTTGCAAAACAGTTTGCTGAATTTGCGGGAACTCCCGAACCTGTGCCGCTGGAGTGGTGTCAACGGGCTGAGAATCTGGCAGAGGAACGTTACCGTCAGCCGGAGTGGAATTGGGGAGGACCCTTTGAATGTACCTGGGAAAACAGTGCAAAATTTTCCGCAGGTGTTGTGGAAATAAAACTCCGTGCTCAAGGCGGATGTATTGAAGAAATACACATACAGGGAGATTTTTTCGGCGAGGCAAGTGTTCTTGAAGAAAGTCTCAAAGGAGCCCTTTTTCACAAGTCCGCTGTGGAAGAACGTCTGAAAACAGTTGAGGTGAAAGAGCATATCAAAGGTTTGACAAAAAAAGAGTTTCTCTCTCTTTTTAATTTGTAAATAATCCAAATATATGAGGTGAAATAATGAACAAAGTCGCTATTGTCGGTGCCGCCGGTCGTATGGGCGGTCGTCTTATTGCCAATATTATGGCTGATGAAAGATTTGAACTTTCCGGAGCTCTTGAACATCCCCAGTGCCCCAAACTGGGGGCCGATGCCGGTGTCAATGCCGGTTGCGGTCCTGCCGGAATATTGATCACAGCTGATTTGAACAAAGCTCTTGAAGGAGCTGATTCTGTCATTATCTTTTCCACCGGTTCCGCTATCGAAATGGTTCGGGCCGCAGTGGAAAAAGGGGTGGCCGTCGTGCTGGGAACTACCGCTCTGCCCGCCGAAGAACGTGCCGCTATTGCCGAACTTGGCAAAAAAGGCCGTATCGTTTTTGCCAGCAATATGAGCGTCGGCGTAAATCTGCTTTGCAAACTTGCTGCTGAGGCCGCAAAGATCCTCGGACTTGATTACGATGTGGAAATCGTTGAAATGCACCATAATCAGAAAAAAGATGCTCCTTCCGGTACGGCTGTCACTCTGGCTGAAACCGTCGCCGCAGAATTGGGCCTTGATTATGAAAAAGATACCCGCCACGGCAGACAGGGGCTGGTGGGAGCCCGTACCAAAAAGGAAATCGGTATGCACTCTTTGCGGGGCGGCGATGTGGTGGGCGATCACACCGTGATCTTTGCCGCTGAAGGTGAACGGATCGAACTGACCCACAAGGCCAGCAGCCGGGATACCTTTGTTCACGGTGCACTCCGTGCCGCAGAATTTCTGCAGAGTGTCCCCAACGGCCTTTATGATATGCGGGATGTTCTCGGATTCAAATGAGCCGTAAAGAGGAATTACGCCGCCGGATCCTGAAATATATATTGCTCCGGGGCAAAGCCACCCGTCCGGAACTTGTGGAATACACAGGAGTCCGGGCGGCGACGGTCTTTGAGGTCATTGATGAACTGAAACTCCGCGGCTTTCTCGTTGAACCCGGCCGCCGGGGCAAAAAAACAGGACGCAAAGCTCCCGATCTGGCACTCCACGGTACCGCCGGTTACTGGCTGGGAGTGGATTTCCGTCAGGAGTGCTCCGCCGGTGTCATCATTGACGGCTGCGGCGAGGTCATCTGCCGGGAAGAACTTTCCTGTGCCCGCCGGGATCTCAATGACTGCCGCAGAGAGATCGGAGAATTGGTGAGACGGCTGCGTAAAAAAGCTGGCAAGGAATGGGAACTTGTTTCCGGAATCGGCTTTGCCGATCCGGGAGTGGTCGATCCCAACAATGCCGTTTCCCGTAAGGCGGTGAATATTCCCGGCTGGGAAAATGCCGCTACCGGAGAATGGCTCAAAGGGGAGTTTCATCTGCCTGTGGGCATCTGGCCCGAAACGATGATAAAGACCCGTATGGAGTATATGCTCCGTATGCCTGAAGTGCCTGAAAGTATTTTTCTGCTGACCCTGGATGAGGGCGTCGGCGGCGGATTCATCAGCAATGGTGAACTTTTTGCCGGTTCTTCAGGGTGCGGTATGGAAATAGGACATCTGGTCATTGATCCGGCAGGGCCCGTATGCAAGTGCGGCAACAGAGGATGTGTGGAAGCTCTCGTGGGGGAATTCGGCATCCGCAGCAAGATGGAACAGGCTGTCCGCAGCGGAATGCAAAGTGCCCTTGATATGGAAAACTTCTCTCTTACAGACTTTCTCAATGCCGTCTGTACTGATAAAGCGGCACGCATTGTGGCAGATCAGGTGTGTGAAAATATCGGACAGGCTCTTTCGGCAGTGGTAACTTTACTCAATCCGGCTATGATCGTTTTCGGCGGCCGCTTGAGCAAGCTGGATTCTCTTTTGCTGACAGGAGTCCGCAGAGTGCTGGAACTCAACTGCTTTGCAGGAGCTTTACAGGATCTTAAACTGGAACTTGCCCGTTCAGATGAATACGATACCGCCAGGGGGGCTGCTTTGCGGATGAGAGACAAACTTTGGCTCGACGAATAGAGGATATTTTCCCGAAAATAAAGAAAAATTAAAAAATCTTTAAAAGTCAGCTTGAAAAAAACAAAAGTTGAGTATATATTATGTAACATCAGGCGCTCATAGCTCAGTTGGTAGAGCAAGTGACTCTTAATCACTGGGTCCTGGGTTCGAGTCCCCGTGAGCGCACCATTTTAAGATTACGGCCAGCCTTTACAGGTTGGTCTTTTTTTGTGTGCAGGTCGATTTTTTTGTGTCGCTCTGTTCCAAATATGGGGAAGGTAAGAAAACTATTCTTTTTCCGGCAGATTTTCAAAAATAAAAACATAAATCATAAACGAAAGAATACTTTATATGAACAATTCGATCACTGACATCGCCCGCCGTGCCCGGAACGCTTCCCGGCAGCTCAAAGCCATTTCTGGGGAGTGCCGTGCTGCGGCCCTCAATCTTATGGCAGGGAAACTCATCAGCTGCAAAGAGGAACTTATGGCCGCCAATGCCGCAGATCTTGCCGCAGCTCCCGGGCTTTCTGAGGCTTTCAAAAAGCGGCTTCAGGTAACTGAAAAGATTTTCAAATATATGGTGGATCGTTTGCAGGAAGCTGCCGCACTGCCTGATCCGGTGGGGAAAATCCTTGAAGGCCATACGATGCCTTCCGGATTGCAGGTCAAACGTATCGCCATCCCCATCGGCGTTATTGCCATTATTTACGAAGCCCGCCCCAATGTGACCACTGATGCCGCCGCTGTTGCCCTTAAAAGCGGCAATGCCGTTATCCTCAAAGGGGGGTCCGAATCTTTGCGGACCAATAAAGTTCTTGCTGCTGCTATGCGTTCTGCTGCAGTGGAAGCGGGACTGCCTGAAGATGCCGTTCAACTTATTGAAACGACCGATCACGCCGCTGTGGCAGAACTTCTCAAACAGGAAGAATTTATTGACCTCATTATTCCCCGGGGCGGCAAGAGTCTTATCAAGGCCATTTCAGAAGGGACCCGCATCCCTGTGCTCAAACACTATGATGGGATCTGTCATCTGTATGCGGCAGCGGATGCCGATACAGAAATGGCGGTTTCTCTGGTGGTCAATTCCAAGTGTCAGCGGGTGGAAGTCTGCAACGCACTGGAAACATTGCTGATAGACCGTGCTTCCGCTCCCCGGCTGCTGCCCCCCATTGCTGCAGCTCTGAAAGAAAAGGGGATCGAACTCAGAGGATGCCGGTTCTGCCGTGAAATCCTCCCCGGACTGGCGGAGGCAACAGAAGAAGACTGGAGCACTGAATATCTGGGGCCCATTCTCTCGGTCAGGATAGTTGATAATGTCGCAGAAGCTATGGAACATATCGCCCGTTACGGTTCAGGCCATACAGACGGCATCATCACCAACAGCCTCGATCTGTCTGAAACTTTTGTGGCGGGCGTCGATTCCGCTTCAGTTCTGGTCAACGCATCGACCCGCCTTTCAGGAGGCGGAGATTACGGTATGGGAGCCGTTGTTGGCATCAGTACCGATAAACTTCACGCCCGGGGACCCGTGGGACCCGCTGAACTTTGCACCTATAAATGGGTGGCTGTCGGCAACGGCCAGACCCGTTCCTGAAAAATATCAGAAAATCCCAGTGCGGTAAAGCTGCTTTGAAGCAGCTTTACTTCTCAGAAATGCGTTTCAGGCGGATGTTGTCGATGAAACCGCCCTGGGGGGCTTTGGCACAGCAGTAGATCGTTATGCTTTTCAAATTGGCAGGTACTCTGAACCGGGCGGAACCTTTTTTCCAGGTGTTGCCTTTGCAGTTGACTCTGATCTGGCAGAGATCTTTGCTGGTATTATCTCTGACCCGCAATCTGAATGATCCCCCTGCGGGAGCTTTTGTTTCAAAAGAAACGGCATATTCAGCTCCCGGCGTAACAGGAAGTGCGTGTTTTGAAATCACATAGACTTCCTGTTTGCTTTTTTTGCTCTGAACACTGAACTTTCCTGAAGCAGTGCTTTTGTCGGAAAATTTTTCAAATCCGTTACGCAACCGCCACCCCTGAGAGGAACCCGCATCAAAGGAATTGAACCACCCGGCAGCGGGATCATCTACATTCAATTCATCTTTCAGCACATACTTGTGATAGAGGGCGGTTTTTTCCCAGAAACGTTTTTCTTCCGTTCCAAAGGCCCTGCCCCAGCAAATGGGAAGCTCTTTTCCGTCGTTGTGCCGGAAATCCCACAGGATTTTTGCCGCTTCTTCAAGGCGGTTTTTCTGATTGGCAAGTTTCAGCTGGCCTTCCTGAGTGAAACGGGCAATATAAAGAGAGTGTTCTGCATTGAGTTTCAATCTGCGGAAACGTTTTTGTTCAAGGGGAGAAAGAGTGGACTCCGGAAAGGCTTTGAGCTTTTTCACTTCTTTATCCAGAGCGGCAATAAAGGCACTGTCGCTGCTGCTGCGTACCATTGAATCATCAAGGAATCTGATTTTCTTATTGCTGACCCAGCTCTGATACATCTTTTCGCCCAGGGGACGCATCGTGTTGTAAAAGTTTTCCGCAGTTTTCGCAGCCTTACCGAAGCCGGAACAGAAATCTTTTTGGATCTTTTCAAAACTTTCCTCAGGAAATGCGATCATACGGACTGCGGTATAAGATTCAAGATCAAGAGCAGGACTCCAGGCCCCGGCATCGTAATCGGCTCCGAAAAGTTTGAATTCCCGGCGGGTGGCCTGAAATTTATCGTAAATGCGTTTTTCCATAAAACGCAGCAGTTGTGAACGGTAGCAAAGATCATTGGGACGGAGAAAACTGTTTTTCATACCGGCCTTTTTCCAGGCATCAAAAAGAGCTTTTGTGTCTTCTCCCAAAGTGGGGACAAGGCCGCAAAGCAGATTGTCAGGGTACTGGACCCGTTCCCGCCGGGGGGCGTGGCGGTAGTAGCTGTAAACGTAGGTGACAGCCATAATATCCGGCTTTTCTTCACGGGCCCGTTTGAGAAAGCGGTTCCAGAAGTTCAGATAACGGTCGGTCAGGTGGGCATAAAAGTCTTCACCGGGTTTCCGGGCATCCAGTTTCATACATTCCGGGCAGCGGCAGAATCCGGGGGTGCCGTCGTTGGGACAAATGTTGACAGTGGGCTGTTTGCCCGCCGTTTTCCATTCAGCAATGATCTGCTCGATCACAGCCGGGTTGGATAAACAAAGTTTTGCCCGGGTTTTATCTCTGGGAAGAGTCCGTTTGCCGTTCAGATCCATTCCGAAGTATTCCGGGTGGGTCTTATAATAGCGGTCAGCCCATTTGATAAAGGCGTGTCCGTACTTGGGACGGTCGACCCGGCCCATACGCTGACGGAGCAGAAAGAGTCTGACTTCTTCTGCAAAGGCCTTTTCCTGAGAAAGGGTTTTATAGAGTGCTTCAGGGGCGTCCACATAAGATTGTGCTGCCGCCGCCGCACCATAACCGCGGACATAGCCCCATTTCAGAGGCGGTATTCTGCTGAAAGATTCGTTTTCTTTGAAGGAAAGTTTTTGCCCCTTTTCAATAACGATCCCCTCATCACCGGGAAAAATCCAGCGGGCTTTGAGTTTGTTTTCAAGCAGAGCGTAAACACCGAAAAGAGTTCCATTACGCCGGTTTGTGTCGTCGCCCCAGATATAGAGCGTGTTGTTTTTAAAAAGATACCGGGATTCACCGGGCGCGAGGCGGACTTTTACACCGGGACGGCCGATGAAAATTGTCAATGCGCCTTTTTTAACAGGCGTTGCAGGAGCTCCGGCAAGGAAAAGATGTTTCTGCAATTCTGCTGCGGCGAACTGGTGATCGGCCTGGGTGGTCGCTGTGATCTTTATGGACGAAAGAGCAAAATCTCCGCCGTAAAGGAGTGAAAACGACATTGCTGAAATGAGAAGGAACTTTTTGAAAAACATAATTTTTTTCTCCTGAAACTGATAAATGTCTGACAGACTTGTATTTTCTTTAATGTACAGTATCAATTCCCTTTTGTCAAGGACAAAAATATTTTTTATCCCCCGGCAGGACTCTTAAGGTGAAAAATTTTAACTGAAACCTTGTATTTTGTCCGGGGGCAGATTATATTAAGAGCGTATAGAATTTTCAGAAACTTCAAATTGCTTGAAAGGATTTTTTGCGATGGATAAGACCTTGATTATGATTCTTGCTTTTGTGGCGGCACTGATGTGTTCCGCAGGAGAATTGGAACTGCGCCCCCTTTTCAACAGCTGCAGCGTTTACTTCAAAACAGAATGTCCCCGCAACTGTACTGTTACCTACCGTGAAAAGGGTACTTCCAAATGGCTGCCTGCGCTGGAGGCCACTTACGATAGAAGTTACTCCGCCCAGTTCCGTACCGGTATCGTTGACCTGAAACCCGATACCGTTTACGAAGTGAAAGCGGAAGCCCGTTCCGGCAGACAGATCGACAGAGCATCAGGCACTTTCCGCACCTGGGCGGAAAAGGTCCCTGTGGCAAAAAGGATCGTTCTGACTCAGGAACAGGTCAACAAAGGTTTGGTCATCAGAGATAAAGGGACTCCCGACGGCTGGATCCTTTATACAACCGCCCCCGGAGTGGTCGTCGACGGAACGGGACTCCGCAGTGCTCTCGTACTGGATCGGGCAGAATATGTCATTGTGGAAAATATGGTCATCCGCGGCGGAGAACGGAATGCGGTTACTTTGAATTTGTGCAAATATGTCCGTCTGCGCAATTGCGATATCAGCCGCTGGGGCGATCCACAGAACTGGAAATTTGACAAAGGTACCGGCAGAATGCGTAACAGTGCAGGAAAACATCTGCATAACAAAAACGCCATTTATATCAACCGGGGCTTCGGACAGGTCATTGAACGCTGCTATATCCACGATCCTCTTTTGAGTTCCAACAGCTGGCGTTACGGTCATCCCGACGGTCCTCAGGGAATCTCTCCCTGGAAACCTGAATCCACCGTGATCCGTTACAATGACATTTGCGGCAGCGACCTCAAATGGTGGAACGACGGTATTGCCGGAACCGGCAACTTTGACCTTGACGGAGGACTTAACAAGGATTGCGACGTGTACGGCAACTTCATTGCTTTTGCCAATGATGACTGTATTGAACTTGACGGCGGCCAGCAGAATGTGCGCTGTTACAGAAACCGCTTTGAAAACAGCTTTATGGGTATCAGTATCCAGGGCTGTATGACAGGCCCTTCTTATGTGTTTGAAAACTGCATCACCGACTTGAAAGATGAGCTTGGCAATTGTTCCTCAGCCCTCAAAACTGCGGACATCTGGGCTGGTCATTATGCAGCTTCTTTTATCTTTAACAACACAACAGACCAGCGCAACGCACGTCTCCGGATCGGACGGAATTTCAAGATCGTTGCCAGGAACAATATCCTTGAAGAAATCCTTGCTCCCACGGCTTACTTTGCTTTTCTCGGTATGAAATGGGAAAACAACCTTGTTTCCAAAGAAGGCGGCAAAAAAGATATAAAAGGAACTGCTCTTTTTACCAATGCCGACCGGGGAATTTACACCTTGAAAAAGAATTCCCCCGGAACACGCAAGGCTGTCGCAATCCCCGGACTGAACTACAAGAATCCCGATTTGGGCGTTCCCCGGAATCTGGAATTGCCCTACCGTCCCTTTGCTCTTTCTCTTACCGATGGCCGCAAAGCTCTTTTTACGGTTCAAAACGGCAAGGCTTCAGCCCCTCAGAAGTTCACGCTCAAGGCTTCTGCACCTGTAAAATTTGAAGTCAGGAAGAGTCTGGATTCCGACTGGTATGAAGTGACTCCTGCCAAAGTTTCTCTCAAGGCCAATGAAAGTGTCACTCTCACTGTTAAAGTCGATCCCCGTAAAATGAACAGCCGCATCAATTACCGCAGTGTTTTCTTTTTGCGTACCGCTGACGGCTGGTCACGGCCTGTCACTGTTATGGCCCGGACTGACTTCAAATATCCGAAAAATCCTGAAGGTATGCAGATTTTCAAACCGGGAGCACCTTTCAAAAAGGTCTCCGGAGGCGGTGTCCGCTTTGATGATCCGGCAAAGAAATTTCAATTTCAGTTCACACTCCCTGAACCGTCAGGTGTTTTTATCTGTATCGCAGCCCGGGCTCTGGAGCCCATCGGACAACACGATTCCATAAGTCTGGGCGTCAATAATGAAACACCCAGCTATTGCCCCCTGCGAAGAATGTCCGCTTCACGCTATATGACCAACCAGGTCAGAAGTTACAATCTGCCCGCGGGAACCCATACTGTCACCCTCATTCCCCGGGAAAGCCTGGATCTGAAACAAGTGCTGGTTATTACAGATGTTCGTGCCACAGAAAGACGCTGAAAAAACTGATTTTCAGAGAAAGAACGCTTCGTGAAAATTCTGTCTTTTATTATCTTTTCTGCTTTGTTTGTACTCGGCGGTGCAGAAATTTCTGCTGAACAACTGAGCAGACTCCAAAAAGATCTTGTTCAGAAACAGCAGGAAATAGACCGTTTGACCGCATTGCTGACTGCCAGAGAAAATGAACTGCGCAAGCTCCGCATCTGGATGAGCAATCTGAGTGCAGACGGAAAAATGCTTCAGGTATCTGACCGGGAACAACGGCTTCTGAC